>JAEWJO010000636.1 GCA_023386455.1 Pseudomonadota bacterium | reverse complement strand
GCCGGTGCGGATCATGTCGTCGTAGATCACGACGCGGCGGCCCGCGACCTGCGCCGACACGCCGGTGATCTCGGTCTCGCTGCCCGACGTGCGGCGCTTGTAGACGAACGCGGCATCGACGTGGAGGTCCTGCGCGAGGGACTCGACCCACTTCGCGCGGCCGGCATCGGTCGACGCGAGCACGAAGTCGTCGCCACCGAGCCGGCGCGCCGCCGCGGTCGTAAGCTTCTTGCCGTAGACGTGGATCGGACGGATGCCGCCCTCGAAGTAGTGCGCGATCGCGCCGACGTGGAGATCGAGCATGAACACCTGCGTGCCGCGACTCGCCATCGGGATCGACGACAGCAGGCGCGCGCGGGTCTTCGCCGTCACGATCTCGCCGGTGCGCACCTCGCGCTCCATCGTCGAGTAGCCGTAGAACGGGATCACCATGCGCAGGCGATACGCGCCGCCGGTGACGAGCCCGCACGCGAGGTCGTAGAGCTCGAGCGTCGACGTATCATCGACCGTGCCGCCGACGAGGATCACGTCGCGATCGGCCGGGTCGGTCTCGATCCGGAAGTAGTGCTCGCCGTCGGGAAACGTCTTGCGGACGACGGTTCCGCACTCCCAGCCGCTCGCCTGCGCGATCGCGGTCGCGAGATACGCGTACGCCGACGTCCCGAAGATCACCGGTTCATGCGCCATGGGTCTTCCGCGCTTTCTCGATCAGCTCGGCCTTCTTGCGATGCACGTGACCGTCGAGGCCGACGGGATACGGCTGCGGGTTCAAGAACCGCTTCGTCCGGATCGACAGCGCACCGAGGTCCGCCGCCGCGCGCTCGCGTGCCGTCTCGAGATCGGGCATCGCGACGATCGTGCCCCGATCCATCACCGTCGTCAGCAGATCCTCGGCTTCGTCGTGCGCGGGAGTCAGCGGCGGGATCAGCGGGTTCTCGATGTTGTGGATCGCGCACGGGTCCTCGCAGCCGTGCTCGCTGTCGTAGATCACGTCGCCGACGAGCTCGCCGCCGCTGCGCAGGCGCCGCACCTGGAGCACGCCGGGATTGGAGATCTTGATCGGCTGCTCGCTCAGCTTGATCGCCTCGTGCCAGTGCCCGCTGTCGTCGCGGTACGCGCCGAGCTTGTAGACGCCGCCGAGCGCGGGCTGGTCGAATGCGGTGACGAGCTTCGTGCCGACGCCGTACGAGTCGATCCGCGCGCCCTGCTCCTGGATGCTGTAGATGAGCCGCTCGTCGAGGTCGTTCGACGCGACGATCTTCGCGTTCGGGAAGCCGGCCTCGTCGAGCATGCGCCGCGCCTCGATCGAGAGATACGCGAGGTCGCCGGAGTCGAGCCGGATGCCGGCGAGCTCGTGTCCCTTCGCGCGCAGCTCCTTGCCGGCGATGATCGCGTTCGCGACGCCGGCGAGCGTGTCGTAGGTGTCGACGAGGAACGTGCAGTTGCCGGGAAGCGCATCGGCGTACGCGCGAAACGCCGACAGCTCGTCGCCGTGGAACATCACCCAGCTGTGCGCGTGGGTGCCGCTGACCGGGATGCCGAGCAGCTTGCCGGCGAGCACGTTCGACGTCGCGGTGCAGCCGCCGATGTACGCGGCGCGAGATGCCGAGAGCCCGCCGTCGATGCCCTGCGCGCGCCGCAGGCCGAACTCGAGGACGGGCGCGCCCTTCGCGGCCTGGACGACGCGTGCCGCCTTCGTCGCGATTAGCGTCTGGAAGTTGATCAGCGTCAAGAGCGGCGTCTCGACGAGCTGCGCCTGCAGGATCGGGCCGCGCACCCGCAGGATCGGCTCGTGCGGGAACACGAGCGAGCCCTCGGGGACCGCATCGACCGTGCAGCTGAACTTCATCTCGCGCAGGTATGCGAGGAACTCGGGGTGAAACAGGGGCCGGCGCTCCTTGTCGAGGAGCGTTCCGAGGTACGCGACGTCCTCGGCGGTGAACGAGAACCGCTTCAAGAACTCGAGCGCCGGCGCGATACCTGCGGCAATCGCGTAGCCGCCACCGAATGGCGGTCGGCGGAACGTCAGGTGAAACACTGCCTCGCGCTCGGCATGGCCGCCCTTCCAGTAGCCGGCGGCCATCGTCAACTGGTACAGATCGGTGAGGAGGGCGAGCGATCCACCGTAGACGCCGTCGAATCCGTCCGTCATCGTCACTGTGTATTCTTTACACTAAGTTCCTCGATGTCAATCGGTAGCGATCAGGCCGTCCTCATCTGGGGCGAGGTGCTGTGGGACCGGTTCCCCGATGGCGCCAGGCTCGGCGGCGCCCCGGCGAACGTCGCCTGGCACCTCGGCCTGGCCGGCGGCTGGGCGCGGCTGGTCTCGAGGGTCGGCAACGACGAGGACGGCCGGCTCGCGATCGCCCGGATGAGCGAGGTCTGCGACGCCGACCTCGTCCAGATCGATCCCGAGCGAGGCACCGGCGAGGTCCTGGTCGCGGTCGCCGATGCCGAGCCGCGCTACACGCTCGTACCCGATCGAGCCTGGGAGCGGATCGAGTGCACGCCCGACGTCGAGGTCGCGCTCGGCGAGGCCAGCGTCCTCGTCTATGGCACGCTCGCCCAGCACACCGAGACCGGGATCGCCGGCTGGCGCAAGGCGATCGCCGCGGCCCACGGCTCGTGCCTCAAGGTCTGTGACGTGAACTTGCGCCGCGGCTCGCGATCCAGCATCAACGAACAACGTGCTGCACGCGAGGCGATCGAGGCCGCCGACATCGTGAAGGTCAACGATGTCGAGCTGGCGCGGCTCGCCGAGTGGTTCTCTTGGAAGGATGCCCTCGGAGCCCTTCGCAGTCACACGCGCGTCGTCGCCGTGACACATGGTAAGGCAGGTGCCACTCTTTACGGCGAGGATCGCGTCATCGAGTGCGCGGGGGTGCCAGCGGCGCCGGGTGGTGACAACATCGGCTGCGGAGATGCGTTCGTCGCGATCCTGGTGCACGGCATGACGCTCGGATGGGACCTGAAGGCGTCCGGCGAGGCCGCGTGCCGGTGGGCATCCGCGGTCGCCGAGGTCCGCGGCGCGACGCCATACTTCGAAGACGCGCAGGTCGACGCGCTGCTCGGGGAGTACGACGCGTGACCGACAAGAACGACGAGGACACCAAGGTCGATCCGAAACGCGGACGCGACGAGCACACGATCACGAAGGTCGATCCGAAGCGCGATGGCGACGAGGTCACGATCACGAAGGTCGATCCCAAGTCCGCGGGCGACAGCGAGATCACGAACGTCGATGCCCTGCGCGCGCGCCGGCCGGCGACGCCGAACGAGCGCGACTCCGACGCCGACCTGACGCCCCTGCCGCCGCCGATGCCGTTCGACCGCGAGTCGATGCCGGTGATCCCGCGCATCCGGCAGGACCTCGATACCGGATCGCGCCGCATCATCGAGGAGCCGGAGTCCGATCCGAGCATCTCGACCGCGCCCGCGACGCCGAGCGCGAAGGCCGACGACACGAAGCAGCGAAGAGACGAGACCCGCGTCCAGACCGAGCCCGTCAGGCGACCGGCGGGTCCCGACCTCTGGGATCGCGTCGGCGACTGGCTCGGCGCCCACGGCGCGCTGCCGGCGGTCGGCATCATCACGATCGCGGTCCTCGCGATCCACGCGCACATCTTCACCGGCGAGACCGCGGGCGACGATCTGTCGTTCCACTTCGCCGAGTCGGCACGCCTCGCGGACTGCCTGCGCCACGGCGACTTCGACTTCTGGAACCCGAGCGCGAACGCCGGCTACGCGTCGGCCTACTACTACCAGGTGATCCCGCAGCTCGCGTCGGCCGTGCCCGCCGCGCTGTTCGGGCACCACCTGTTCTGGTTCCAGCTCTCCGTCGTCCTGCCGCTCGTGCTCGCACCGCTGCTCGCCTATCGCGGCATGCGTCTGCTCGGCGCGACGCCGTGGCAGTCGGCGGTCGCCGCGTTCTGCGTCGCGTTCATGAACGGCGAGTCGCGCTGGGGCGCGGGCAACGCGGGCACGTTCCAGGTCGGCCTCTACACGCAGACGTGGGCGCTGTGCGCGTTCCCGCTCGCGCTCGGCCATGCCGCACGCTGGCTGCAGAAGGGCACGAACCTCGCGCCGGCGATCGCGTGGGGTGCGTTCGTGTGCCTGTGCCATCCGTTCTGCGCGATCGTCCTCGGCGTCTCGGTCCTGACCGCGTGGCTCGCACAACCGATCCTGTGGGTCGTCGATCGCGTGCTCGCCGTCATCGGCCGCGCGCTGCACGATGGCCGTGGCGGCTGGCGCGACTGGCTCGCCGCCCGCTGGAGCACACCGCCGGAGCGCGCGATGTGGACCGAGCTTTGGCGCGGCGCCGTGCTCGCGATCGCGCTCGGCATCACGTGGCTGCCCGTGATCCTCCCGCTCCTCATCGACCGCGAGGGGTTCGGCGGCTTCCCGCACCGCGTCTCCGACGAGATCGGCCCCGGCTTCACCAAGCTCTGGGGCTGGGTCCTCAACAAGGATCACGTCGGCACCATCCTCGACTGGCGCAAGCTCTCGGAGGGACCGTGGCGATTCCCGGTCCTGACGTTCGCGTTGCCGATCGTCATCGTGTTCGCGCGCGCGAAGTTCTATCGCTGGCTGTGGGCGCCGGCATTCGTGTTCGCGCTGCTCCTCGGCCTGGGGCCGACGATCGGCAAGATCGGCGACGACCTCGTCCCGGCGGTGCGGTTCCTCGGTGCGATGCAGACCCTGCTCGCGATGGGCATCGGTGCCGGCGCGATCATCATCGGCTCGCACCTGTGGAGGCTCGCCGACCGGAGCCCTCGCGCGTACAGCATCCGCACCGGCCTCGCCGCGCTCGCCGCCGCGCTCGTCGTGCTCGTCTCCATCCCCGGTGGCCCGGCGCTCGGCGCGCGCGTCCGCGTGCTCGAGGACGTCAAGGCGAGCAACCGCGACGAGCTGTTCCAGATCAACGCGCTCCTCGCGATCCAGCCGCAGGGTCGCAAGGCCGTCGGCCCCGGCGCCGAGAACCACTGGTGGAACCTGCTCTCGTACGCCTACAACCGCGTGCCGTCGCTGCTCCAGATGGGCGGCGGTGGCCTGCAGGCGAGCCCGAACTACGACTTTCTGTGGACGCAGCGCGACCACGTGAAGAACGCGTGGGTGTTCGACGCGCCCTACCTCGTCTTCAAGACCGAACAGGGCAGCAAGATGCCGGTCGGCGAGACCGTCGGCCGGACCGAGCACTACGAGATCCGCCGTCTCCCGACGCCGGGCCTCGTGTCTCCGGTGACCGTCGTCGACGTGCTGCCGCCCGGCTATCGCCACGACGAGGTCGGCCACAAGAAGGCGCTCGAGTGGATCAAGAGCGAGCGTCCGCTCAAGGACGAGGTGCTCGCCTACGTCGGCTCCGATGGCGTGCGCGCGCCGATCGGCGGCAAGACACTGCGCGCGTGGCGCCAGGACTCGCCGGGCGACGACGCCGATATCGTCGCCGAGGTCGACGTCCAGACGCTGACGACGTTCGCGATCCGCGAGAGCTGGCATCCGCGCTGGCACGCGTACATCGACGGCGAGGCGGTCCCGGTCCGCCGGATCACGCCGGACTTCCCGGCGGTCGACGTGCTGCCCGGCAGGCACACGATCGAGATGCGCTTCGAGCGGCCGTGGTGGGCGCACGCGTCGTGGCTCGCGTGGCCGCTCGTCTCGCTCGCGGCGTGGCTGCTGCTTCGCAAGCGGAGCAAGCGTATCGCCGACGCCGAAGCGGCCGCGATCTAGTCCCCGCGTGCTCGCTACCGCGGCGTGCTGTCCTTCAGCGGATCGGGCATCGGCGGCGCCGGATCGCTCGGCGCGGGCATCGGCTCGGTGCCCGGCACCGACGGCGGCGGCGGCTCGGTGGCAGGCCGTGCCGCTTCGTCCTCGGCGCGCGGCATCGGCACGACGACCTTGAACCGGCGCAGCTGCCACGGTGCTGCCTTCGACGGACGCGAGAACCCGAAGTCGACGCGCACGCCGTTGGACTTCTCGAACTCGGCGAGCATGTCGAACGTCGCGGTGACGCCGGCGATCGACCGCGCCTCGGTGACGGTCAGGAGGCGCTTGTAGTTGCCGAGCGCGGCGCGCTGCTCCTCCTGGATCTGGACGAACCGCGCGCGCGACTCCTGCTGCTGGAACACGTCGCTCGCGGCATCCCAGACCTCGCCTGCCTTGCCGTCGCGGATCTGCTCGAGGATCGTCTCGGCGGCGTCGCGCACCGGGCACTTCGCGCGCTGGTCGGAGACGTCTTTGCCCTTGTCGTCGAGACACGCGGCGACGCGCTTCTGGCGCTCGACCTGCGTGATCTGGAGGTCTCCCGGCACCTCGACGCCGATCCCGAGCAGCTTCCACTGCCCTCGGTCGTAGTGGAAGCTGATCGAGCCCTTCGCGATGCCCTTCTCGTACGACGCGGTCAGGCTGACGCGGCCGATGCGGCCCGACGGACCGGTCGACACGATCGTCTCGTTGATCGCGGTGATCTCGCGGAACTTGCCGTTCGTCGCGTTGAGATCGGTCATGTCGTCGATGAAGCGCTCCTTGCGCACCATCTCCTGGAAGCGCGGCGACGCGCGCTCGTAGACCTCGCCGATCGCGGCGCTCCCCTCGCTGATCTCGATCAGGATCTTCTCGGCGGCGGGCCGGAAGTCGGGCGTGTCGTGCGTGCGCAGCTGGACGCCGACGATCACGGTGATCCACGAGAACACGAGCAAGAACCCGACGACGACGCTGCGGACGAGCAGCCGGCCTCGCCGCGTCTTCGTGACCTGCGGCAGCGCGTGGATCGACTCGCCCGCCTTCGTCAGGCCTTCACCGAGCTTGCCGACGCTCGAGCCGACGAGCGGGACCTTCTTCGTCAGGTCGCCGACCTTCGCGACGCCGCCGCCGACCGAGCCGATCGTCGAGCCGAGCCTCTCGACACCCGCGCTGACCGCGTCCTGGACGAGGCCGGTGATCTTGCGGCTGCGATTCAGCCCCGTGCCCTCGGTCGAGGCGGCGGCGACGGCCGCGACCTTGCCACTGACGCCGACCGGCTGCGACTCGAAGCGCTGCGAGTCGCTCGCGGGAACGGCCTCGGGAATTCCCGGGCTCGAGATCGCGACGTCGATCGAGCCCGACGCGCCGGGAGGCAGCTCGTTCTGCGACGACGAGACCGCGACGTCGACGGATCCCGAGGATGCGGCCGACGGCTCGTCCGTCTCCGGTTTCTTCTTCGGGTCGTCAGTCGACACGCGCTACGAGAGTATGCCCGAGAAGAACCGCGCTACCAGGTTCTCGGCAACCTCGTGGCGGTACGACGCCGACGAGCGAACGTCGTCGATCGGCTTGATCGCCGTACGTAGCGCTGCACGCGCAGCCTCTGCGGCCTTGTCGGGAGCCAGGCCGACGACCGCCGACTCGACCGCGGCGATCCGGATCGGTCGATCGGCGACCGCGCCGAGCGCGACGCGCGCCTGGGTCACGACGCCGGCGTCGAGCGTGATCGCCGCCGCGCCCATCACCTTCGAGATCGACTGCGCGCGCCGCGTACCGACCTTGCGCCACGTCGTCCGCGTCGCCTTCGCCGGTGCCGGAATCGTCACCGTCGCGATCAGCTCGTCGGGCGCGAGCACCGTCTTGCGATAGCCGGTGCAGAACTCGCGGTAGGGCACGCGCCGCGAGCCGCGCACGCTCGCGAGCTCGAGCTCGGCGTCGAGCGCGAGCAGCACCGGCAGGCTGTCGCCGACGGGCGAGCTGTTGCCGACGTTGCCGCCGATCGTGCCGCGCGCCTGGATCTGCAGTGCACCGATCTCGCGGGCCGCGGCCGCGAGCGGCGCCCACGTCGCGAGGATCGCCGGGTGGGTCTCGACCTCGTACCAGGTCGCGCCCGCGCCGATCGTCACGTGCGAGCTCGTCGCCGCGATCGCGGACGACCCCGGCATGCGCCAGATATCGATGATGCCCGCGGGCACCGGGCGGTGGTTGGCGTTGACCATGAGGTCGGTGCCGCCGGCGAGCAACATCCAGTCGGGATGCGCCGCGCGCAGCTCGATCGCCTCGTCCAGCTCGCGGGGTCGCGCGTAGTCGGTCACGACTCGACCTCGTTTGCCGCCGCGATCACCGCGTCGACGATCAGCTGATAGCCGGTGCACCGGCAGATGTTGCCGGCGAGCAGCTCGCGAACCTGCGCGCGCGCCGCCTGCTGGTCCTTGCCCTTCAGGAGCTCGTTGTCGACGACGTACGACGCGCACACCGCGATGCCCGGCGTGCAGATGCCGCACTGCGCACCGCCGCACCGGACGAGCTCGCGCTGCACGGCGTGCAGCACCTCGCCGGCACCGAGGCCCTCGACCGTCATCACGCTGCGCCCCGCGCACTGGCCGACCGCGACGAGGCAGCTGTTGACGACCTCGCCGTCGAGCCGCACCGAGCACGCGCCGCACTCGCCCTCGCCGCAGCCCTCCTTGGTGCCGGTCAGTCGCAGATCCTCGCGCAGCACGTCGAGCAAGCGCTTCCACGGCGAGGTCTCGACCTCGCGCTCGTGACCGTTCACGGTGAGCTTCAACTTCACGACATCCTCCAGCGCGGCTTGCTCGCGGCGATCGCCTCGGGCGACACCGGCAGCGCATCGAACGCGCACCCGAGCGCGTCCTCGACGGCATTCGCGACCGCGGCGGCCGGACCATCCATCGGAATCTCGCCGATGCCCTTCGCGCCGCTCGGCCCGAACGGATACGGCACCTCGACGATGATCGTCTCGAGGTCCGGCGAGTCCGCGAACGTCGGGACGATGCAGTTCGTCATGTTCGCGTTGATGACCTTGCCGTCCTTGTAGAGGACGTTCTCGAGCAACGCCCAGCCGAGCGCCTGCAGCGTGCCGCCCTCGATCTGGCCCTTCACGATGTGCGGGTTGATCGCCTTGCCGACATCGATCGCCTGCACGCAGCGGTCGACCGTCACCTCGTACGTGTCGAGATCGACCGTGACGTCGACGAGGCACGCGGCCCAGCCGTAACAGGGATAGGCGGCGCCCGTGTACGTCGCGTCGTCGAAGTGGATACCCGGCGGCGGCTCGTACTGCAGCGTGACGCTGACCTCCTCGCCCGGCCGCGGATCGTCCGCGAGCTTGACCTTCAGCTGCTTCGCGGCCTTCTCGACGAGGCCCCCGACCACCATGCACGTCCGGCTCGCGACCGTCGGTCCCGAGTCGGGCACCAGCGCCGTCGACGGATCGATGACGTCGACCATCGACGCCTCGACGCCGAGCCCGCTCGCGGCGATCTGCGTGAAGATCGTGATCGCACCCTGACCGATATCGGTCGAGCTCGACCGGACCTCGTATCGGCCCTCGGCCGTACGCGCCACCGTCGCCTTGCCGGCGAGCCGCGACTCGCCCGAGCCGGTGAAGCCCGCGCCGTGGAAGTAGAAGATCACGCCCCGGCCGCGCCGCACCGGCACGCCGTTGCGCATCCCATCGCGCGCGGGCGCCGTGCCCGCGACGTTCTCGATCGCGGCGATCACCTCGTCGGTGCCGACGGAGAAGCCGAGCTCCTGCCCGGTCGACGTCGTATCGCCCGAGCGCAGGGCGAGGCGCTTGCGGATCGCCAGCGGATCCTCGCCTCGCGCGATCGCGAGCTTCTGCATCTGCCGCTCGTACGCGAACGTCGTCTGCGGCGCACCGAAGCCGCGGAACGCGCCATGGGGCGGATGGTTCGTCGCGACGCAGCGGCCGCGCACTCGCACGACCGGGCACCGGTACGGTCCCGCCGCGTGCAGCACGCCGCGCGACAGCACGACCGGCGACAGCGTCAGGTACGCGCCGCCGTCCATGACGACGTCGACATCGATCGCGAGGATCTCGCCCGCCTCGTTCACGGCCCACCGGCTCTTCACGAACGCCGGATGCCGCTTCGTCGTCGCCGCGATGTCCTCGTCGCGCTCGTAGACGATCTTCACCCGGTGGTTCGCCTTGCGGGCGAGCAGCGCGACGTGCGCCGCGAGCATCGACGGATACTCCTCCTTGCCACCGAACCCGCCGCCGGTCACCGACTGCGTGATCACGACATCCGCCGCGTCGCACTGGAGCAGCGGCTTCATCGCCTTGTGCACGTAGTACGGGCACTGCATCGAGCCGACGATGTAGCAGCGGCCATCGGCCCACTCGGCCATCATCGCCTGCGGCTCGATGTACATCTGCTCCTGCGGCGACGTGTAGTACGTCCCCTCGATCACCCGGGCGGCTGCGCCGAACGCGGCCTCGATCTCGGCGTCCTCGGCGTGCCCCTTGCGGATCAGGAACTGCTTGAACACGTTGGTCTCGCCGTACAGCTTCACCTTCGCGGCGAGCGAGTCCTCGACCGTGAACACCGCCGGCAGCACCTCGATGCGCGGCCGGACGGCCTTCGCCGCCGCCGCGGCGAGCTCCTTCGTCGGCGCGGCGACGAGCGCGATCGCCTCGTCGACGTGCATCACCTTCGCGCCGATCGCGACCAGCGCCGGCTGGTCGTCCTCGATCATCGCGATGACGTTCTTGCCCGGAATGTCGGCGGCCGTGACGACGACGACGCTCGACCAGTCGAACGACGGGTCGAGGTCGATGCCCTGGAGCACCCCGTGCGGCACCTTGCTTCGCACGGTGGCGCCGTGCCAGGCGCCCGGTGCGTCGAGATCATCGAGATAGCGAGCGCGGCCCGTGACCTTCGCGACACCGTCGACGCGAGGGAGAGACGTTCCGACAGGCGTCTTCGCCTGAGGTACCCGTTCCATCGGGCGATTGAATCACAGTCGACGCTGCGAGATTAGTGGCTCGCGCGCACAAACCACGACGAGAACGTCGCATGCGGCATCGTCGCCTGCGTGCGCGCCTGGATCGGCGGCTCGTGCTCGACGGACGAGGCCTCGCCGGTCGCGGCGGGCAGGCTCTGCGAGATGAAGAAGGACGCCCGCGTCGCATCGAAGCCACCGGGCACCTTGTACTGGCGCACCCCGAGCTCGATGGAGTCGGTGTCGGCGAAGTTGAGGTCGTACATGCCGGGCGGCAGCGTCGGCAGCGTCGCGGTGCCCTCGCTGTACGGCGCGACCATCTGCCAGTCGATGTAGAAGCCCTCGTTGCCGCGGATGCCATTCGCGAGCAGGTGCACGAAGTCCGGCGACGCGCCGTTGGCCGACTCGGTCCACGAGACCGCGTGGGTCGCGGCCGAGTACGCGGGATCCGACGCGAATGCCTTGAGGACGCGCGTCCCGGCATCGGACGTGTACGTCGCGGCGAACGGGCCCCACGACAGCAGCGTGTGGCGGTTGCGGTTCGCGGTCGCGACGGCCTCGATCATCGACGTCGCGTTCGTGAACGTCGGAACCTTCATCGCCAGCGTCGTCGTGCCGGTGCCGGCACCGGTCGCCGTGCCGACGGCCTGGCCCAGCATGCCGAGCGTCGACAGCTGGTGATCCGTGAACGTGAACTGACCGACCGTGTTCGGCACGTTCGTCAGCGTGTACATGCGTTGCGGCGCATTGCTGAAGCCCGCCTCCGACGTGTCGATCGTCGCGTTGGCCGTGATCGGCTGCCCGGCGGTGAACTGCGAGACCAGCACGTCGCCCGAGATGTCCTTCGCGACGACGTGGAAGTCGGCCTGCGCGCCGCAGCCGTACAGCGTCAACGTACCGTGCGCGGACTTGTCGCCGGTCGGGCCGGGCTGCGGGTTCATCGTGAGCGAGGGGCCGCACGACGGCGTGATCGTGTAGCTGCGCAGGAGGACGTTGTTGTAGACGGGTCCCTGAAAGATGATCGAGATCTGCGTCGGGTCCGTCGGCTCGTCGAGCAGCAGGTGGTCGCCTTCCTTCACGCCGGCGAACGTGCGGACGATCTTCGTCGGCAGGCCCGCGGCGACCTCGAACGGATCGACCGCGGTCACGTAGCCGCCGGCGTTCATGAGCGCGCTCGCGGTACCGGTCGCGTCGGTCGTCTTGGTCGCGACGAGCGTCGAGTCGGCATTCTGGAAGTAGACGGTCACGCCGGCATTCGGCTGACCGCCGATCGTGACCGTGATCGAGACGGGCTGGGTCGGCCCGCTGTCGACGTCGATGACGTGCGAGTCGTCGCCGGAGCCGGCGTCGAGGTGACTGACCGGAGCATCGTCACCACACGCGACGACGCCCAACAACGCGAACAATGCATAGCGGCGCATGGGCCGCATCATAGGCCATGCGATCGCGAACGCGACTTCCTTGTGATCAGTCGCGCGAGAGAACGTGGTGTGGCCCACGTCGGACAGAGCGGAAAATCGGCCGGTGTACGCGCGACGTGCGTTCGGCGAGGACCAGGTCCCGCCACAGCTCGATCGTCGCCGAGCCGGTCGCCGACACCACGAGCGTCGAAGGCACGTCGAAGTAGCCGAGCGCGCTCGCGGTCTCGTAGGCGTGAGGCCGCACGACGTCGTAGCCGCCGGGCACCTTGCCCATCACGAACGTGTCGAGGCGATAGAAGTCCTCGGCGCCGATGTTGTAATCGCCGTCATCGGTCGGCAGCGTCGGCATCGTCACGTTCGCACCGTACGGCGCGATCACCCGGAACTGCCACGACATCTTCTCGTCGCTCGCGTAGCCCCACACCGAGACGAAGTCGGGCGTGACGCCGGTGGTCTCCTGGGTCCACGTGATCTGGTGCGTGGTCGTGTCGAGCTCCGGGCCGGCCGTGATGTGGTAGAGCGCGCGGCTCGCGGCATCGAGCGTGTACGACGGCGCGACCTGTCCCCAGTCGAGGAACCAGTGCTCGCTCCCGCCCCGGTAGCCGCGCACGTTCACGACATCGACCGCGTTCGGGAACGCGGGCAGCTGCAGCGAGGTCGCGAGCAGCTGATCCTGATCCGGATCGATCGCGGCGGTCGACGTGCTCCACACGAGGCCGCGCGGCGAGAACAAGCGCTGCTCGATGTCGACACCGATGAAGTCGTCGGTGTTGTTGACCGTGTACGTCTTCTGCGTCGGCGTTCCCGCGAGCAAGAGCGTCGAGAGGTCGGTCGTCGCCGACACCGTCGTGTTCGGCGCATAGGCCCAGTGGACGAGCCCGCCACCGTCGTCGAGGGACCACGTGAGGAAGTCGGTCGTCGGGCACGGCGACGGCACGTACATGTCGAACATGGTCGGCGGCATCGCGCTCGCGGACGCGTAGCCATAGCCACACGCCGCCTGCAGCCGGTGCTCGACGACGCCGGCGGTCGTGTCGGTCGGCGCGTGGACCGTGATCTGGGTCGAGTCAGGGCCCAGCTCCGCCATCACGAGGTGGTCGCCCGACTTCACGCCGGCGTACGTGATCACCTGCCGCTGCGGCAAGCCGGCCGGAATCGGCAGGTCGAACGGATCGATCGCGGTCACGTAGCCGCCGCTCGGCATCAGCGCGCTCGCCACGCCCGTCGCGTCGGTGAGCGCGCTCGAGATCAGCGACGAGTCGCTGGCCTGGAAGTACACGCGGACATTCGCCTGCGGCTGGTCGCCGACCTTCACGGTCAGCGTCACCGGCTGCGGAATCGCGGCGTCGATGTCGATGTCCGGCGAGTCGGTCATGCCACCGTCGAGGTGGCGAACCGGAGAATCATCACCGCACGCGGCGAGGAGGAAGACGACAGCGGCAAGACGACGACACATGGTCGCCCATCATAGTGCTAATTGCGGCGATGCGCGCGCGCCGGAGGCTCGCGCATGATCCCGGTCACGAAACCCGATGCACGGATCCGCCGCGGCTGGACGCGGGTCTCGGGCTGGATGCGCGGGGCCGACCACTGCGCGAGCGTGATCGAGCCGGTCGCGCTCGTCACGAGACTCTCGGGGCCATCGACGTTGAACACGTTCGCGCGCAACGCATCGTAGCCGCCGGGCACCTTGCCGAGCACGACGCCGTCGAGATCGACCCCGTCGCCAGGCGCGATCGCGAAGTCCGCGATGTCGGTCGGCAGAGTCGGGAACGCGACCGAAGCACCGCTGTACGGCGCGACGATGCTCCACGACCACGCGAGGTTGCTCGCCTGGCGCTCGCGGCTCGCCGACAAGAACGACAGCACGAAGTCCGGCGTCACGCCGGCGGCCGTCTCCGTCCAGACGAGCGCGTGCGCCGTCGTGTCGATGCTCGAAACATCGAACTCGGGGAGCATGCGCGCACCGACGTCGGTCGAGTAGGTCGCCGCGAACGGCCCCCAGTCGACGAACCCGTGCATCACGTTGCTTCCAGTCGATGCCGAGCCCTGCACCAGGTCGACGGCGCCGGGAAACGGTGTCGTCGGCAGCGAGCCGGTATACGGCGAACCCTTGCCGAACGCTTGCGACTGCAGCATGACGACCGTGCCCTTCGTCGACACGAACTGCTGCGCGAACTGGACCGAGCCGAACTCGTTCGGCGCGTTCGTGAATGCGTAGGTCTTCACGGTCGGCGCACCGTACGTGCTTCCCGTCAGATCGACCGTCGCCGCCACCGCCCTGTTCGGAACGTAGAACCAGTTCACGACCTGGCCGGCGTCGTCGAGCGACGCGACGAGAAAGTCGGTCGTCGTCGCGCATGCCGCGTCGAGGAACAGCGATACCGATGGCTGCGCGCCGGAGCCATCCGCGACGGTGACCTCTCGATCGCACGGCGTCGAGAACAGATAGCCCGTGACGCCCGCCGTCCCATCGACCGGCGCGGTGATGGTGACCTCCGTCGACGACGAGAACGAGTCCTTCAGCACGAGGTGATCGCCCGCCTTCACGCCGGAGAACGTGTAGAGATCGTGAAACTCGGTCTGCACCCCGCCGGGGACGCCGTACGGGTCGACGGCCGTCACGAAGCCGCCGCTCGGCATCAGCGCGGTCGCGACGCCCGTCGCGTCCGTCGTCGTGTTCGAGATCAGCGACGAGTCGACGCCCTGGAAGTACACCTTCACGCCCGGCGTCGGCGTGCCGTTGCTCGTCACCGTCAGCGTCACCGCCTGAGGCGTCATCCCATCGATCATCTGTTCGGGCGAGTCCGTCGGACCGCCATCGAGGTGGCGAACCGGTCCGTCGTCGCCACACGCCGCCAGAACCATCACGACCGAAGCTAGTTTGCGCATCGACCCATCTTAGGCACGGCGACCTGCCTCGATTCAATCGCCTTCTGTAGGATGCGCACGATGTCCTCGTGGCCCCGATCACTCGATCTCCGTACCGTCGGCGCCGGCGATGTCAGCCTCACCCGCGCGGCCGCGGGGGGCCCCCCCCCCCCCGCCCCCCCCCCCC
>JAEWJO010000590.1 GCA_023386455.1 Pseudomonadota bacterium | reverse complement strand
GCTCGAGGTCAACCTGCGGGGTGACCTCGCCCAGTGGAACCGCTACCGCTCCGCGTACGCCGACGCGTTCGCGGCCGTCGCCGAGGCGCGCAAGCACTTCGAGGCGGTCGGCGATGTCCGTCGGCTCGTCGCGGTGCTCGCGACCGAGGCCGCGCTCTACCTTCAGAGGGCGGACGCGACCGCGCTCGACGACGCGCTGTTCGCCGCGCGCCAGGCGGACGACCTCCTCGAGAAGTACGGCATGCGCCCGATGCCGGTGATCGAGGAGCTGCGTGCCGAGGTCGCATTCGCGCGCCGCGACTTCGTCGAGGTCCATCGCCGGCTCGATCGGCTGGCCGGTGCGCACGCACCTCCCGAGGGCGTGCCGGAGATCACCGGACGCGTCGTCGTGCCCGCCGGCGTGACGACACCGGTCCGGGTGATCGCGTGGCGCGGCGAGCTCGCGGGCGATCGCGCCCGGCTCTACACCGATCCGCGCACCGTCGATGGAGACGTCGTGCAGGCGGAGCCCGACGGCACGTTCACGATCCACGCGAGCCCGGGCTGGGGAATCATCGCGGAGACCAAGGGCCTGCGCTCGCGCCCGGCGCTCGTCGGTACGGGCGCGCCGTCGCTGTCGCTCGTCGCGACGGCGGCGCTGTCGGGCAGCGCGAGCGGGCGCAACCTGTTCGGCGTGCGGGCGTTCGCGCGCTACGGCGTCGGGCCCGACACGACGCTCGTCCTCGAGACACCGGTCGAGAAGGACGAGACGTTCGATCTCGCGGGGCTCCCGCCGGGACGCTACGTCACCGGGCTGCGCGGCAGCGCCGGCCAGGCGCAGCGCACGGTCGTGGCGGCCTCGCCCGCGAAGCTCGCGTGGCCGTACGGCGAGGCGCTCGACGTGATCGTCCGCGGCACGAACGTCGGCGAGGGCGCCCGCTTGTCGGTCGAGCGCGGCACGTCGGACGTCGCCGAGGCGGTGCTCGGTCCGGTCGGTGCCGACAACACCGACGCCGGCCGCGAGGTCTACGCACCCGGCGATCTGCACGCGGTGATCGCCGGCAATGCCGACGGACCGGTCACCGTGTGTGTCCGCGGATCGCGAGACGCAGCGCGCGTCTGCCGGCCGGTCACGCTGAAACACAGCCTCGAGATCGAGCTCGGCGAGGGCCGTTTCGCGTCGGGGATGACGCCGCTTCTCGTCCGCCTGCCGTGATCCCGCCGAGGACGATCTCGTGATACACCGGGCGCCGTGAAGATTCACGAGTACCAGGGCAAGCAGCTGTTTCAGAAGTACGGCGTGCCGGTTCCGATCGGCATCCCGGCGATGAGCGCGGAAGAGGCGCTCGCGGCGATCCCGAAGGTGCAGCAGCAGGCTGGCACCGATGTCGTCGTCGTGAAGGCGCAGATCCACGCCGGCGGCCGCGGCAAGGGCGGCGGCGTGAAGGTCGCGAAGACGCGCGAGGACGCCGAGGCCGCCGTGAAGAAGATCTTCGGCATGCAGCTCGTGACGCCGCAGACCGGCCCCGAGGGCAAGAAGGTCCAGCGCCTGCTCGTCGAGCAAGGTCTCGCGATCGAACACGAGTACTACCTCGGCATGCTGCTCGACCGCGCCACCGGCCGCGTGACGGTGATGGCGTCGACCGAGGGCGGCATGGACATCGAGGAGGTCGCGGCAACGCACCCCGAGAAGATCCTGAAGCACCCGATCGATCCGGCGACCGGCTGGCAGGACTGGCAGTCGCGCGTGCTCGGCAAGCAGCTCGGCCTCACCGGCAAGGTGACGAGCGAGCTCGCGAAGTTCATGCGCGCGCTCACCCGCGCATACGAGGATCTCGACTGCTCGCTGCTCGAGATCAACCCGCTCGTGACGACGAAGGACGGCAAGGTCCTCGCGCTCGACGCGAAGATCAACTTCGACGACAACGCGATCTACCGGCACCCCGAGCTCGAGGAGCTGCGCGACCTCAACGAGGAGGATCCGCAGGAGATCGAGGCGAAGAAGTGGGACCTCAGCTACATCTCGCTCGAGGGCAACATCGGCTGCCTCGTCAACGGTGCCGGCCTCGCGATGTCGACGATGGACATCATCAAGTTCTATGGCGGCCAGCCGGCGAACTTCCTCGATGTCGGCGGCGGCGCGACCGCGGAGAAGGTGACCGCCGCGTTCAAGATCATCACGAGTGACCCCGAGGTGAAGGCGATCTTCGTCAACATCTTCGGCGGCATCATGAAGTGCGACACGATCGCGGCGGGCGTCATCGCCGCGGTCAAGGAGACCGGTCTCAAGATGCCGCTCATCGTTCGCCTCGAAGGCACGAACGTCGAGCTCGGCAAGAAGATGCTCGCGGATAGCGGGCTGAACATCGTGTCGGCGGCCGACATGGCCGACGGCGCCCAGAAGGTCGTTGCGGCGGCCGGAGGTAAGAAGTGAGCGTCCTCGTCGGTCACAACACGCGCCTCGTCGTTCAGGGCATGAGCGGCTCGGCCGGTGCATTCCATGCCAGGCAGATGGTCGAGTACGGCACGAACGTCGTCGCCGGTGTCACGCCGGGTAAGGGCGGCGCGACCGTCGCCGGCCTCGAGAAGGTCCCGATGTTCGACACCGTCGCCGAGGCGGTGGAGCACCGCGGCGCGAACACGAGCGTCATCTACGTGCCGCCGCCGTTCGCCGCCGACTCGATCCTCGAGGCCGCGGCCGCGGGCATCAAGCTGATCATCGCGATCACCGAGGGCATCCCGGCGCGCGACATGGTCAAGGTGAAGTACGTCCTCGACCGCGACTACAAGGACGTCATCCTCGTCGGTCCGAACTGCCCGGGTGTCATCACGCCGGGTCAGTGCAAGGTCGGCATCATGCCGGGCTACATCCACAAGCCGGGCGGCGTCGGCGTCGTCTCGCGCTCCGGCACGCTGACGTACGAGGTCGTCGGTCAGCTGACGAAGCTCGGCCTCGGCCAGTCGACCGCGATCGGCATCGGCGGCGACCCGGTCAAGGGCACCGACTTCATCCAGGCGCTCACGTGGTTCGCCGAGGATCCGGGCACGTCGTCGATCTTCATGATCGGCGAGATCGGCGGCGACTCCGAGGAGCGCGCGGCCGAGTTCATCAAGGCCAACGTGAAGAAGCCGGTCGCCGCGTTCATCGGCGGCCAGACCGCGCCTCCGGGCAAGCGCATGGGTCACGCCGGCGCGATCATCTCGGGTGGCAAGGGTGCCGCCGCCGACAAGATCGCGGCGCTGCGCGCGGCGAACATCGCCGTCGCTGCGACCCCGGCCGAGATGGGTACGACGCTCGCCAAGGTCCTCAGCCAGGCGTAGCGTCTCGCGGCCGAGCACGACTCGGCCTCACGGAGTCAGCTGTCTCGCTCCTTGCCCGACGGGTCTATGATGGGCGCCGTGGGCGACGCGGCGATGGACGAGGGCACGACCGGTGGCGACGACGAGCCGGCAACCGCGCACGCGTTACCGGCCGCGGCACATGCCCGGCGCGCGGCCGCGGTCGCGAGTGCCGGCGGTGCGGAGACGCCCGGTCCACAGGTTAGCCAGCAGATCGCGCTCGCGACGCTGCGCGAGGAGGAAGCCGACACCGCGCGCAACATGATCCGCGTCGGCCGGCTGCTCGCGATCGCCGCGGTCGCGACGCTGCCGTTCGTCGGCGGCTCGGAGATCCTGCGCTACGCGCTCGTCGCGTCGGTCGTGTTCGCGCTCGCGACAGGTGCCGTGATCGAGCGCCGCCTCGCGGCACCGGGCGGGTTCTCGGAGAGGACGATGCTCGCGCTCGCGTTCTCGGTCTCCCCGGGCATCTTCACGGCATGCCTGTTCTTCGGCGTGCTGTCTGCGGTGCAGCTGTTCCCTGCCCTCGCGCTCTACTTCTTCTCGCGCCGCGAGAGCCGGACGTCGGCGCTCGGGCTGTACTTCACGAACGGGATCGCGCAGCTCGTGTTCGCGTCGCTGATCATCGCCGGCGTGATCGCGGACCCCGGTCTCGTCCGTCCCGACCTGCCGCCGCTGACGCTCGCGATCGGCCACACGCTGCTCCAGATCGGCTTCTTCTGCGCGTTCCTGCTCGGACGCGGCTCGCACAGGGCCTCGCGCGACGCGATCACGAAGATGCAGAAGGCGATGACACTCGCCGCGCAGCGCGAGGCGCTGCTGCAGGAGGCGCGACAGGATCTCGACCGCGCGCTCGCGATCGATGCGGCGGGCCGCTTCACCGACCACACGTTCGGCTCGTATCGCCTCGGCTTTGTCATCGGTCGCGGCGGCATGGGCGAGGTCTACGAGGCGTTTCACATCCACACCGGCGAGGCGGCGGCGGTGAAGCTGCTGTCGCATCGCGAGCTCGGCAACCCGCAGTCGGTGCAGCGGTTCCAGCGCGAGCTGCGGGCGATCCGCGGCCTGTCGTCGCCTCACACGGTCCGCGTGCTCGCGATCAGCGGCGAGAGCGACGAGATTCCGTACCTCGTCATGGAGCGGCTGCGCGGCCACGACCTCGCACATCACTTGCGCAGCGGCCGCATGTCGGCGGACGCGCTGCTCGTCATGCTCGAGCAGGTCGGCGCCGCCGTCGAAGAGGCGTGGAAGCAGGGCATCGTCCATCGCGACCTGAAGCCGCAGAACGTGTTCCTCACCGACGCCGGCGGCTGGAAGGTGCTCGACTTCGGCGTCGCGGCGCTCGACGCGTCGTCGGGCACGCTGACGCAGGGCAAGGTCGTCGGCACGCCGGCGTACATGGCGCCGGAGCAGGCGCGCGGCGAGAAGGTCGACCACCGCGCCGACGTCTACGCGTTCGCCGCGATCTCGTATCGCTGGCTCACCGGCCGGCCGGTCTGCGCGGGCAAGGACCTCCACAACGCGCTCTACCAGACCGTGCACGTCATGCCGCAGAAGCCGAGCACGCTCGCCGAGCTGCACGAGGACGTCGACGCGGCGCTCGCGATCGGCCTCGTGAAGGAGCCGGCCGACCGCTTCGACTCGGTGCAGGAGCTCGCCGAGGCGCTGCGCCGGGCCGTCACGGGCGACCTCGATCCACGGCTTCGCCGCCGCGCGATCGACCTGCTCGCTCGGCATCCGTGGGGTGCAGTGCGTGGTTGAGTGATCTGTACCGCGCTCAGCTTCATTTCTTTATGGTCTGACCAATCGCGGCCGTTGTAGCGTGCTGGCCATATGAGGCAGGGAATCGTCGTCGGTTTGTTCGGCATCGGGCTCGTCGGTGCATGCGGTGGCACGACCGACGAGGGGATCCTCAATCCAACGCGAGACATGTACGGGACGTGGCTGAAGGTCGAGCCGCCCGGCGTCGTGTGCGGCAACAACACCCAGTACAAGTTCTTCGTCAACTACAGCGACAAGAGCGACAACCTCGTCGTCGTGCTCGAGCCCGGTGGCGCGTGCTGGGACTACGAGTCCTGCACGGGCGCGAACGGCATCCGCGGCGCGGCGAACGTCGACGGCCTGGCCGACGATCACTACAAGCTCGCCCCGTTCATCTCGCCGTTCCTCAACCGCACGCTCGACGAGAGCCCGACGACCGACTGGAACTACGTCTACATCCCGTACTGCACCGGCGACGTGCACACGGGCAACAACGTCGCGACGTACACGAGCGAGACGACGCCCGCGACGGTCGAGTTCCACCACGACGGCCACCACGCGATCGAGGAGATCACGTCGTGGATCGACGGGAACTTCACGAGCGTGCCGAAGCTGTTCGTCACCGGCTGCTCCGCCGGCGGCGCTGGCTCGCTCGTCAACTATCACTTCCTCCGCAACGGCATCAAGTCGGTGAAGAAGGGCTACATGCTCGACGACTCGGGGCCGGTGTTCCCGTCGTCGGGCTACTCGGCGCCGCTGCACCAGAAGATCCGCAGCGCATGGAACGTCGACTCGATCGGCGCGACGCTGCCGGCGACCTTCACGTTCGACGACATGGGCACGATCAACACCGCACTCGCCGACGAGTTCCCGCATGACCGCCTCGCGACGACGTACTTCCTGCGCGACATGAACTTCTCGCTGTACTCGTACGAGCGCTTCTACAACTTCCCGGAGAAGGCGGAGATCCTCCGGATGTGGAACGAGGACACTAAGCTGCTCACCGCGCTCTACGACACGCGCGAGAACCTCGACTACTTCATCCCGTACTGGCGCAACGTCAACGACAGCCACTGCTCGACGCTGTTCTCGTTCGCCGGGTCCGACATCGAGGAGAAGAACCTCGAGCTCGGCCAGTGGGTCACCGATCTACTCGACGACGCGCCGATCGAGAGCGCGATCGAGTCGCCGGTCCCCGGCGAAGATCCGTAGATCAGATCCACTCGTTGCGGCGGGCGATGTAGAGCACGACGCCGGCGGCGATCACGCCGGCGACGATCGAGCCGACGAGGACAGGCCGCTCGCGGACCGTCTCGCGACCGCTCTCGTAGAGATCGCGCGCGCCATCCTTGCTCTTCGCGGCGAGGTGCCTCGCTTGGTCCGCGCCACGGTGCGCGAGGTCCGTGGCCGTCTCCCTGCCGCGCTCGAAGGCGTCGTGCGCTCTCTCCTTGCCCTTCTCGATGGCGACGCGCGCGCGCGCCTTGACGTCGACCTTCTCGGCGACGACGTGCTTCAGCTCGGCGAGGTTCTGCTCGAGATCCTCGCGCGCCCGGTACATCTCCTTCTCGATCACTTCACGCTTACGCATGGCTTCCTTTCAGCTCTGGAGCGAGCTCTTGACTCCGGCGACGGTTCGCTTGGCCTCGTAGCCGGCGACCGCCAGGTCGGGTTTGGCATCGGTCTTCAGCCGCTTGGCGAACAGCGCCGCGACGATTCCACCTCCGACCAGATAGACGATCGCCATCAGGAGGAGACGCACCGACAGCGCGTGGATGAGCGGTTCGAGGGCGGCGACCGCAGCCGCGCACAGCATCCCCAGTCCGATCAGCGCGACGATGCCACCGAGCACGATCACCGCGGCGTCGGTCGCTGCGACCTTTGCCGTGTTCTCGATCTCGCCCTTGGCAAGCTCGATCTCGTCCTTGGCGATCGTCTTCACGTCATCCGTGATCCGGTGGAGCAGGTCGCCGATTCCCCGGCCAGTGCCGTCCTGTTCGGTTCTGCCGATTGAAGCCATTGCGATTCTCCCTGGGAAGCTAGTGGGCCTTGGTCGTGGCGTGCCGCCACAGCCGATCGAGCGCGCGCACCACGACGGTCGAGGCGGCCGCCGACACCGCGAAAGCAAACGCGATCAAAGGGCGCGTCGTCATTGCCTTCAGGTGTGTGCAGTCGACGTGCCCGAGCTTCTGCGAGAATCTCCTTTGGCATCGAGCCGTCGCCGTAGTACCTAGCGGGGGTGGAAAAGCCAGACCTGCGCGCGATGACGCTGCCCGAGGCGGAGCAGCTCGCCGTCGCTCACGGCTGGGCGCGCTTCCGCGGCGAGCAGATCTGGCGCTGGGTCCACGAGAAGGGTGCGCGCGACTTCGAGGAGATGTCGAACCTGTCGCGCGAGGTCCGCGCGACGCTCGCGGAGATCGCGACGATCGGCACGCTGACGGTCGCCGAGGTCCAGACGAGTCACGACGGCACGCGCAAGTTGCGCCTCGTCACGCGCGACGGTCAGTCGATCGAGAGCGTGATCATCCCGGACGGCGAGAAGACCACGCAGTGCATCTCGTCGCAGGTCGGCTGCGCCGTCGACTGCCAGTTCTGTGCGACCGCGAAGCTCGGCCTCAAGCGGAACCTCGATGCCGGCGAGATCGTCGATCAGGTCTACCTCGCGCGGCGGTTGCTCGACGAGGTCGACCCCGGCCGCAAGCTGACGAACCTCGTCTACATGGGCATGGGCGAGCCGCTCCACAACTACGACAACATGGTCAAGTCGCTGCGGATCCTGACCAACCAGAAGGGCGCGAGCCTCGCGCAGCGCCGCATCACCGTGTCGACGTCGGGCCTCGTCCCCAAGCTCGAGAAGCTCGGCAACGAGGACGTGCGGCCAAACCTCGCGGTCTCGCTCAACGCGGCGAACGACGAGACGCGCGACGCGATCATGCCGATCAACCGCAAGTGGAACATCGGCAAGCTCATGGACGCGCTGCGCGCTTATCCGCTCGAGCAGCGCCGCCGCATCACGTTCGAATACGTGCTGCTCGCCGGCGTCAACGACTCGCTGCGCGACGCCGCCCAGCTCTCGAAGCTGCTGCGCGGGATGAAGTGCAAGGTCAACATCATCCCGTGGAACCCGCACCCGGAGGCGCCGTTCGAGCGCCCGGCACCGGCGGTGATCGACGCGTTCCAGAACGAGTGCAAGCGCCTCGGTCTGCCGACCTACCTGCGCAAGCCGCGCGGCGACGATATCGACGCCGCCTGCGGCCAGCTCGCGAACCGGAGCAACGGCGAGGCGATCGTCCCGCTGCGCGTCCGCCCGCGCGACAAGCGCGACCTGCCGCCGCCGCCCGCCGTCGACTGAAGTCGTGCGACAGTCGGCTGCGTGACAGAGCAGCGCTCGCCGACGTTCGTGCAAGGCGTGCTCGCCGGGTTTGGCGGCGCGCTGGTCCTTGCCCTGTTCGTGCTCGCGAGCGAGTACGAGGGCTACGCCGGGATGTACCGGGACATCGGTGGCGCGAACGTGCACCTGCCGGCGCTGACGAGGCTGACGCTCTCGCCCGTGTGGCTCTGGGGCGTGCCCACGCTCGGTGCGGCCGGGGTCGCGTACCTGGTGATCCGCCGGCCGCGCTCGGCCGTAGTGTACGCGTGTGTCGCCGGGTTGCTCGTCGTCGCGACGCTGATGACCTGGTACTTCCCGCGCGCGCCGATCATGGCGCTCGCCGGCAACATCTCGGAGTGAGCTACTCTCGGGGCTCGAGATGAGCTCGGGGACGCAGCCCTCGCGCGTGCTCCTGATAGGTGCCGGATCGTCGACGCAGCTGATCGGCACGGCATGCCTGATCCTCGCGCTCGCGTCGTTGCCGGTCGTCCACGACCTCGAGACCGGGACCGGCGGGGTCATCGCATCGATCGTCGCGTCGCTCGCCGCGATCGTGTGCGGCACGCTCGTGTGGCGCGGCCGGCTCGTGCCGCTCGCGCTCGCCGCCGGCCTCGATGTCGGCTTCGGCATCGGCCTCCCGCGCGGCAACTCGGCGATCGGCTCGATGCTGCGCATCCTGCCCGCCGAGGACGCGAGCACCGTGGAGACGATCGTGATCGTCGCCGCCGTCGTGATGTTCGTCGCGGCGCTGCTGTGCGTGCTCGCCGTGCCGTCGGCCTTGAAGCTCCGGCAATGGGCGCGCGACGCGCAGCTCGCGCCGGGGGCGTCTACGCACGGCAGCGAGCTCGCGGTCGGCGCGGCGCCGGCGCGCGCATCCGGTCAGACGCTTCGCGGCCTCGGTCCCGCGAAGCTCGTGCCGACGCAGGTGATCCGCATCGACGGCCAGCGAAGCAAGCCGACGATCATCATCGGCGTCGCCGTCACGCTGATCGCGATCGGCATCATCGTCATCACGGCGACGCTCGGCGGTTCGTCCGAGGACACCGCGGTCGCGACCGCCGCGAAGGGCTCGTCGGTGACGAGCGTCGACGAGGAGCCCGCGACCGCACCGCCAGCACCGGCCGGCTCCGCGGCGCCGGTCGCCATCGATGCCGCGGCGCCTCCGCCGCCGTTCGAGGACTTCGTCGCGAGGTTCCACGACGCGCTCGGCACGCCCGACGCGCTCGGCGCACTGCTCGATCCAGCGGCGTTCGCGTTCGGCGCCGATTCGCATGACCTCGCCGAGGGGCGGGACGCGGTGGTCGCCCAGCTTCGCGAGGACATCGGCGACGGCCGCAAGGCGACCGTCAAGTTCAGCCAGCTCGGCCAGGACGGCGAGGTCGGCTGGCTCGCCGAGGAGCTGAAGGTCGGCGGCACGACGTTCGTCGTCACCGCGGTGGCGGGACTCCGCGACAACGCGTGGACGATCGCGGCGCTCCACTGGGCGGTCGCGATGCCGAACGCCACCGCGTACCGGCTCGCGCGCGATGGCGAGCTCGCCGTCCCGGACGCGATTCCAGACGCCCACGACGAGTCGGAGCTCGCGGCGGCGATGCGCGCGGCGTTCGCGAGCAAGCCGTCGTTCGTCGAGGCGCGCAGCGCGCGAGCCGAGGCGTTCAACTTCGGCAGCGCGCCGGGCGAGCGCCTGAAGGGCGGCGAGGCGATCAGGAAGATCTTCGGCCGCATCGCCGCGACCATCCACCTTCACGATGCGGTGACGGTCGGGATGGTCGGTGCGCGCGGCGGCTGGGGAGCCGCCAACGTCGACTTCACCGATCAGGACAAGATCGACGGGACCGAGATCACGCAGACGTTCCGGGTGCTGGTCGTGTGGGTGAAAGAGGACGCCGCCTGGCGGATCGTCCTCTCCCACTTCTCGAACGCGCGTTAGCGAGCGAGCGACGCGAGCTCGGCGGTCGAGAAGAAGAACGCGATCTCCTCCTTCGCCGTCTCCGGAGCATCCGAGCCGTGGACCGCGTTGCGCTCGATGTTCGTCGCGAACTCCTTGCGGATCGTGCCGGCGTCGGCCTTCTCCGGGTTCGTCGCGCCCATCACCTGGCGGTTCTTCGCGACGGCATCCTCGCCCTCGAGCACCTGCACGACGACCGGACCCTCGGTCATGAACTTGACGAGGTCACCGTAGAACGGGCGGTCCTTGTGGACGGCGTAGAACGCCTTCGCCTGCGCCTCGGTCAGGCGGACCATCTTCGACGCGAGGACGCGGAGGCCAGCCTGCTCGAGCTTCGCGGTGATCGGGCCGATCACGTTCTTCGCGACGGCGTCGGGCTTGATGATCGAAAACGTACGCTGGATTGCCATAGGTGGCCCTCGTCTATCACGCGCGACGAGGAAACGCGAGCTTGGCGAGCGCCAGCGCGCCCTGTTTCCAGGGCACCCGGTGGGTCACACCGGCCGCGCCGAGACGGTCTGCATGAGCCTCGTACCAGCGGTAGTTCCTGACGAGCGCGTCCTTGTTCGAGTACGTCGGTGACCACCCGAGCTTCTCTCGCGCGCGGTCGATCGAGACGAACGAGTCCTCGGTCACCGTCTCGTAGATCCACGGATACAGCGGCGACAGCTTCGCCTTCTCGAGCAGGCGCAGCGCCGCGATCGCGGGCTTCACCGGGATCGAGCGGATGCGGCGGCCGTGACCGGCGGCATCGAGCACCGCCTGGAAGTCCTCGCGCAGCGTCGTGTACTCGGCGGCGCCGATGTTGAACGTGTCGTTCGCGCGCGCCGCGGGGAGCGTCCCCGCGAGCTCGATCGCCGTACAGAGATCCTCGACGTCGAGCAGCTGGTAGCGATTCGTGCCCGCACCGAGGATCGGGAAGTCGCGACCCTCGCGCGCCCACTCGTACATGATCGCGAACACGCCGAGCCGCTCGGGTCCGACGAACGACTTCGGCCGCAGGATCGGCACGACCTGGCCCTTCGCGCGCGCCGCTTCGCACACGCGCTCGGCCTCGACCTTTGCCGTGCCGTACGGGCCGACGCCGCTCATCGGATCGCTCTCGACGAGCGGGTGGTGGTCGGGCACGCCATAGACCGCGGTCGACGAGATGTGGACGACGCGCGTCGCGCCGGCCTCCTCGAGCACGGTGCGCGTGCCCTCGACATCGATCGTGTGGATCTCCTCCGGGGCGTACAGCGGGAGCGCCGCGGCGGCATGTACGATCACTTCACAGCCGGCGGCCGCGCGCCTGACGTCGTCGCGCTTGCGGATGTCGCCGCGCTCCTCGCGGATGCGATTCCGCTCGGGATACTCGAACGGCTCGCGGTCGAGCGAGACGACCTCGTGACCGCGATCGAGGAGGTGACGGACGAGGTTGATACCGAGGAATCCGGCGCCGCCGGTGACGAGCCATCGCATGTCTATTCGCCGCTTACCACACGGTCGTTCCAGCTGGCACGCCCTGACATGACCGTTCCGACGGGGGCGCCCCCACCGAAAGGCGGTCTCCTCCCTCCACGTCGCGTGATGCGCGCTCGCTAAGGTCGCGGCGCGGCGTGCGCGATCCGTGCGCGCGCGTGCACGATCGTTGGTGCGGAGGTTGCTGATTACCGAGCCCATGAGACTCGCGTCCGCGTTCACCTTCGTGCTGCTTGCCGCGTGCAGCAGCGAACAAAGCTCCTCCTCTACATCCCTGACACGAGAGCCCGGCGAGTGCAGTGATGTGGAGGTACATGTCATCGGTGTCAGCGACGGCGGCGGCGACTCCGAGGTCATCCTCGCGCGCCCCGGCCATCACATCCTCGTCCTGTCGGCCTACGAGCAGACGACGTGGCATGTCACGACCAAGAACGGCGCCAAGCTCGATCGCATCTATGCGGTCGGTCACGATCGCCAGAAGGTCGTGACGAGCGCGACCACCAAGATCACGACCGAAGCCGCGGTCGACGGCGGTGCCAAGGCGACCGGCTACGTCTACCCGGACAAGTCGACCGAGGGCCTGCTCAAGCTCGCGTCGATCCGCGTCGCGCGCCACGCGACGAGCTTCCACGGCTGCTTCAAGGCGTCGCGGTGGGAGATCGGCGAGAACATGGCCGTGTCGTCCGACTGCGCCACCGGCAGCTACACCCAGTACAGCGCCGTCACCGACTGCGACGGTGACAACACCTGCGGTGAGGACGGCGGCGACGGCGGCGGCGGTGGCGATGGCGGTGGCGGCGGAGACGGCTCGGGCTCGGGCTCGGGATCCGGCAGCGGAAGCGACGGCGATCTATACTGAGGCGTGCGCCGCCCAGCCCCGCTTCTCCTCGGCCTGATCCTCGGCGCCTGCGGTTCCACCGATCCGGTCGGTGACCCGCAGACGTTCGAGTTCGGGCCGTACGCGCTTTCGGCCGGGCAGGAGATCAACAACCAGTGCGTCAGCGTGACGCTCGGGAACGACGCGCCGATCTACGTCAGCGCGGTCGAGCTGACGACCGGCGAGGGCTTCCACCACTCGAACTGGTTCACGGTCCCCGAGACCATGTTCGACGGACCCGACGGCACGTGGCGCTGCGCCGAGCGCGGCTACGACGAGGCGATCGCCGGGATCGCCGGCGGCGTGCTGTTCGCGCAGTCGACGCAGGCGACGCACGAGGTCCAGGCATTCCCGCCCGGCGTCGCGATCATCATCCCGGCGCACTCGCGCATCGTCGCCGGCACGCACCTGCTGAACACCGGCGACGAGGACCTGTCGGTCGCGCTGTCGCTGACGATCACGCCGGTCGCGAAGCCGCCGACGATCCTGTCGGCGATGTCGTTCACGAACGAGTCGATCACGCTCCCGCCACACCGCGCATCGCGCATGACGATGGAGTGCGACATCGGTGCCGCATTCCGCGCGCGCGAGGGCCGCGACATCGACTTCGCGTTCCACTACGCGCTCGCGCACTACCACGAGCTCGGCACCGGCATCACCGTCGAGGCGCTCCGCACCGACGGCACGGCAGCGACGATCTACGAGACGACGCAGCGGATCGGCGACGCGCTCGGCGGCGCGATCGACGGCTTCTCGATGGCCGGCTTCGCCAAGATCCGGTTCTCCTGCAACTTCGACAACCCTCGCGACACCGCGGTCCGGTGGGGCGTCGGCGATCAGGAGATGTGCACGTTCCTCGCGTTCACCGACTCCGACTGGACGTGGGGCGGCGGTGCACTGAACCGCAACGAGATCCCGACGATCGTCGATCAGGGCGACCACGTCGAGTACACGTACCCGTGCGACGTGATCAGCTCCGAGCCGATCCGGGACTGAGCGTCACTTCACCGTGATCGTCAGGTTCGTCGAGAACGCGTCGCGGACCGTCGTCAGGCTCTTGAGAGCCGGCTCGACCGCGGCGCGTACGCACAGCTCGGCATCGGCGTCGGGGCCCGCGGGCCTCGCCGGCGCCGCCTCGAGCTTCATCAGGTACTTGCCGGGCTCGTCCTCGTACTCCGAGGCGATGTAGCTGACCTTCAGCGGGATCGAGACGGCCATCGCGACCTTCTTCGTCCCCTTGTTGTAGGCCTCCCAGCACGCGACCAGGGCCGACCGCATGTCGGGCTGCGCGATGCGCTCGGGGATCATCGGATAGGTCTTCTTGCTGTCGACCGACGGGTTCGTCGAGAGCGTCACCTGGAGCTTGTCGGTCGCCGGTGCCGCGGGCGCGCGCGTCAAGTAGACGTCGGCGAGCTGCGTCCGGCCGAGCGCGAGCGGATCCAGCCCGGAATCGGTCAACGTCGCCAGCTCCTGGAGCGCGCGGTCGCGTAGACCGCTGCCGACCGGCACCGCGAGGACGCAGCGATGGAGGACGCGGGCGGCGAGCTCGGCGTGCTCCTTCTTCGCCTTCGCGGCCGACAGCGCGATGCCGTAGGCGCAGTCGACGTCCGGCGGCAGCGCGATCTTCTCGCTGTCGTAGTGGCCGAGCGCCTTGTTGTACGAGTCGATCGACGCCTCGAGCTCGCCACGCGACCGCTGCTGCGCGCCGAGGGCCGCGTAGTAGTCGCCGACGGTCGATCGCGCGGCGCGCCGGCACACGTGGTCGAAGCAGCGCAGCTCGTCCTGGCAATGCGTGCTCGCACCGCAGCTCTCGTACTCCTTGGACTTGCTCTCCGGGCGTTGCGGATCCGACGCCTTGGCGCGCGAATCACAACCAGCGATCGCAGCGATCGCCGCGACGACGTACGCGAACCGAGTCCCCATAGGGGGCCATCATATCTCGGCGAGCCAGACCAAACCACCGACGAGAAGACCGATAGCGGCCAGCACCGACAGGTACACGCCGACCATCGCCGCCGCCGTCGAGGCCAGAAGCCCGAACCACAGGAGCGAGAGCATGCCGATGACGATGGCGGTCAGCGCGGCACGCCGCTCCGAGTAGCCGCTGCGGCCGATCAGTGCGAGCAGCGCGCCGCCGGTGGCGAGCTCGAGGAGGCCGGTCCCCGGCCGCAGCGGCACGAGCACGACACCGAACGCGAGGCTGCCGTACGCGAGGATTCGCAGCGCGTCGATCGTCTTGCGCATGCCGCGGATCGTCAGCGTGCCGGCGCCGAGCGCGAACACGATCCCGTAGACGTAGGGATGGATCACGAGCGGCATCGAGATCGGATAGACGGTCTCGTGGCAGCCCTTCACCGCGGGCAGGAACAGGCAGACGAACAGGAGCAAGCCGGCGGGGCCGGTGATGCGACGGTGGCGCCGCCGCCCGACGTGCGGCACGAGCACCGGGCGCGGCAGATCCACTGCACTGGCGGACAGCCCATGGTCCATCGCCCGACGAGGATGCCACAGCGACGCGCAATTCTCGCGGCCGAATTTTTCCTAGTGGCGACGCAGCAGCTCGCCGATCGTGTCGCGAACCTGCGGATTGGTCTCGATCTCGTGGTGCTGGCGCAGGATCGGCAGCACGTCGGCATTGTCCATCTGCGACAGCGCGGCGGTCGCGGCCTCGCGGAGCGCGCCGCTCTCCTGGCGCAGCACCATGACGAGGAACTCGCCCGCCTCGACGGTCGTGATCTTGCCGATCGACTGCAGCGCCGCGGCGCGGACGCGCGGATCGGTGCTCTCGCGATAGATCCGCGCGAGCGGGTTGAACGCGTGCGGGAAGTGCAGCCCCGCGATCGCGACGAGCGCCGCCTCGCGAACCTGCGGATCCGGATCCGACAGCGCCTTGCGGATGATCACGAACGAGCGCTTGAAGTAGAGGAACCGCAGCGCGCGGACCGCCTCCTTGCGGATCGACGCGTCTCCCGACGAGAACAGCTTCTCGAGCGGCGACAGCGCCGCGTACGACTGTAGCTCGCCGAGCTTGTCGGCGACCTCGGCGAGCGTCTCGGCGTTGCCCTCGGCATTGCGTGCCTGGGCATCTGCGAGCAGCAGGAGGACGACGAGCGCACGCCGGCGGATGCCGTTCGGGTAGCGCAGATCGCCGACGATCGAGGCCGCGACCGAGAACGGGTCGCCGTCCATCTCCCACTCGAGCAGATCGACGAACCAGATGTCCGCGTACGCGTGTTGCTGCTTCAGGTAGTCCGGCAGGCCCGGCAGCTCCACCGGCGGTGCGGCGAGGCCCTTGTAGCGCAGCGCGATCGCCCCGAACCGCTTCTTCGCGCGGTCGGGCAGCTCGAGCCCGGCGAGCCGCTCGAAGCACTCGCGCACCGACGGGTAGTCGCCGACCGCGGAGTGCTGGGACGCCGCCGCGAGCAGCGCGTTCTCGACCATCTGCACCGGCACGCCCGTCTCGACGAACCTCTCGGCGCACTTCATCCAGGTGAGCGCGCTCTTGTGCTGGTAGTGACGGTCGTACGGCAGGCCGGCGCGCGCCGCGAACGCCGCCGCCTCCTGGTAGAGCGTCGCGCCGGCGTGGAGCTCGCCGCGCTCGAGCGCGAGCTTGATGAAGTCCTCGTAGTACTGGAGGACGTAGAACTTGAGGTTGTCGTCGCGGAGGACGCGGATGCAGTTGACGTAGCCCTCGGCGAGGTTCTCGAACTGCGCCGACTCCTTGCCGAGCTTCAGCAGGATCTGGAAGCAGTCGAACGCGCGCTCGAGCTCGCCGACCTGCTCGAAGTCGTCGGCGACCTGCTCGAGCTTGCGCTGGCTCTCGATCAGCGCGCGCCGAGCCTCGCCGCTGTTCGAATCGAGGCGGTTCGCGACGAGGCCGTAGTTGAAGTGGACGAGTGCGGCCTCGTACGGCCGGTGCGTCAGCTCGGGCAGGTGGAGCATCGACTTCCACACCGCCGCCGCCTCGGTGAACAGCTTGGCCTTCTCGAACGACACCGCGGCGTGAACCGGCAGCTTTGCCTGCTGGTAGAGCTGGGCGGCCTCGCTCCACTTCTTCTCGATCTCGGCGAGCCGCGCGCGCAGCCCGGTGTGCTCGTCGCCGGCGAGCTGGGCGCGCGCCATGTCGAAGTAGTGGAGGTAGAGGTAGACGAACGCGGCCTCGCGCGGGCGGTTCAGGTTGCGATAGATCTCGGCGAGCCGGCGCAACCAGTCGTCGTACTCGTAGTTGATGACGTGCGTCTGGCCGATCAGCTCGCGGTAGTGCTTCTCCGCATCGGCCCACCTGCCCTGCTGGACATAGGCCTCTGCCTGATCTGCCGTGCTCTCGATCGAGTTGAACGTGCGACGCGCCACGCCCGGCCGGTATAGCACGCGCGACGCGGCTCAGTGGCAGCGTCTCACTTCGCGGCCGGCATGTTTCGCCAGCTTGCCGACGGAGCCTTCGGCGTCTCGGCCGACGACGGCGTCGAGGTGTGAGCGGCGGGCTTCTTGCCGGCTCGCGTCGCGTCGCCGACGATGTCGAGCGCGCGGCGCTGGCGCTCGGCGCGGGAGGTCAGCGCGTCGGCGCTGACGATCTGCGAGCGATCGAGCAGCGGCACGAACTCCGGCAGCTGGTCCGACGACGGCAAGCAGACGATGCCGTAGAGGAACGCCTGCTGCTTGATCGACGTCACGAGCTCGGGCTCGATATGGCACTGGCCGTGCGTGATGACGTACATGACGACGCGACGCTTCTGCTCGCGGCGCAGGCGCGTGGTCTCGACGAGCAGCTGGCGGAACACCTTGCCGTAGTTGCGGCCGCGCTCGCTGCGGAACGACAGCAGGTACGGCACCGGCACCTGACCGGAGCGACCGATCTTGATCGTCTCGTGCAGGCGCGAGTCGAAGAACCGCACCCAGATCTCGTCGCCCTCGAGCGTCAGCTTCTTGATCAGCGCGAGCGCGAGGCCGCGCGCGAACACCTGACGCTGGCCGCGCATCGACGCCGAGCAATCGATCAGCAGGTACTGGAGACGACGCTCGTCCTCGCGCTGCTTGTCGCGGCCGTAGTAGAGCAGCTCGTTGTCGAGGACCTTCTGCTCGAAGATCTCGCGGTCGTACGCGAGCTCGGAGAGCACGAGCGAGTCGATGTTGCCCTTGCGCTCGATCGACGCGTAGCCGTCGACCGCGAACGTCTGGGCGCCGGTCGAGCGCCGCGTCTCGAGCACGCTCGGCAACAGGTCGAGCGAGAAGTTCGCGACGTCGTTCGCCTCCGGAGAGCCGAGCGCCGAGAACAGGTCGACGAGGTCGATCGCACCGCCGAGCGCCTCGCTGCCCGACGCGCTGTCCTCCTTGAACAGGCCGAGCAGGCGGACGGTGTCGAGATCGATCAGCTCGACCTGCGTGTAGACGTGCATCGACTGCGCGACCAGGTGCTCGAGGAAGCCCCACAGGCCACGCGGGTCGAAGTCGCGGAAGTGATCGGCGTAGTCGATCTCGCCCAGGATGCCGAGGTCGAGCGGCAAGGCCTCGACGCCGGCGGACTTGCTGCGGTCGCGCCACCGGTTGTACGCGTCGCCGAGGATGCGAGAGAGCAGCACGGCGACCATCTCGTCGCGCAGGCGGAGGCCGGCGAGCCGCTCGATGACCTCGGAGCCGGCGATGTTCTCGAGCAGGCGACGGTACTGGTCGAGCTGTGGCTTGGCGTTCGCCGGCATCTGGATCCGCGCGAGCTGGCTCTCGCGGGGCCGGAGCACGTAGCCGCCAGCGCCGCGCGACAGCGACAGCATCACGCCGATGTCGTGGACCAGGAACAGCGGCAGGTGGACGCCCATCCGCGACAGCGAGTTGGCCCACGCCGAGGCGCGAACGATCGCCATCGGGGTATCCGTCTGTACGTGCGACAGCACCATCGTCGCGACCTGGCGTGCCAGGTAGCTGCGACGACGCTCGGCGGGAATCGGCACACGACGAAGCTAGCACGGCATGTGTTAGCGTGAACGTGTGAGGTGCCGCGCAGGGCTACTGCTCCTTGCTGCCTGTGGCTCGTCGAGCGGCCCGCCCGAGGCGACCCGTCGCTCGGTCGTCGTCGCATACGCCGGCGCCGAGCGCGAGTCGGGCGCGACCGTCGTCGGTCACACGCGCGACGGCCGGATCGTCGAGGAGGTCGTCGCCGACTCGATGGGCCGCGCCGACGTCGGTCTCGACGACGACGGCTACCTCTCCGTCGTGTTTCCGGGGACGCTCGTCGCGAACGCGCCGCAGCTGACGGTCGTCACCGTCGTCGCGCCACTGGAAGGCGAGATCGTCGTCCACGGCCCGCCGCGCAACCCGGCCCCGACGATCGTCGGCGCGCTGCGCCTCGGCGGACCGAGCCTCAACGCGGCCGACTACTTCGAGGTCACGCTCGGCTGCGCCACGACGCGCGTCGACTCGCTGCCGGCGACGATCGACATCGGCTCGTGCAACCTCGGCAGCGACCAGCGGATCGACGTGCTCGTGCGCGGCTATCACGACCTCGGCGGCGATCCGCCGGCGCCGATGCTCGACGGCTACTCCGCTGGCCGCGCGACGATGAACAACGGCGCCGCGAACCTGACGCTGCCCGCGTGGAGGACGACAGGCACCCAGGTGCCGATCACGCTCGACGGCGTCAGCCCCGATCTCGAGTGGACATTCCACGTCGACGGCATCGACTTCTTGACCGAGCCGCTGATCGGCACCGCGGGCCAGCTGTATTCGAACCTGAACGTCGACGCGACGACGATCCAGGCTTCGCTGCCGGTCGCCGGTGGCGCGATCCTGACGACGCGCGAGATCATGGGCCTGCCGGCGGAGATCGCGCTGGCGGCTGCCGACTTCCTGCCCGCGCTCGGCACGACGATCGAGCAGAAGAACCTGTCGCCGTTCCAGCTCGCGTGGGGCACGGCGGCGACCGAGGCCGATGCGATCAACGTTCACGCGTCGTGGGAGCTCGACACCGCGTCGCGCCCGCGCCGCGTGATCTGGGAGGCCGTGCTGCCGACCGACGTCACCGACGTGACGTTCCCGCGCTTTGGCGGGGACCTCGCGGAGAAGCTGTCGCCCGTCGCGGTCGTGCCGCTCGACATCGTGCTGCGCCACCTCGACAGCGACGGCATCGAGGGCTACGACGCGCTCGTCGCCGCCGGCCTCCACGCCGAGGAGAAGCAGCAGCTGAACCAGATCGCAGCGCGACCGACGACCGGCCAGATCCGAACGAGCTACGTCACCGGCCGGGAATAATTCCCAGGCCAAATTGCCAGGCCAAAACGTTGGGTGCAGCGCGTGGAGTTGCGCCGCGCAGATGTTGCGTCATCCTCGTCGGAATGGGTGTATTGCCGATCGTCTGCGCGCTCCGCGTGATGACATACAACCTGAACTACGCGAACCCCGATCCGGCGGGCACGCTCGACGCGATCGAGAACGCGAATGCCGACGTCGTGCTCCTCCAGGAGATCACGAGCGAGTGGAAGCGCGTGCTCGAGTCGCGGTTCGGCAAGCGCTACGAGCACCAGAGCTACAAGCTCCACACGCGGTCGGCCGGTGGCCTCGCGATCCTGTCGAAGGTGCCGATCGCGAGCGAGGAGATCCTGCCGTCGCCCGAGCGCGGCTGGTTCCCGGCGTCGCGGGTCGTGCTCGACACCGCGTTCGGCGCGCTCCAGATCCTGAACGTGCACCTGCGCCCCGCGATCGACCGCGGCAGCTGGATCAAGGGCTTCATGACGACGCCGCCGCTCCGGCTGCGCGAGATCGAGACGTACTTCCCGAAGATCGCACGCGACATGCCGACGATCATCGCCGGCGACTTCAACGAGGACCCGAGCGGCACTGCGGTCTCGTTCCTCGAGAAGAAGGGCTTCGCGCGCGTGCCGACGAAGGGGCCGACGACCTGGCGCTACGAGGTCACGAACCACGGCACGACGAGCGACCTCTTGAAGATGGACATCGACCACGTCATGGTCGACGGCGGGCTCGTCGCGAAGGACGGCCACGTGATCGACTTCGGTGCGTCGGATCACCGCCCGGTCGTCGTCACGGTCGAGCCGAAGAGCTGACGACCGTCTACAGGCCGAACTTCGACGACGCGAACACGGTCTCGAGCAGCTGGTCGACCTCGCGGATCATCCGCGCGGCGGCATCGCCGGGCAGCGCCGACAGCGCGACCTTGATCTCGTTCAGGTTCTTCAGCTGGCTGAACAGCTGGATGTCCGAGAGCTCCGCGCCGCTCGTGAGCAGCTCGCGGATGAGGCCGAGCTCGGTGAGCAGGTCGTCGAGGCTCGCCGACGGTCCGATGAACTTCCGCTCGTCGGGATGGTCGCGGTAGTACGTGTCGACGACCGGGTTGATGATCTCCTCGAGGAGCTCGACCTGGTCGAGGTTGTTCCAGATGTGGCGCAGGACGAAGAAGTCGCCGTCGTGTACGCGCGTGCGGCCGTCGAACACGGCGCTCGCGGCGAACAGCTTCAGGAGCTTCACGGCGCGGCGATCCGACACCGAGATGCCCTCGCTGCGGATCTGGAAGATGAGCCCCTTGTACTTCGTCAGGAAGTCCTCGGGGAACACCATGAACTTGTCGAAGTTCTGCTGGATCTGGCGCAGCTCGCGCGCGCTGATCACCGGGCGCAGCTCGCCGGTCGGCCGGCCCTGCGCGTCGACGCCACGGCCGGTCATCTTGCGTAGCTCGAGCGACACGCCCTTCTTCATCAGCTCGTGGAAGTGATAGCTGTCGAGGTTGTCCGACAGCACGCGGACGAGGAAGCGGTCGAACATCGCCGCGAGGTTCTCGTCGTTCGGCACCTCGTTCGACGCCGCGTAGAGCGAGATCAGCGGGACCGCCACGACCTCGGGGCCGTTCTGGAACTTGCGCTCGTTGATGACGTGCAGGAGCGAGTTCAAGATCGCGGAGTTCGACTTGAAGATCTCGTCGAGGAACACGATCTCCGCCGTCGGCAGCATGTTCTCGAGGCGGCGCGTGTAGCGACCCTCGCGGAACGCCGAGATGTCGACCGGACCGAACAGCTCGTTCGGCTCGGTGAAGCGCGTCAGCAGGTACTCGAAGTACCGCGCGTCGATCAGCTTCGCGAACATGTCGATCATCGCCGACTTCGCGGTACCCGGCGGGCCGACGATGACCATGTGCTCGCCGGCGATCGCCGAGATGGTCATCAGCCGGATGATCTCCTGCTTGTCGAGGAACTGCGCACCCATCTGGCGCGCGAGGTCCTGGAACGCCGCACTGACGCGCGCGACATCGACGGCAAAGCTGCGCGGAGTGGTGGGCGGAGCGACCATATGGGGCAGGTCACATTACCGCAAAAAGCCACGTGCAACGAGCAAGCGCCGCGTCTTGGTTTGTGGCTACGGTGGAGGCCACCGGTATGAGGTCGTACGGGATCTGGGCGGTCTGCGCGGTGGTGGCGGTGCTCCTCACGCTCGCGTATGCCGTGCCCTACGGCGCCGCGAACCAGGCGACGTACCTGCTCGATCCGCTGCATCGCGCGATGCCGGAGCTGTTCCGCCGCGACTGGTTCGTCAGCGAGACCCCACCCTACCTGCCGGTCTTCGGCTGGCTCGCGAAGTGGCTCTACGTCATGGACCACGAGGGCGTGGTCGCGTTCGTCACGGCGCACATCGTCGTCACGCTCGCGTCGTGGGCCGCGGTCTACTGGCTCGTCGGCGCCGTCGGCGGCGGGCTCCGCGCGTCCGTGATCGTCGCCAGCATCGCGGCGCTGACGATGAACCTGTCGATGGGAGGAAGCTACCTCATCGTCGGGTACGTCCAGCCATCGTCGGTGGCAACGCTCGGCTGGCTCGTCGCGATCGCTGCACTGGTCCGCGATCGGTACCTCGTATGTGGCCTCAGCGCGGCCGTCGCCGGATTACTCCACGCGAACTTCCTCGTCCTCGGGGTCGGCCTGTTCGGGCTCGCGAGCCTCGCGCGGCGCGACCTGGGCTGGCGCGAGCTCGCGTGCGTGATGGTGCCCCAGCTCGTCGTGCTCGCGTGCTTCTTGCCGCAGCTCCTCGCCGCCGCCGGTCCGAGCGAGCATGCGGTGTGGATCCTGACGCACTTTCACGCACCGGTTCACTACGACCCGACGCGCATGGTCGGATGGATCAAGGAAGTCGTCGGCTGGCAGATCGGCGGGCTCGCAGGGTTGTACCTGCTCGGGGACTCGAGGCCCGCGCGCACGCTGTGGCGGTTCTCGCTCGTCGCGGCCGGCACCGTCACGGTGACGGCACTCGTCATCCGGTTCACACCGCTCGAGTCACTCACGCAGGTACGGTGGTCGCGAATCGCGCCGTTCGGCCAGCTCGCCTGTCAGGTGCTGATGATCGCGGGGCTCGCGCAGCACGTGCGCGCACCGCGCGACCTCTCGACGCGCGCGCGCGTCCTCGTCGGACTCGGGCTCGTCGCGCCGCTCTACATCACGGCCTATCACATCAGGATGATGGTGCCGCTGCTCGCGTTCCACGCCGGTGCACTCGCGTTCGTGCTCGTGCTGACGCCATGGCAACGCATCGCACGCGGCGCGTTCACGGCGCTCGCGATCTCGCTGTTCGCATTCGCGCTGTGGCGCAGCCCGCGCGGCGAGGGTCTGCGCGAGCCTTGTGCGGCACCGCCGAGGCTGCGCGAGCTGGTCTCCTGGGCGCGCGAGCACACGCCGGCGGACTCGGTGTTCCTCGTGCCGCCCGGCGTCGGCCAGTTTCGCCTGCTCGCGCGACGCGCCGTGGTCGTCGATGCGAAGTCGCCGCCGCTCCGTCCGGACTTGCTCGAGCGATGGCACGCACGGCTCTGCGACACGGTGCTGAACCCCGACGCACAGACGTTCAAGGCGGCCGCCGCGAGCTATGCGAAGCTGACGCCGGCACAGCTCGAACAGGTCGCGCACACGTACGACGCCGACTACATCGTCGTTCAGGGGCCAGCTGACTTCGCGTCGCCGCCCGTGTTCAACAACGGCGCGTACGCGATCTATCGAGTCAGTCCCTGAACTGCCACGCAAACGCGTTCGTCGCGCCGCACGTCGCCGCCGACACGACTGCATCTGTCACGGCGAGGCAGCGTACGTGGTCGTAGCTCATGTCGCCCGCGGCGAGCGGCGGGAGACCGTTCCAGAGCGAGCCCTCGCCATCGAGCACCCAGTACTGCGCCGCACTGCCGTCGCAGACGGCTGTCGACAGCGCGCCATCATCACGCGCGGTCAGGCACGCGTCGCCGAGCTGCAGGCGTCCGTCGCTGGCGAGCGCGAACACGGGTGCGCTGGCACAGTCGCCGAGCGCGGCCGTGACCTGAAGGCACTGGTCTCCGAACGCGAGCTTGCCGCCGGCCGAGCGCACGCGCGCCACCGCGTGTTGCCGCTCGAGCCACGTCACGTGTGCAGGCGATACCGCGTCCGGCTGGCAGGGCACGCCACATGCCGCGCAGTCGCTGGCGCACGCCTCGTAGAAGCCGAGCATGCGGACCGCGTCGTCGTAGTCGGGGCCGTCGAGCGTCACCGGCTCGGAGGCGACGTTGTAGCCACGATGCCAGGTCAGCGGGCCTGCGTACCCGGACCGCGCGGCCGCCCAGAACAGAAACGCCGACGAGAACATGTGGCTCGAGTGATCGCGGCCGTGCGTGCCGGCGAGCTCGAGTGCGTGGATCTCGTCCGGCGCCAGCGCGGCGAGCAGATCGACCGCGAGGTGCGCCGTGGTCTCGCGCGTCGCGGTCCCGCCCGCCGGCGAGACCAGGTCGACCGACGGCACGCTGCCGTCGACCAGGTGGAGGAGGCTCTCCGTGCGATCGCCCGGGATGCCTCCGTCCGGCAGATCGACCGCGATCAGCGAGACCTCGTGACCGACGAGCTTGCAGTGCTGGACCGGCACCGCGAGATCGACGTAGCCGCAGTCCCACGCCGCGCCTCCCGCGATCCCCGCGTACGCCGTCTTCGATGCGCGCAAGAGACCGCGCGCGAGCCCGTATCCCTTCACGGCATCGCCGACCGTGAAGTAGACGGTCGCGATCGAGCCCGAGCGCGCCGCGTCGACGACCTCGGGCTGCATGAAGATCATGTCGTCATCGGTATGCGCCGCGAAGAACACGGTGTCCGCGTGACCGATCGGCTCGCCGAGCGTGTACGCGTTGTCTCCGCACGCGCTTGCCAGCATCGCCGCGAGTGCGAGGACGCGCATCTCAGCCCGGCGGCGGTTGGTTCGGATTCGGCAGCGCGACGATCTCGATCGGATCGCGCGCCTCCCTGCGCAGGTGGCGGCGCAGCCGCTGGGCGAGCGCCTCGATCACCGCATCGCTCAGCAGCTCGGCAGTCTGCGCGCGGTGCACCTTCCAGCGCGCGGCGAGCGCGGGCACCGACT
>JAEWJO010000580.1 GCA_023386455.1 Pseudomonadota bacterium | reverse complement strand
CGCGCGTGTTCCCGACGAGCAGGCCGCACGGGCGCGTCGCGTCGCCGAGCACCGCGAGGCCGGGCTCGGATGCGCACGCGCGAGCATCGAACGGCTGCGTCAGGTCGAAGCCGGCCTCGGCGAGCTGGGCGATCGCGGTCACGCGTGCCCTCGCGTGCTCGTCATGCGCCGCGCATCCATGTGCCGACCGTGCCACGAAGGTGGTATCACGCGCACGTGCCCGCGCGACTGCATCGCGAAGTGATCGGTCCGGCCGACGCCGAGCGCCAGCTCCTGATGACCCACGGGTTCTTCGGATCTGGCGGCAACTGGCGCACGATCGCCCGCAAGGTCCACACCGCGAGGCCGGAGTGGGGAATCGTCCTCGTCGATCTGCGCCAGCACGGCCGCTCCGAGCCCGGCGAGCCGCCGCACACGCTCGCGGCCTGCGCCGACGATATCGCCGCGCTCGTCGACGAGATGCCGGCGATCGCCGCGCTCGCCGGCCACAGCTTCGGCGGCAAGGTCGTGCTCGCGGCCCGCGCGCACGTGCCCGCGCGGATCCAGCAGACGTGGATCTTCGACGCCAGCCCGAGCGCGCGCTCCACCGACGAGTCGGATCCGGCAAACTCCGTCACGCGAATCCTCGCCCTCCTCGAGCGCCTGCCGAGGACCTGGGCCCGGCGCGATGACTTCATCGCCGCGATCGTCGCCGAAGGTCACGCGCTGCCGCTCGCGCAGTGGCTCGCGATGAACCTCGTCCCCGACGGCGAAACGCTGTCGATCCGGTTCGACTTCACCGCGCTGCGCGCGATGTTGCTCGACTACTGCGGTCAGGATCTCTGGCCGGTCGCGCTCGATCCGTCGCTGCCGGGTGAGGTCCAGCTCGTGTTCGCCGCGCGCTCGGCGACCGTCTCGGCCGCCGACCGCGCACGCCTTGCCGCGCCCGACCTCCCGCACCACATCCACGTCCATCAGGTCGATGCCGGCCACTGGCTGCACATCGAGGCCGCTGCCAGCGTCGTCGACCTCCTCTCCACCTATCTGCCAACTCCGTTGCGCTGAGCCACGTCATCTCGCGTGGTTAGGTCGTGACGGATCTGGCCCGGTTCCGGCACTAACACCGGGACCGTGCACGGCGCTGGCGACGAATGTCCTCAGGCAACTCGCGCCGCGAGCGCGTGTCGCCGAGTCATGCTCGGCCGGATCGCCGCTCCGTTCGTCGTCGCGCTGATCACGCTTGCCGGCTCGCGTGCGATCGCCGACAGCCGCGCGTCTCGCCACCCCCGCGCACCGCGGCCGCGCTCCGCGCCGGCGATTGCCCCGACGATGTCGACCGCCGCGGCGACCCCGGTGACGCCGTCGACACTCGCGTGGCGCGCACCCGACGGCTGCCCCGACGCGACGAGCCTGCGCACTCGCATCGAGGCACGGCTCGAGCGCTCGCTCGACGAGGCGCCGGTCGGCATCGAGGTCGACGTCATCTACGCCGGCGGCCACTACACCGCGCGCATCGATCTGCGCGCCGTCACCGTCGCTAACGACATGCGCACGCTCACCAGCGCGCGCTGCGGCGAGCTCGCCGATGCCGTCGCCGTCGTGATCGCGCGTGCGGCGAGCGACGCGATCGCCCGCCGCGAGGTCGCCGCTCGCCAGGACTCCGACGAGCCTCCGCCGCGCCCGAGCGTCGTCGCGTCGAGTGCGGCCGTCTTCGTTCCCGAGCCGCGCCGCACGCCGTCCGTCGGTCGATGGGCGATCGGTGCTCGCATCTCCGGTGTCAGCGGCATCGGCGTCATCCCCAAGGTCGGCCTCGGCGGCGAGCTCGCGATCACCATGCGCCACGACTCGACCCTCGCCGAGGTCGCCGGCACGCGCTGGGTCGCGAGCGCCGCGCAGTTCCACGACGGCGCGCCCGCCAAGGTCGACGTCGACCTCGATGTCGCCGCCGTTCGCGTCGGCTGGCGCCCGACCGACAAGCCGCTCCGCGCCTGGCTCGCCGTCGAGGGCGGCTCGATGCGCGGCAACAACATCGTCCTCCCGACCCAGCAGCTCGAGTCCGGCCGCTGGCTCGCCGCCGGTGCCGGCTTCGGCATCGCGTGGCAGATGAACCGCTTCGCGCGCCTCGTCGGTGCAACCGAGACGATGCTCGCGCTCGAGCGCGTCCGCTTCAGCCTCGGTGACGGCATCATCGTCTACGCCCCGTCGCCGATGTCCGTCCGCACGATCGTCGGCCTGGAGCTCGGCTTCCAGTGAAAGCCATCCTCGCAGGTGACGGATTCGCGGCGACCGCGACACCAACGCTCGACATGCCGGCGACTGCCCACGCACTCGACGCCGACGCGCGTCACGCCGTGCCATCCTTCGACGACGTCTACGCCGCCCACTTCGCGTTCGTGTGGCGCATCCTGCGCACGTTCGGCGTCCCCGCCGAGGGTCTCGAGGATGCCGCGCAGGACGTCTTCGTCGTCGTCCATCGCCGCCTCCCGGAGTTCGAAGGTCGCGCCGCGATCACCACCTGGCTGTTCGCGATCGCTCGCCGCGTCGCCGGTGCTCACCGCCGCAAGCACAAGGACAACACCGAGACTCTCGATCACGATCCGCAGGGCCCAGCCGACACGTTCGCCGCGCTCTCGCGCGCGCAGGCCGCCGCCACCGTCATGGCCATCCTCGACACGATCGACGAGGACAAGCGCATCGTGTTCGCGCTCGTCGAGCTCGAGGGTCTCTCCGTCCCCGAAATCGCACGCATGCTCGACATCAACCTCAACACCGCGTACTCGCGCCTGCGCCTCGCACGCAGCGCGTTCGAGCTCGCCGTCCGTGCGAAGGTGGCGCCATGAGCGACCTCTCGCGCTCCCTCCTCAATGCCGCGCGAGAGGGCCTCTCGCCCGATGCCGCGATCGCCGCGCGTGTCCGGGCCAAGATCGCCGCGTCCGTCGCCGCCGGTGCCGCGACCGCGACTGCCACCACCGTAGCCTCCAGCGCGACCAGCCCGCCCCCGTCGATCGCCACCGGTGCATCGACCAAGGCCGGCTCCACCGCGCTCCTCCTGAAGCTTACCGCCGCGCTGCTCGTCGTCGGCGCCGCCACCGTCGCGCTCACCACGACGCGAGACCGTGCGACCGATGCACCCCATCTCGCGATGTCGACCGCCAACGATGTCGACGAGCCGCGAACCTCCGAGCGGAGCGTCGCACACGACTCCTCCAACGCCGCCGCGCCGGCTCTCCCGTCCGTCACCGATGTCCGTCGCCCCGCCGTCGCCATCGACCCATCCGCGATCGAGATCGAGGTCCCGCCCGTCGCGCCGACCGCCGAGCCCGTCTCCCTCTCGCGCGAGGTCGAGCTCATCGATCTCGCGATGGCCTCGCTCCGCAAGCACGCGCCGGCCGCCGCGCTCGCCGCGATCCACACCTTCGATCGCGAGACCCTCGGCCGCGGTCAGATGGCCGAGGAGGCTGCCGCGATCGCGATCGAGGCCCGCTGCGGCCTGCAGCAGGACGTCACCGCCGCGCTCGCGGCCTTCGATCGCGCCTGGCCGTCCTCGGCCCAGCGCTCGCGCGTCGTCACGACCTGCTTCGCGAGATAGCTAGCTACGCGAGTCGAGTCCATACCAGGCCGGCGACGTTCGCGAAATGGCCGTCGAACGACAGCAGCTCCGCGCCGGACTCGAACACGTGTGCCGCGATCCAGATGTCGTTGCTCGGAATTGGTGTGCCTGCGCTTCGCAGTGCAGCTGCGATGCGACCGAACCGATCCGCGGTCGTACGGGTCACTGGCAACATGCTGACGCGCGCGTCCGCGAGCACCGCCTCTAGCTCGGTGGCATTCTTGTCGTAACGAGTACCGGCGCGGAAGCCGAACAAGAGCTCGCCGAGCACGATCGTCGAGAATACGAGCTCGGACGAATCTCGCACGAGCGCTGCGACGTCCGCATGTCCTCGCTTCAACGCGACATACGCGTTGGTATCGAGCAGTCGCCTCATCCCCAGAGGTCCTCATCGATCTGCTCGCAGCTCCGGGTCGCTTCCCCGAAGGCCTTCGCCTCGCTTGCGCTCCACGTCCCGATGACGTGATCGAGCGAATGTCCGATCCGATCTGCGGGCGCACTCGGTGCGAGTCCAGCGCCACGCTCGAGGAGACGGACAGCGGCTTTGTTCATCGAGATTCGCTCCTGGCGAGCGAGCTCCTTGATGCGTTGCACTAGGCGCTTGTCCAGACCGCGTAACGTGAGCTGACTCATCTCTAGAGGCATAATGACTCATGACTGAGGCGCCGGCGACACGCCTTCCCAGGAGCATCCTTCGTGCCCGCTCCAATTGGCCGAAATCACGTCCCAGGCCATCCGAGCCTCGGACTGGCCGACCGCCAGGCGGACTCGTGTCCGCCATCCGGCCGTACTCAGTCCTCCGAGTCGGCTTCGTCGTCGTCCGCCGAACGCTCGTCGCGTCCAGCCGGCAGCTCGCGCGGCGGCAAGAGCTCCGGCTCGATCGCGACCGGCGATGCCATGAAGATCGCCGCATCCAGCTTCTTGAACGAGCGCTTCTTGTACCACTCGAGTGCGCGCTCGTTGTTCTCCGCGACCTCGAGCACGAGCTGATTCAAGCCGTGCACGCGCGCCAGGTGATGCAGCTGCTCGAGCACGAAGCTGCCGACGCCCTTGCCGTGCCAGCCGGGATGCACCGCCAGCTCGTCGACGAACAGCGGCCGCATATCTCGCTTCTCGAAGTACCGAGGATTGATCCAGTTGTCCGAGCCCGTCACCTCGTAGCTCGCCTCGGCGTACGCGACGATGTCGCCCTCGACCTCGAACAGCAGCTGCTCGATGCCTTCTTCCTCGAAGATCTCCTCGAACCGCCGCCGTGCCCGCGGCCGCTGATACTCGACCGTCTCTGCATTGACGTCGCGAAAGCTGATCTTCAGGAACTCCCACACGTTCCCGATATCCCGTCGGGTCATGTGGCGCACGTTGATCAGCGGTCCCGCCGCCCGCTTCTTGCCACGAGCGCGCTTGGGCGCGTTCTCCGAAACCGAGCCCGTCTTTCTGGGCTTGCGACGTCGCGCCATCAGGTCGCGCAAGCAAACCACTCCGCGCCAACTCCCAGCAAGCGCGAGGCAGGGGAAAGCAGCGCACTAGCCCGTCACGGGCTGCGGAACCGCTTCGGCCACCTGCATGTTCAGCAGCTCGTCGACCAGCTCCTTCGCGGCCGACTTGCTCAGCGGGCAGTGCTTGTAGCCCGGATACTCGGCGCGCTTGCGGCGACGGTTGAACAGGTGAACGAACGCGTCATCCTCGGGACCGCCGTAGAAGAGCTCGAGTCGATCATCGCCGCACGACGCGAACAGCACTGCATCGTCCGGCATGCGCAGGAACCGGTGCAGCGTGTTCGCGAGCACCTGGATGCTCGTGATGTCGAACCAGATCTGCTTCCGGTAGTCCTCTTGACCCGTCTGCGTCTCGACGACGGCCGTGAGCCGAAGCCGCAGCAGGGGCCCGATGACGTCGAGTCGGTATGAGTCGCGGACGATTCGATTCCTTCTGACTTCGGTCTTGCTGTTGTTCATGCGGGTCGCTATCGACCCGGCTCGCGACGAGTTGCGTTCGACGCTCGCTTTTTTCGCAACGGATCCGGAGTGACCTGCGGCGAAATCTCGTTGCTCGGTGTGCTCTCGACGATAATGCGGCCCGTCCGCGACTCTCGATGCATGGTGACCTCGTACGATCCGGACGCCGAAGGTTCCGCTGGGAGCGGGCCGCGCGCGTTCGGTCGCACACAACGGATTCCCGCGAAGAACGTCCCTTCGGAGTCTAGTTGCTCGATTGATCGTCGGCCGATCGCGCCCCGTCGGGCAACCCGCATCGGGTACGTGGCGCGAAGCTGCTCCTTGTCAGGCCATTGACTCTGCAGCCACCGCTCTCGTGCGTCCGCGTCCGGACCGTGTGGATCGACCGCACTCGAATCGATGAACTCCACCTTCACCGCCTTGCCGACCGACGGACAGTCGCTCACACCCGGTCTCCATTCGATCCGGTCTCCGACCGCGATGTCCGTCGTCCACTCGGGCACGTTCCCGGTCATGTCGAGTGCACCGTACGGGCTTTGATCGCCAGGGTGCATACCCACACGGCCAGGATACGGCGGGCGACAATCTAGCGGCTTGGGGACTGGACCGTTCAGGTCCCAGGTGTGGCCGAGTCCGTCGAGCAGGCCACTCGAGATTGCCGACGTCATGCAGTCGGGCTCGTCGAATCCCCACGGGTACATCCGGCCATCGACGCCGCGCGCTGCCTTCTCCCATTCCGCCTCGGTTGGAAGCCGTTTTTCTTGCCATGCGCAGTAGGACGCGGCTTGCGAGTATTCGACGATCACGGCGGTGTCATCGGGAACCACGTCGCGGAAGCGGTAGCTCGCCGCAGGCGAACACTGACCGGTATGAACACATGCCGCGTAGTCCTGAACGGTTGCTTCCAGACGGTCGATTTCGAAGCCGGATACCCACACATCTCGCGGCGGGTTCGAGCACGTGCAGGTAGTCGCTCCGGCGTCCGAGATGTCTGCGGGAAGCTCGGCGCAGCCCGCTCGAAACCAACCGGCAGGAACCGCGACCGTCCCTGCGACCACACGCATGTCAGTCCGACGTTCCCGATCCGGGACTGGTGTCGACTCCTTCGAGCGACACGAACACGCGAGGACTACGCAAGTAAGTAGTGCGAGCCGTTCAAGATGCATCGTCGAGCTCCAACTCCACGCCGAGCTGACGAAGCGTCTGCGACTCGGTGCTCTCGATCAAGGCTAGCGCTGCGCGATAGGCGGCGGCATCGTCGCGTCCATGCCCGCGGCGGCTAAGCCACTTCGTCGGCATGCCGACCGCTCCGCTTTCATCCGTGAACGCGACGTTGCCTGCCTCGTCGCGGGTGATCGTGACTGACACCGGGCTCGATGCAGGCGTAGCTCGCAACCGCATCGGAAGACCCGCCGAGCGGAGTGGTAGCTGGTCGAGCTTGAGAATGCGAGCTGACGCCTCGCTCAGTCCGAAGATGCGGGCACTCGTGTATCGAATTGGGCCCGCTGGACGCAGCATGTCGGCCGCAAATTCGAGGTCAATCATACCAGGATGGCGTTGGCTACCGAGCAGTGCCTTATCCATCTTGGCGATCGATCCTCCATCGCCGCCTACGCTGAGTCCTTTGCGTTTCGCCTCGGAAGCGCCGACCGAACCCAGGCTTGCGTGACTCACGAACCGGGCCCATTGGCGCGTCGTTTCGTAGGCTTGGATCTCCACTGCTTCTTCCGCGGCCGTCGTGAACGCGTGAGCAAGTGCCTCGAGCATTTCCCTGGCCAGGTCCGCGAGCTCCGGGGTGTTTAATGGCATCAGTGCGCGCTCGAGATCAACAAGCCTGTTCTTTCGATCCGCCGTCGAGGCGTTGAGAGCCTTGAGCTGTTGAGTGAAGAAGTCGACCTGCGCTTCGCCGCCTGGATCGCCTCCACCGCTCGTCTCGTCCGGCTGCCACGTGATACGGCTCTGGATGAACCTGCTGCTCGACGTCAAAGCGGTTCCGATGGTCGAGGCAAAGCCGCTCAGCACGCTGCTTCCAACATTTGCAGTTGTGCCCTTTTGCCATTGCTTGAACTGTCGCGGTTCGGTGAGCTTGTTGAATCCTGCGGTCACCAGACCCGAAAGGCGGCCGGTCGCTACTTCAAGCGCTGCCTTGATGATCGTGATCGCGATCGGCGGGTCAACCGATGCAGCCGCTTGCCTTCTCGAGTAGAGGCTGACCTTGCCCGCAGCGTCTGACACGCCGGCTGCCTGGTTGGAGCAGAAGAGTTCGGCCGCGGTGAGCAGTTTCTGATATCCGAACTCGATGGGGGGCCGTATGCCGCTCGCTCCCTTCTCGGCCTTTCGCACCGTCACTTCGTGCGCGGCCGCGATCTTGGCCTGCGTCGACTTCATCTCCTCGTCCTGTCTTGCCGTCGCCGCCTGCGACGCTCGTTCGGCGTGCGTGGGCTCCGTGCGTCGATGCGCTGCTGCCTGAATCTTGA
>JAEWJO010000563.1 GCA_023386455.1 Pseudomonadota bacterium | reverse complement strand
CGCCGAGCCGGTGACGCGCGCGTGGTGGGCGCCCAGCCGCGTGCGTGCGCTCGCCGAGCTGCGCGTCGCGATCGCCGACGCGCTCGACGGCAACGGCGAGAAGGCGCTCGAGCGCGTGCGCAAGGCGCGCGGCAAGCTGTCGCCGCGCCTCATCCAGCACCAGTTCTCGTACTACACGGAGATCAATCTCCTGATCGCGCTCGGCCGGACGAAGGAGGCGCGCAACCTCCTCGAGTCGCGCGGCCCGGTCCCGACCGGCGAGGTGCTGAAGCTCTCGCACTGGATCGCGCAGATGCATCTGTGGGTCGCCGAGCACGCGCCCAAGCCGGTGTCGGCGACGGAGCCGTTCAAGACCGCGGCGGAGGTGCGTCCGCTCGAGATCGACGATCACGAGCTTCACGACCGGATGCGCAAGGGTCTGTCGATGACCGCCGGCGCGGATCTCCTGATGCTGTGTGCGTGGTGCTACGCGTTCAAGGGCGAGCACGACGACGCGCGGTTCTCGTACCGCCAGGCCAAGGATCGCGAGGGCTCGCATCGTCTCGACGTCGCGATGCCCAAGCTGGCGCAGTGGATCGAGGAGTACCGCAAGGAACACCCCGACCTCGACCACCCCGAGCTCGACGAGCACTAGCTCGCGGCGGACTTCTTTTGAGCGCCGGCGAGCATGCGGTCGAGGACGCCGCGCTCGTCGAGCGCGCGGATATCGGTGAAGCCACCGACCGCTTCACCGTCGATGAAGATCTGCGGAACGGTCGTGCGGCCCGTCGCCTCGACGAGCCAGCGCCGCTTGTCGGGGTCACCGGTGACGTCGATGTGCTCGAACGTGACGCCCTTGGCCTTCAGCAAGCGCAGAGCCGCGGTGCAGTAGCCGCACCACTCGCGCGTGTAGATCTTTACATCCGCAGCCATGCTCGACTGTAGCGCGGCTGGTGCGTACCGCTACGTACGGCGCGTCTCTCGTCGGAGATTCGCCGTCGGCGTCGCGACTACTTCTCCTCGGCGTCCTCGGAGAGGTACGCGAGGATCACCTCGTCGAGGCTCTTCTCGGAGATGAGGCCCTGGCCGAAGCCACGGCCCTCGTCCTCACGCGCCTTGCGCACGCGCTGGGTCGTCGTCGCCGTCGGTGGCTTCGGCGGCGCACCGACGATCACCGCCGGCCGCGTCATGACGACGCCGCTGTTGTTCGACGGGTTCGCGGGCGATGGCGAGCGATTCGTGATCGGTGCCGTCGCGTGCGCTCGATTCGGCGGCTGCGGCGGCGCCGGAACGCGCGCACCCGCGCTCGGCGGACGCGCGGTGGATGCCGGGCCGGTCGGAGGACGATTGCCCGGCGTCGGCTCCTTTGGCACGTTGCCGGGGACCGCGTGGCCCGGGGCACCCGAGCCGGGACGTGGACGCGCGAGGCCTGACGGGATCGCGGGGGCCGACTGCGCGGCGATGCGACCGGTCTGCTCGCGGATCGGCGCACCATCCTTGCCGCGCTTGACGGAGTACTGACCGGGCCGCTCGCCCGGCGGTGGCTCCACCGACGGTGGTGCCGGCTGATAGATCTCGATCGGCTGGCTCTCGTCGGGGTTGCCGCGCGGGCCGGTCGCCGGCCGCGTGACGATCGGCGGCGTGATCGCGGGCCGCGATGGCGGCTTCATCGCCGGCAGCGCCGACGCGGCGTGGCTCGCCGGGCGCGATTTCTGGACCGGGATCGTCGGGGGAATCGAGTCCGAGCCCGCGCGGGGAACGCCCTCGTGGTCGACCATCTCGACGGCGGTGTCGCGAGGGCCGCGCAGCCGGCCGCTGTGATCGTCGTCGTCGTCGTCGACGCTGATCTCGATCACCGGGCTCGAGTCGCGAAACGGTGTCTGCGTGCGCGCGATCGCCGGCGGCGTGATCGCGTGTGACGTCGGCGCGGTGCCGACGCGCTGGGCGGTCGACGTGCGCGGCGCGCCTGCGTTGGCGGCGGCGACGGCCGCGGCCATGTCGGCAGCGCTGCCCTGATACGTCGGCGCGTTGCCGAGATCCTCGGGCGGTGGCGGCGCGGTGCGCTTGGGGCTCGTTCGCTCCGCGGTCTTCGTGCGTGCGGGCTGGGTCGTGTCCTTGACCGGGAGCTCGATCGGCTCGCTGAGGCCCTCGTTGACGATCTCGATCGGCGAGCCCTCGCTCACCGAGATCGCGGCCTGCGCCGCGGCGATGGTCTCGTCCGGTGGCGGCGCCTGTTCCGTGGGGGCACGCTCGCCGCGCGCCTGGGGCGCCGCTCCCGTGCCCCGCGGCTCGAGGCCCGGAGTGCCGCTCAGATACTGGTCGATCTTGTCGTCGAAGGTCCCCTTCCTCAGGTCCTTCATGACGGCCTTGTGCTGGGCCTGCATCAGGGCCTTGATCGCCTCCTCGTTCGAACCGGCGTCGTAAACCAGCTTACGGGTCGAGACGATCACGCCCTCGTGGAAGAGATGCGTGAACAGATGGGGATTGAGAAGGCCCGAGTCCTCCGTCTGGACGTGGAAAACGAGGCCACGGTACCGGACGTTGTGGTTGTACCCGAGGATGGGTGAACGCTTGGCCACCGGGTTCCGAGGGTAGCACGGCAGGCTGGACTTGTAATTCCGTCGCGGGGTTGGTACTCACCCCACCGGGCTTCAATCTCGAAGCACTCTTTTTGGAGGCCCCGCTGACGCGGGGTAGGCATATCCCGTGACGATCACAGCGGAGTCGAAGTTCGTCGAGTTGGTGCGGTCTTGGCTGGTGTCTCTTCCACACGACCTCAAGATCGCGTTCGACGCGATGGATGACGAGAACCTACCGCGGACGGTCCGGGAGATAGCGACGGGCGCCGCGATCTACGTCGTGTCGCCCAACGATGGCGATCGGAATGATCTCGTCGTCAGCTACGCGGACGACGCGGTGCTCTTGCGCCTCGCGCTCCACCAGGCGCTCGGCAAGACCGAGGACGAGCAGGCGTTTCGCGATCGCTTCCCGGAGCTCTTCGAGAACCTCGAGGACAACCTGAAGCTTTGCAAGTCGATGCTCGGGGACCTGATGACCTGGCTCGAGGCCAAGGTCGGCAACCTCAAGACGATCGACTACAAGGGCAAGAAGGCGCCCGTGTACCTCGACGACGACGAGGCGCGCGAGCTGCTGTTCGACGACGGCCTCGTGTTCCGGACGGACTATCCCGTCGACGAGAAGACGATCGGCGACAAGCTCAAGCGGGCCGCGACGATCATCGACGTGATGAAGCGCCGCAGGGCCGACGAAGCGCGCGCCAAGGGTCTCGCCGTCTAATCGACGGTCAGAGATCGACCAGCTCGAACCCGGTCAGCGGCTCGCCGAGAAACCTCGGCGCCAGCTCGTCGAGGCGCGACGTATCGGTCGCAAAGCAGTCGAGCCGGCCGGCAGTCGCCCGCTTGTTGGGCCCGCTGCCGAGCAGGTCCTTGGCGGCGTCTGCCATCGCGCTCGCCGAGTCGACGACCGCGACCTCGTGTCTCGCGAGCTCGTTCGCCACGCGCGCGATGACGTCGCGGAGCAGCGGGTAGTGCGTGCAGCCGAGCACGAGCGTGTCGGTCGCGGGCGCCTGCGCGAACAGCTGCTGGAGGTAGCGGCGGCACGCGAGCTCGGCGATCTCGTCGTCGGTCCAGCCCTCCTCGGCGAGCGGCACGAGCATCGGGCACGCGAACGCGACGAGCGTGGCGTGCGGGTCGCGTGCGCTGATCGCCTTGGCGTACGCCCCGGAGCGAACGGTGCCGAGGGTGCCGATGACGCCGATGTGGCCCGAGCGCGTCGCGGCAAGCGCGCTCTCGGCGCCCGGCTCGACGGCCCCGATCACCGGCACCGGGCTCGCCTCGCGCAGCGCGGGCAGCGCGTTCGCGGAGGCCGTGTTGCACGCGATCAGCACGAGCTTCACGCCGCGCTCGAGCAGGAATTGCTGACATGTCAGCGAGTAACGCTCGACGGTGCGCGGGCTCTTACTTCCATAAGGAACGCGCGCGGTGTCTCCGAGGTAAATGATGTCCTCGCCGGGCAGCGCCCGGCGAAGTGCCCTCACGACGGTGAGCCCGCCGACACCCGAGTCGAACACCCCGATCGAGTGACGCTTCGTCATCGTCGTCGAATCTTGCCCCATGACGTCTCCGGATTGCGACTCGCTGTCACAGCCGGCAACTCAACTTGCCAGAGCTGTTTCGTTGTCGCTACGAGAACGCCTTAGCGGCTGCGACGCTTCCGAGAACTTTTGCACCGACCACGTCGCCCTTCGAACGCCCACAAAAGGTCGAGGAAGGTCGCAGGCTTCACGTCCAGGTCCTCGTAGAAGCGAGTGATGCCAGGCATCGACTGCTCCGCCTCGGGCAACTGCTGTTCGGTGATCCTGCCTTGCACTGCGCGGCCGCATCGAGCACGGTCCGTACCAAGCACTCAAGTGTGATAGACGTTGCGCCCCCAAGATGTCCGGCGAACAGACAGCAGCCGATCGCATCCGCGGACTCGTCGAGGCCGACCCCGTTGTTCTCGTCGAAATCGCAGCTGCCATCTCGACCGAAGGTCGGACGCCGCCGGAGGCCATCACACGTGTCGCACAGGACCACAGTGTCCGGCTCTCGGACGCGGACAAGGGTCGCCTGCGCGCCGCGATGGAGCAGGCGCTCATGGGGCGAGACGTCGACGCCGCGCTCGAATGGATGCACGAGGCGGGCATCCTGCGCGTGCTGTTCCCCGAGCTCGAGGCGACGGTCGACCTCGTCCAGGAGACCGGGCGCCAGCACAAGGACGTCTGGGCCCACACCAAGCAGGTCGTGAAGCAGACGGTGCGCCGGCCGCTGGTCCGCTGGGCGGCGCTCCTGCACGACATCGGGAAGGTCCCGACGCGCACGTTCACGCCCGACGGCGTCCACTTCCACGGCCACGCCGAGGTCGGCGCACGCATGTTCGACCGGGTCCACGGCCGGTTCGCGTTCGCCCGCGACGAGCGCCAGACGATCCGCTTCCTCGTGAAGCATCACCTGCGCACGAACCAGTACAGCGACCAGTGGACCGACAGCGCGGTGCGCCGGTTTCACCGCGAGATGGGTGCGCACATGACGGACCTGCTGGACCTGTCGCGCGCCGACATCACGTCCAAGCGCCCGGGCCGCCGCAAGTCGCTGCTCGAGCAGATCAGCGCGCTCGCCGACCGCGTGCAGGTGCTCGCGGAGGCCGACGCGAAGCTGCCTCCGCTGCCCGGCGGCGTCGGCAACGCGATCATGGAGGCGTTCGAGATCCCGCCGTCCCGTCTGATCGGCGATCTCAAGCGCGCGCTCGAGGCCTCGATCGAGACCGGTGAGCTCGAGGCCCGCCGCGAGGACGCGTACTACGTCGCGCACCTCGCGCGCGTCGGTCTCGTGCCGAACGTGTCCGAGGACAAGCGCGCGCAGCTGATCGCGGCCGGCGGGCTCGTCGGCGAGGAGGCGCGCAACGCCGAGGACGATCTCGAGGGTCCGCACAAGGGCGTCGACCGCGACGACCCTTCGCCCGGCGTGCTCGCGTGTGGGCACGATCCGGACAACGATCCGTGCATCCACCGCGATGCCGACCCCGACGATCCAGATCTCCACCGTCACTGACGGAGACGTCCTCGGAGATCTGAGGCCGCACCGCGGCAACGCCGCGAAAGCGCGACCGTGCGCCGCGGGCACGCTCCTTGAGAGACGATGGGCCATGCGCCTCCTCGTCGCCGCCGCCGCACTCGCCGCGTGTGACCCGTCGAGCGTCGAGCCGTGGCACCCGTCGTACACCCAGACGCTGCCCGACGGGCCGTGCGCCGTCGAGAACGTCACCGGTACGATCGCCGGCGTCACGCTCGCGATCCGCGCCGACTCGTGTGTCATCACGCGCGGCCAGGGCACGACGTTTCGCTACGAGGTGACCGCGAGCGCCGCGACGCCGACGATCACGGTGCCCGACAGCGGCGGCGGCTGCGGCGACTGCAGCAGTCACACGACGGACCCGGCGTCGTTCACGCGCTGGGGAATCGGCGGCACGTCACCGGATGGCGAGGACCAGCACTACTGCATCTGCGATGTCGGGTGCTGCGCACCGACGCAGACGCAGACGATCACGGTCGACGCCACGCAGTCGGTCGAGACGATCCAGTGGCAGGGTCGCCAGTGGCATGGCCCGTCGGATACCGGCAACGAGATGGGCGACTTCTTCCTGCCCGGTCGCTACGCCGTCGGCGTGACGTTCCAGGGCTACGCGCAGGGCCAGGTCCACGCGGAGCTGCCGATCGAGATCGTCGACTAGAGGCTGCGCCGCGCCGACACGAGCGCGTTTGCGATGAGCAAGCCCGCGGCGATCGCGGTCGCGACGACGAACATCGCGAACACCGTCTCGACGCCGGTGAGCGTGTCGCGGTCGAACAGCGCGTGGATCCCGCGGAAGCCCATACCGCCGGGCACGAGCACGAGCACCGCCGGCACCGACACGACCTGCGCCGGCCGATCGAGCAGCCGCGCGTAGAGGTTCGCGAGCATGCCGAGCGCGAACGCGCCGACGAGTGCGCCGAGCTGGCCGCCGAGCCACTCGCTGCCGAATCGCGCGCCGACGTACGCGACGAAGCACGCGTTGACGATCCAGCCGAATGCGCGGACCTGCGCCTGGACGAGGATCGCGACCGCGACGCTCGACGCCGCGAGCGCGACCCAGTTCGCCCACTCGGGCAGCGGCGCCGGGGCAGCCTGGTGGACGACGAACAGCGCGCCCGCGAGCCGCTCTCCGATCGCGACGCCGATCGCCAGCTCGAGCAGCACGATCACCGCGGACATGAGGCGCGCGGTCCCCGCGATGAGGTTGCGCGTCGCGAGCTCGGTCATCGCGACCGACAGCGCGAGGCCGGGCAAGAGGATCACGAGCGCGGCGATCGTGACGACCGAGGGCGTGATCGACTCGACGAACGACGACACCGCACCCGCCGCGAACGCGGTGAACGCCGAGCCGACGAGCTCGAACACCCGGTTCTGATCGGTCGAGCGCCGCAGCACCTGGGCGAGGAGACCGAGCAGGAGCCCGATCGCACCGGCGAGCAGCACGTCCTCGAGCGAGCCGCCGAAGAACACCGCGAACGAGCCCGCGGTCACGCCGTGCGACAGCATCGACAGCGCGCGGCCGAACCGCGACGGCCCTGCGATGATCTCGTCGAGCTTCGCGATGCCCTCGGCCGGATCGACGTGGTGCGCGGCGACGGCATCGGCGAGCGCGTCGACTCGCTGGAGCTTGCCCATGTCCATCTCGCCGCCCTCGACACGCATGAGGCTCGACCGGAGCTCGTGCGCCTGGCCAAAGCTCATGATGATCGCGGTCGGCGTCGTGAACACCTCGGCGCGCAGGCCGAGCTGGGTGCAGACCCGCTGGAGCCCGGCCTCGAGCCGGTCCGCGGGAGTGCCGTAGCGGTGGAGCGCGCGCGCCAGGGCCAGAACAAAGCCGATGGCGGCCTCCTGAGAGTCCACGCCCGAACCATACCCCGGCTGACCCGGCTGGGCCTTCTAAGTGCCCGAAAAGCACGAATGCCCGGGCGGCAACCCAGGCATTCGACTCAATTTAACGAACTAGCCCAACTAAGTTAGACCGGTGCGGCAACACCGGCGCGGCCCTATGAAGCAAGCGGTAGGCCAACCTACCTGGCCTGTACGTAATGGGTTGTTTCTCAAGGGCTACCGTGTTACCGAACCCTCGAGACCTAACATCCAGCGAGCCCGAATTGCGACATGGATGTCGCGAGGCTCCGGAGCGGTCGCAACGAATTGCAGAGCTGAAATGCAGAACATGCTCGTGGTCAATGCCGAGGGACCCGAGACCCGCGTGGCGGTCGTCGAAGAAGGATCCCTGGCTGAGTTTTTTGTCGAGCGCAAACGCGATCGAGGAATGGTCGGGAACATCTACCGCGGGAAAGTCACGCGGGTGCTCCCTGGAATGCAGGCTGCCTTTGTCGATCTTGGTCCCAAGGTCGAGCGCGCAGCGTTCCTCTACGTCGCGGATGTGCTCGGTTCAGGCGATGAGCGAAAGCTCTTCGAGGACAGCGAGACGGACGACGGCGGTGATGAATCGCCCGAAGGTGCCGCCTCGCGGATCGCGCGCTCGCGAAAGCAGCTCGCGAACCGCAAGATCGAGGATCTTCTGAAACCAGGGCAGACGGTCGTCTGCCAGGTCGTCAAGGATCCGATCGGTCTCAAGGGCGCGCGCGTCACCGGCTACATCTCGCTCCCCGGTCGCTACTCCGTCTTCATGCCGCACGTCGCCCAGGTCGGCGTCAGCAAGCGCATCGGCTCCGACAAGGAACGCCGTCGCCTGCGTGACCTCGTCAACGAGGCGCGGCCAAAGGGCACCGGCTTCATCGTGCGGACCGCCGCCGAGGACGCCGCCGATCAGGAGCTGCGCGACGACGTCGACTTCCTCGCGCGCCTGTGGGGCGAGATCGAGAAGCGCGAGGAGGACATGCGCGGCCCCGGCCTCGTCTACGCCGACCTCGACCTGACGCTCCGCTGCATTCGCGACCTCATGCGCGAAGACACCAGCGAGATCGTGATCGACGACGAGGAGCAGTACGACCGCGTCCGGAAGTTCACGATGGCGTTCTTGCCGCGCTTCGCCGAGCGGGTGAAGAAGTACGACAACCGTCGGCCGATCTTCGACCACTATCACATCGAGCCCGCGCTCCGGCTCGCGGTCAGTCGCCGCGTCCCGCTGCGCAGCGGTGGCTCGCTCGTGATCGATCAGGGCGAGGCGCTGACGGCGATCGACGTCAACACCGGCAGCTTCACGAACACCGGCTCGGGCAACCTCGAGGACACGGTGACCGCGAACAACCTCGAGGCCTGCGAGGAGGTCGCGCGCCAGCTCCGGCTGCGCAACATCGGCGGCATCATCGTCGTCGACTTCGTCGACATGGACAAGGAAGGCAACCGCCGCAAGGTGTGGGATGCATTCCAGAAGGCGCTGTCGAAGGATCGCGCGCGCACCAACGTCACGAAGATCAGCGAGCTCGGCCTCGTCGAGATGACGCGCAAGCGCACGCGCGAGTCGCTCGTGCAGCTGCTCACCGAGCCGTGCCCGACCTGCGAAGGCGCGGGCGTCGTGAAGTCGGTGACGACGGTCGCGTACGAGATCCTGCGCGAGGTCCGCCGCAGCGGCACGCTGGTCGATAACGAGAAGATCGAGATCGAGGCGTCGCCTCGCGTCGCGGACGTGCTGCAGAAGCAGGAGCGCGAGTACCTCGATTCGCTCGAGAAGCGGTTCCAGAAGCTCATCACGGTCATCGGCCAGAAGGGCTGGAAGCCGGATCAGTTCCGCGTCGCCGGCAAGCTGTCGACCGAGATCGCGGCCGAGGCTGCGGCCGAGGCGCCGCGTCACGCGCCGCACGCGCACAAGAACGGCGCGTCGCACGGCGGTGGCGGTGAGCGCGGTGGCGGTGGTGGTGGCGATCGCGGTGGTCGCCGCCGGCGTCGCCGCGGTGGACGTGGCCGCGACCGCGCGGGCGCGGACGCCTGATGCGATGAGCGCGTCGGTCTTCGACACGAGCCACTACGCCAGTGGCTTGCGTCAGAAGCTCCGGCGCAGCATCGAGCTCGGGCCGAAGTACTACCTCGTCGACGTGCCGCGCTACGTGGCGCAGCGTCGCAAGCTCGGTCTGCCGCTCGTCGATCTCGGCGCGCTGTGGAATCCGGTGCGCCAGTTCCGCGCGGTGAAGTACATCGAGCTTCCGCTGCCGCCGCGTTATCGCGAGGCACTCGACGCTCTCGATGCGGAGGGTGTACGGCTCGACAATCCGCCGGCGCGGACCGAGGCGCTCGTCTCGATGTGGTGGGACGTCCGCGAGACGCCCGGCGACGTGATCGAATGCGGCGCGTATCGCGGCGCGACGTCGCTCCTGCTCGCCGTCCTCGGCGCGCTGCACGGCGTGCGCAAGAAGGTGCTGATGCTCGACACGTTCGCCGGGATGCCGTCTCCGTCCGCGTTCGACCTGTCGCGAGCGCCGGGCGAGTTCACACCGCCCGCGGACTGGCCCGCCGCGATCCGCCGTCAGATCGCGGCGCTCGGCGTCGAGCCGCTCGTCGAGATCCACCAGGGTCTGTTCGCCGATACGTTCGCGACGTGGAGCGCGCGCGACCGGGCGTTCGCGTTCGCGCACGTCGACGCGAACATCTATCAGGGCACGCTCGACGCGTGCACGTACCTGATGCCGCGGATGTCGCCCGGTGGGGCCATCGTGTTCGACGACTACAACGGCATCGTCGATCTCGGCGCACGGCTCGCGATCGACACGTCGCTCGCGGGCAAGCGCCCGTCTCCACTCGCGGAGTGTTCCGCGTACCTGCGCACCTGATCGCGGGTCGCCGCACTGTGCGAGCCCCGATCTCGATCTAGCCCGCCGGTAGCCGAGGTATGGTCGGTGCCGTGAAGCACCGGATCCGGATCGCGCGGGAGCAATACAAGTTCTCGTGCGCGCATATGACGGTGTTCGCGGACGGCACCAAGGAGCGGCTGCACGGCCACAACTACACGATCGCGATCGCGCTCGAGGTCGACAGCGTCGCGCTCGCGGCGATGCTTCCGTTCGCACCGATCAAGCAGGCACTGGGCGAGCTGTGCGCCGCATGGAAGGAGCACGTGCTCGTCGCGACTCGCAACCCGCACCTCGCGATCCTGCGCGACGACACCGAGCTCGAGTTCACGCTCTGCGGCGAGCGCTACGCGATGCCGCGCGGCGACGCGTTGCTCCTGCCGATCGACAACATCTCCGTCGAGGCGCTCGCCGCGCACGTCGCCGAGATCCTGCGCGGCAAGCTCGCGCCGCTCGCCGGACCGCACGTGAAGTCGCTCGAGGTGACGATCGAGGAGAGTCCGGGACAGGGGGCCTCGTGCGAGCTCGCGTTGCGCTGATCGCGCTCGCCGCCGCGTGCGACAGCAAGGGAGCGTCGAGGCTCGAGCAGGAGCGCGCGATGGCGCAAGCTGCGTGTCGGTCGCCGTATCGCTCGGTCGCCGAGGTGAATTCGCCCCGACGACGGTGAAGGCGAGCAAGCCGTACGGCGGCAACTTCGAGCTCGCGATCAGCGCCCGCTGATCGTGCGCGGCGCCCGAAATACGAAAGGCGCGGACCCCGTGAAGGATCCGCGCCCCGCGCTCACTGATCGAGGATAGCGATCAGCGACGCTGCAGTGCGACGCGCGCGAGCAACAGACACGCGACGGCGTTGACCGCGAGCCAGATCGACTCGAGACCGAACGCCGACGGCATGTACTGGACCGTCGTCAGCGGCACGACCGCGAAGAACGCGAGGTGCGCGGCGACGCCGATCGCGAGCCCGGCGAGCGGTGCGCGCAGCTTCGGCACGCCGTAGCCGAGCGCGAGCAGGCCGAGCGGGACGAGCGCGCTGAAGAACAGCGCGTTGCCATGGCCCGTCGGGCCGAGGAGGCCGAGGTCCCACGACGGCAGGCCGTGCGTCAGCGTGTGGACGACCGGCATCGACGAGATCTCCGGGGCGATGTACGGCAGGAAGAACAGACCCGACGCACCGACGAGGACGCCGGCGAGATACGTCGGGCCGAGCTTCACGCCGAGGCCGCGGCGACGCGCGCTCGCGGCGACCGCACCGGCCATCAGCATGCCGAGCGCGAGCTGCCAGCCGCCGCCCGAGGCACGCGCCTTCAGGATCGCGGCCGGCGCATCGATGATGCCGGCGCCGTAGTGGTCCGTCGTGTACTTCTGGTTCGTCGGCTTGCGCGCCGTCTCCTTCAGGATCTGCTCGACCATGTCGGGATCGGTGACGCCCTCGCCGACGATCAGCGCGGCGACGCCCGCGACGTGCGGCGACGCCATCGACGTGCCCATGTACGCGAAGTAGTCGTCCTTCGTCGGATCGCCGATGACGATCGTGTTCTGGAGGACGCCGCCATCGGGGTTGTTGCGGCCGCCATCGGCGCTGCGCGTGTTACCGCCCGGCGCCGCGACGTCGATGTCCTTGCCGTAGTTCGAGTAGAACGTGACGGCCTCGTCGTTCTGCGTCGCGCTGACCGCGACGGCGCCGGGATAGGCGGCCGGGTAGCCGACCTTGCCGCGGCTCTCGTTGCCGGCGGCGCAGATGACGGTGACGCCCTTCTTGTGCGCATACTCGACGGCCTTCTTGAGGACGCGCGACGGGAACGCTCCGCCGAGCGACATGTTGATCACCTTCGCGCCGTTGTCGGCCGCGTAGCGGATCGCGTCGGCGATGCCGGCGACCGAGCCCGAGCCGCTCGCGGAGAGCACCTTGAGCGGCATGATCTTGACGTTCAGCGCGACGCCGGCGACGCCGATGCCGTTGTTCGTCATCTGCGCGATCGTGCCGGTGACGTGCGAGCCGTGACCGTGGTCGTCGTTCGCGTGCTTCTGGTTGTTGACGAAGTCGTACGGCTTCACGAACTCGAGGCCCTTGAGGTCGGGCAGCACGTGGAACCGGTTGTAGTCCTCGTAGCCGACGCCCGTGTCGAGCACGGCGACGATCACGCCGTTGCCGTCGGCGAGCTTCCACGCCTCGGGCATGCCGATCTGACGGAGGTGCCACTGCTTCTTGTAGAGCGGGTCGTTCGGGAAGCCCGGCGACGTCGGCCCATCGGTGGCGAGCACGGGCTCGGCATCGATCGGCGACAGCATCGCGTACGAGTCGGGCTCCGCGATCTCGACCTCGGGACGCGCCGACAGGCGGTCGATGATCTCGTCCGCGCGCGCCGGATCGACGTGCGCGCGATAGAGCTTGGTGCTCTTCGCGGTGTCATCGACGAGGACGAGCTGGATGCCGAGATCGCGCTCGATCGCCGCGATCGTCTGCGGCGACGCGTCATCCTTCAGATCGACGAGGATGTCGTCGGGATCCGTCTGCGCGCTCGACGCATCGGCTTGTTCCTGTGCGGCACCGGCGCCCGGATCGTGATGCGGGCGGAAGAACCACCACACCATCACGATCATCAGCGCCACGAGGAGCCACAGGATCTTGCTGGAGCCCTTCTTGGCTTCTTGCTGCTCGTCCATATAGGACCAAGTATAGGCCCTAAATCAGAATTCGCTCGTCTGCGGGAGTTTCGTCCTCGCCGAGCAGGAGCTGGTTGTCGATCTCGCGGTCCTCGGCCAATGCTTCGAGATAGCTCTTGATTTCCGGGACCCCGGCGACAATACGTGTGACGTATTCGCGCGCCAGGAACAAAACTGTCGCAGCGCGCGTCGCGACGACGGTCGCCGCGGTCCGCGCATTTCGCACGATCGACATCTCTCCGAACACGTCGCCGGTCTTGAGCCCGCCGAGCGGCACGGTGGCTCCATCCGCGGATCGACGCGACACGTCGAGCTCGCCGGAGAGCACGACGAACAGCCCGCGGCCTTCCTCGCCCTCGTTGATGACGACCGTACCCGGCGCGACATCGTGGCTCGTGAACCGGCGGAGCAGATCGCGCTGCTGCATCCGGTTGAACGGCTTGAACAGCGCGCTCGTCGCCATGAGGTTGCCGAGCAGGCGCTCGCGCGTGAACCCGTGAAGCGCCTCGGCGACGATCGGGAGCTCGTCCGCGAGCGTCGCGAGCGACTGCCGGCCGACCTCCAGTAGATCGACCTCGGTGAGGCAGCCGACGGTCGCGGTGCGAGGTTGCGCCGAGAGCAGTGCCATCTCGCCGAAGACGGCGTTCTCGCCGAGCTTCGCGAGCGTCGTCTGCCGGCCGAGGCCATCGGTCGCGAACACGTTCAGCTCGCCGCCGGCGACGAAGAAGAACGAGTTGCCCGGCTCGCCCTCGCGGATCACCGGCGCGCCGACCGGCAGCCGGCGGAGCACGAGCGTCCCGAGGACGCGGCGGAATGCGGCCTCCGACAGCGATGACAGGAGAGGGATGCCGTGCAGGAACTCTGGATACTCCTTGAACGAGTCGGTCGCGTGCTCCGCGCGCGCGAGGGCGACGGCGACCGCATCGGGCGGCGCCTCGAGTCGCACGTCGGGGACTGGCACCTGGATCGAGTCGGCCGGGAGCGCGATCCGCGCGGCGACCTTGCCGAGCCGCTCGCTCTCGTTGCCATACGTGACGACGAGCGCTGCGACGATATCTGACGAGTCGGCGCCATGCGCCTCCAGCACGCGCGCACAGACGAGCGCGGCGAGGGGATGTCCGGACTTCAGGCAGTACCAGGCGGTCGCGCGATACACGTTCGCCGCCGCAGGGTTGTTCATCGCGAGCGCGCAATCGGCGACGCGGATTCGCGCGTCGTAGTCGAGTGGCGTCGCCGCGACGATCGCGTCGTACAGCCGGAGTGCCGCGAGGTGTTGGCCCTGTCCGTACAGCACCGCAGCGCTCCGCTTCACATCCCCGAGGCTGACCATCGGAGGCAGCGTAATGTATAGTCGGAGCCTTCGACCGGGGGAACGTGTGAAGAAATGCGCTAGCTGCTCCAAGGACCTGCCAGAGGCGGCCTTGCACTGTGTGTTCTGTGGAGCGAAGCAGGCGGCCGCGCCGGCAGTGCAGTCGAGTGTCGCGAAGACGGCATTCGGGTACTCGGCGAACGAGGTGATGGCGCAGCTCGGCAACCAGCAGCCGCCCGCACCGGCCTATCAGCCGCCGCGCGCGCAGCCCGCACCGCAGCAGCCGCCACCGCAGCAGCAGCCGTATCAGCCACCGCGCCCGCAGTCGCCAAGCCAGCCGCCGCCGAACGCCAGCTACGGTCAGAGCAGCGGCCTCGCACCGACCGCCGCGGCACAGGCACCGACGATGTTCGTCCAGAACGGTCCGGGTCAGGGCATGACCTCGCCGATGCCGAACAACCCCGCGCAGCCGCCGTATCAGCCGCCGCAGCCGGCTTACCAGCCGCCGCAGCCGTCGTATCCGCAGTACCCGCAGCCCGCGGCGGGCACCGGTCCGATGGGCGGCGGCATGGGCATTCACTCGCCGCCGCAGCCGACGCCGGCGCCTCTGCCGATCGCGCAGCCGCCGCCCTACCTCGCGTCGCAGACCGCCGCGCGCGCGGGCCGGCCGATCGAGCCGTGGAAAGATTCGCTCAAGCTCATGATGTTCATCTGGGGTGCAGTCGCCCTGGCGGCATTCGTGACTCCGGTGATGACCGAGCCGGCGATGGCGTTCCAGTGGGACGCGATCATTCACGGCGCCGGAAAGGCGAAGGTGCCCGGTCTCCTCTGGGCAGCCGCCGCGTTGCTCGCGATCGCCGTCGCTGCGATCCCGATGGCGACGTTCCCCCGCGGCGTGCTCGCGCTCGTCGTCGGACTCGCCGGCGTGTTCGTGCCGATCGGCATCATGGGCGGGCTCGGCGAGTGGAAGCTCCTGCTCGGTCTCGTCGCGACGATCTGTCTGGTGCCGGGCTTGCTCGCGCGCCACGAGTACACCGAGTCGAGCGTGCCGCGCGTGCTCGTCACGATCGGCGTCGTGCTCACGCTCGTGCCGTACCTGATCCCCGACGGCGGCCAGATCCCGCTCGTCCTCTTGATCAAGGCGCTGATCAACGCGGGCAGCCACATGGAGCTCGTGATCATCCCGCTCGCGCAGATCGTGCTCGCGGTGCTGTGCTTGCTCGTGTGGATGCCGGGGCCGGCGACGGCGGGCGCGAAGATCTTCGCGTGGGCGTGGATCCTGTTCCCGGTCGCGATCGTCGTGCTCGACCTCGTCGGTGGGCGCGGCAGCCCGGTCGACCATCTGACGAAGACGCCGGGCCTCGTGCTCGCGGCGTTCGTGCCGGGCATCCTCTACTCGGTGCTCGTCGGCTATGGCGGCGCGACGGTCATCGGCAAGCAACTCGAGTGAGTCTCCGCCGCGAGCTCGTGATCGGTCAGACGGTCCTCGGCCGGCCGATCGAGGCTGTTCACTTCACGCCCCCGTCGTACGCGAAGCCCCGGCCGCCGGCGATCCTGTTCGGCGCGATCCACGGCGACGAGCCGGTCAGCCAGCTCATGCTCGAGCGACTCGCCGACGAGCTGATCGAGCGGCCACCGGGTCGCGACACCTGGATCATCCCGGTCGTCAACGTCGATGGCCTGCTCGCGGGCACGCGCAACAACGCGAACGACGTCGACCTCAACCGCAACTTCGGATCGCAGAGCTGGGGCACGCAGCGCAGGCCCGGCTACAACCCCGGCGACGCCGCCGAGGACCAGCCGGAGACACGGGCGCTGTCGGCGCTGATCGATCAGATCGGCGCGCACCGCCTGATCGCGGTCCACGCGACGTACCGCATGGTCAACTGGGACGGCGCGGGCGAGCAGCTCGCGAAGGAGATGGCGGAGCGCTGCGGCTATCCGGTCGAGCACGACATGGGCTATCCGTGCCCGGGCTCGTTCGGCACGAAGTACGGCGTCGAGCGCGGCCTCGAGGTGATCACGCTCGAGTCGCCCTATCTCGTTGCCGACGAGCGCGGTTGGGATGAATGCCGCACTGCGCTGCGCTGGTGCGTCGATCTTCCGGACTGAATCCCATCTGATTCCTCGACGGAGCGGTCGCGTTAGCGAGGGATCGGCGTTCAGCCTTGCCGCCCCTGTGACGCCTTGTCACACTGCGTCCGAGTATGAGGTCTCCCTGGTGGCAAGGGCTCGATCTACGCGTGCTCCGGCACGTGCGGGGCGTGCTGCGCCGTCGAGGCCTCGAGCTGACGCTCGTCGAGCGCCGGCCGAGCGAGCCGGCCGCATTCGCCGCGCTGTCGACGGACGAGCCGAGCGGCGCAGGCCTCGCGGTGATCGCGCCCGATCTGTCGGCGCCCGAGGTCGGCCTGATCGAGCACATGCTCGGCGAGGCCGCGCTCGACGTCGCGGCGGCCGTGCGCGAGCGCGATGGCGATGCCGAGCCCTCGGCGCGCCGCACCGGCTACGCCGGCATCATCGGCGCGTCGCCGTCGATGCTCGAGCTGTACGCGCTCGTCGATCGCGTCGCGCCGAGCGACTCGACCGTGCTCGTGCAGGGCGAGAACGGCACCGGCAAGGAGCTCGTCGCGCGCGCGATCCACACGCGGAGCAAGCGCTCCGAGCACCGGTTCGTCATCACGAACTGCTCGGCGTTCAACGACAACCTGCTCGACTCCGAGCTGTTCGGTCACAAGCGCGGTGCGTTCACCGGTGCGGTCGCCGACAAGGCCGGCCTGTTCGAGACCGCCGACCTCGGCACGTTCTTCCTCGACGAGATCGGCGACATGTCCGCCGCGCTCCAGGTCAAGGTCCTGCGCGTCATCCAGGAGGGCACGTTCAACCGCGTCGGTGACACCGACACGCGCAAGGTCGATGTCCGCATCATCGCGGCGACGAACCGCGACCTCCGCGCGATGGTCGCAGCGGGCACGTTCCGCGAGGACCTCTTCTATCGCATCAACGTCATCAACGTGAACCTGCCCGCGCTGCGCGAGCGCCGCGATGACGTCCCGGTCCTCATCGACTACTTCCTCGCGCGCCATCGCCGCAACGGCCGGCCGAAGAAGCTCGCGGTCGAGTGCCAGGCGCAGATGCTCGCGTATCCGTGGCCCGGCAACGTGCGCGAGCTCGAGAACGAGATCGAGCGACTCGTCGTGCTCGCCGGCGACTCCGCGACGATCGACCTCGCGCTGCTCTCGCCGCGGATCCGCCAGTACGCCCCGGCCGACGACGAGGCGCCGCTCGACGCGGGCTCGCTGCCCGCCGCCGTCGCGGCGCTCGAGCGCAAGATGATCGGCGCGGCGATCAAGAAGTTCGGCGGCAACAAGCCCCGCGCCGCCGAGGAGCTGAAGGTGTCGCGCCGCAACCTGATCCGGCTCGTGCAGAAGTACCAGCTCGAAAAATAGCCGGTCGTCAGAATAGTCCCGCGAGCTCGCGCGTTCCGGTCCTGATCAACAGGAGGAGACGCGAATGGAACGGCTGGATATCCCCGCGCCGCGATGGCTCGATCTGCGCCCGATCGGGATCGTCGCGCTCGCGGCGGCAATGGTGTGGTCGACGTGGATCGTCGCGGACACGTACCACGGCATCAAGGTGAAGCCCGAGCAGCGCACGATCCGCGTGACCGGCTCGGCGAAGAAGCGCATCGTGTCCGACCTCATCGAGTGGTCCGCGACGCTCGAGGCGCGCGCTCCCGACCGGACCGCTGCCTACAAGCAGCTGCGCGCCCAGACGGATCGCACGATCGCGTTCCTCAAGGAGCAGGGCATCAAGCCCGACGAGATCCAGCCGCAGTCGGCCAGCTTCTCCGAGGACATCGAGACGACCGAGGAGCTGAAGATGATGCCCGGCCTCAAGGAGCCGCTCCGCGTCGAGAAGAAGACGTTCAAGGGCTTCATCACGTCGCAGACGATCTTCATTCGCTCGACCGACGTCACGCGCATCGAGAAGGCTTCGCGCGAGGTGACCTCGCTCCTCGAGGAAGGCGTCTCGATCACCTCCAACGCGCCCGAGTACTTCTACACGCGCCTCGGCGAGCTCAAGCTCGAGATGCTCGCCGCCGCCGGCAAGGATGCGCGCTCGCGCGCCGACAACATCATCAAGAACGCGGGCGGCGCGCAGATCGGCGGCCTCGTCGCGGCGGACATGGGCATCATCAACATCAACCCGGCCAACTCGACGGAGACCGACTACGAGGGCAATAACGATCGGACGTCGCTCGAGAAGGACATCATCACGATCGTGCATGCGACGTTCAAGCTGAACTGACGCTCCGCGCGCCAGACCGCTTACGCCTACGTGATCACGTGGCGGCGCGGAGGGCTTCGGCGAGCTCGGGGTGCTTCCACGCGAACCCGAGC
>JAEWJO010000518.1 GCA_023386455.1 Pseudomonadota bacterium | reverse complement strand
GCCCGGCGACGAGCCGGCGCAGGCGTTCGCGCGCGAGCTCGGCGCCACCTGGGCCGGCGACTCGACGGCGCGCCCTCCGGTCGAGCTCGACGCGGCGATCATCTTTGCACCGGTCGGCGAGCTCGTGCCGGCCGCGCTGGCGGCCGTGGCGCCGGGTGGAACGGTCGTGTGCGGCGGCATTCACATGACGGACGTCCCGGCGTTTCCGTACCGCCTGCTATGGGAAGAGCGAAGCATCTGCTCCGTCGCGAACCTCACGCGTCGCGATGGTGACGAGCTGCTCGCGCTCGCGCCGAAGGTTGGACTCCGCCCGCACGTCGTTCCGTACCGGCTCGAGGATGCCAATCGGGCGCTCGAGGATCTTCGCGGTGGACGCTTCACCGGGACCGCCGTGCTCGTCGTTCGCTGACGGCGCGCGAGGGCGTTCCCGTCATTGCGCGCCGAGAACCGCGTCAGGGCAACCTCGTCACTCGTGCCGATCTGTTACGGTGCGCCCCATGAGCAAACGTAAGTTCACCAAGCGCAAGGTCGCCAGTCCGGTCCTCGATCCCGAGCAGCAGCTGCTCCAGCGCCTGCGCAAGCAGCAGGCCGCCGCACTCCTCAAGCGGCGCCGTCGGAAGTCCGGGCAGTAGCGCCGTCGAACGGGGCGCGACAGTCGTGTAATGCCGGAGCACGTGGCGCGTCTCTGGCGTCGATGCTGCTCTCGATCACATTCATCGTTCTCGCGCTCTTGGCCGGAAGCCGCGCGGGCCGCGTGTCTGCCGCGACTGCGCGCCCGTTTCCGTGGTTTCCCGGGGTCACGTAGCCGGCGCGGTTCCACAATCAGCGGAACTTCGTGGGGCAACTCTTGCAGGTGTAATGAAGCAGGAGCGGCAGCGTCGTGCTGCCGAGGAAGCCATGACGATGCCGCACGACACGCACCAGGCGCATCACGGACACGGGCATCACGAGCCTGCAGAACCTGCGCCGGCGCCTCTCCCTCCGGCAAAGACCGCGGCTGGCACGGTCGAGTACACGTGCCCGATGCATCCCGAGATCGTGCGGGATGCCCCGGGCAGCTGCCCGATTTGCGGCATGGCGCTCGAGCCACGCGTGCCGACGCTCGAGACCGGTCCAGATCCAGAGCTCGTCCGCATGACGCGTCGGTTCTGGATCTCCGCGGCACTCGCATTGCCGCTGTTCGTGATCGCGATGAGCGAGATGGTCGGCATCACGATCCTCGCCGGCCGAACGCGCGTCTGGGTCGAGCTCGCGCTCGCACTGCCGGTGTGCACGTGGGCAGCGTGGCCGTTCTACGAGCGGTTCGCGCAGTCGTTGAGGAACAAGAGCCTGAACATGTTCACGCTGATCGGCCTCGGCGTCGGCGTCGCCTTCGGCTACAGCCTTGTCGCAGCACTCGCCCCTGGCGTGTTTCCAGAAGCGTTCCGCAACCACGACGGCACGGTCGGGACGTACTTCGAGGCGGCCGCCGTGATCGTCACGCTGATCCTGCTCGGCCAGGTCCTCGAGCTGCGTGCGCACAGCTCGACAGGCGCGGCGATCCGCAAGTTGCTCGGCCTCGCACCGAAGACCGCACGGAGGATCGAGGCGGATGGTCGCGAGGTCGACATCCCGCTCGACCATGTTCACGTCGGCGACCGCCTGCGCGTGCGGCCGGGCGAGAAGGTCCCCGTCGACAGCGTTGTCCTCGAAGGCACATCGTCGGTCGACGAGTCGATGGTGACAGGCGAGCCCATTCCCGTCGAGAAACAGCCCGAGGATCGCGTCATCGGCGCGACCGTGAACGGCACCGGCTCGCTCGTGGTGCGCGCGGAGAAGGTTGGATCAGACACGCTGCTCGCGCGCATCGTCGCGATGGTTGCGGAGGCGCAGCGCAGTCGCGCACCGATCCAGAAGCTCGCCGACCAGGTCGCCGCGTGGTTCGTCCCCACCGTGATCGCGATCGCCATCATCACGTTCGTGGTGTGGTCGTTCGTCGGCCCCGATCCGCGAATGGCGCACGCGATCGTGAATGCAGTCTCGGTGCTGATCATCGCCTGCCCGTGCGCGCTCGGCCTCGCGACGCCGATGTCGATCATGGTCGCGACCGGCCGTGGTGCCTCGATGGGCATCCTGTTCCGCAATGCCGAGGCGATCGAGGTCATGCGGCAGGTCGACACGCTTGTCGTCGACAAGACCGGTACCCTGACCGAGGGCAAGCCGCGCCTCGTCTCCGTTGTCCCGGTCGCCGGTGACGAGCCGACGCTGCTGCGCCTCGCCGCGAGCCTCGAGCGTGCGAGCGAGCATCCGCTCGCCGCGGCGATCGTCGCGGGCGCCGCGGAGCGTGGCGCCAAGCTCGCCGAGGTCGCCAGCTTTGCGTCGGTCACGGGCAAAGGCGTTCGTGGCGACGTCGACGGTCGCAAGGTCGCGCTGGGCAACCGCGCGATGATGGACGTCGAGCGCATCGACACGAGCGCGATCTCGGCACGCGCGGAAGAGCTGCGCGGCGACGGCCAGACCGTCATGTACGTCGCCGTCGACGGTGCATTCGCCGGTCTCGTCGGCGTCGCCGATCCGATCAAGGACACCACGCCCGACGCGATCCGCTCGCTGAAGGCCGAGGGGCTACGCGTGGTGATGATGACCGGTGACAGCAAGACGACCGCGGCCGCCGTCGCGAAGAAGCTCGGCCTCGATGACGTGATCGCCGAGGTCCTGCCCGATCAGAAGGCGGACCACGTCGGGCGGCTGCAGGCCGAGGACCGCAAGGTCGCGATGGCGGGAGACGGCATCAACGACGCCCCTGCCCTCGCCCGTGCGGACGTCGGCATCGCGATGGGCACGGGCACGGACGTCGCCATGGAGAGCGCGCACGTGACGCTCGTCAAGGGCGACCTTCGTGGCATCGCGCGGGCGCGAGCGCTGTCGCGCGCGACGATGTCGAACATCAAGCAGAACCTGTTCTTCGCGTTCGTCTACAACAGCGCGGGCATTCCGATCGCGGCCGGCGTGATCTATCCGTTCACCGGCTGGCTCATGTCACCGATGCTCGCCGCACTCGCGATGAGCCTGTCGTCGGTCTCCGTCATCACGAATGCGTTGCGGCTGCGAGCGCAGCACATCGCCTGAGCGCATTATTCGGTTCATGAGCGACCTGCCCGCCTGCCCGAAGTGCAATTCGTCCCTCGCGTACGAGGATCCGTCCGGTCTCCTCGTCTGCCCCGAGTGCGGGAACGAGTGGTCGCAAGCGTCGACTGCCGCAGAGGAGACGAATGCATCACCGGCAGAGACCGAGCTCGTGGTCCGCGACGCTGTCGGGAACATCCTGCAAGACGGCGATACGGTGGTCTTGATCAAGGACCTGAAGGTGAAAGGGTCGCCCACGGGGCTCAAGGCCGGCACCAAGGTGAAGAAGATCCGGCTTGTCGACGGCGATCACAACATCGACTGTCGCGTCGACGGGATCGGCCAGATGGGACTCAAGTCCGAGTTCGTCAAGAAGGCTTGACTCGTTGGCTCCGAAGGAGGGTTTCGAACCCCCGACCCGGCGGTTAACAGCCGCCTGCTCTACCACTGAGCTACTTCGGAATAAGGGACTAAATAGATGCAGCATGGGGTGCCAGGCTGTCAAGCCGTCGACGCCCCGTGCCGGCGGACTCAGGCGATTTCGCGGGTGAATCCGGGTACGCCAGCTCAGTTGTGCCAGCGGGCGCCGACCACGAAGGCGAGCTTGTCGCCGATTCCACCGAGATCCGGGAACACGAGCGCGGCGGTCGCGTCGATGTCGCTCGTGACCTGGTAGAGGCCGCCGAGCGTCAGCGGGACGCCGCCGGCATCGCTGCCGATCACGACGACCGTGTCGGCGCCGCCCTTGTTGGCGATGTTGAATCGCAGCAGCTGGGTCTGCGCATAGACGAACAGCTGCGGCATCGCCTGGTATGCGAACCCGACCGGGATGTCGAACGTGATCGCGCTGTCGCCGTCGAACGGCACGGTGAGGTGCTGGCCGACCGGACCCGGGCCGTAGGGCGCACCGGTGTAGACGGCCATCTTGGGCGCCACGAGGTAGCGAGCACCGAGGCCCGCGTGGAGCGAGACGTCGACTGACGTGCCGCCCATGCTGTCACGCCCGCCGAAGTCGAACGTGAGGTCTCCGGAGGCGGCGACCGACAGCTTCGACTGGTGGATGAGCTGGTACTCGCCGTAGAGCGTCAGCGGGCCCTTGATCTCGAAGTCGTGCAGCGTGAACGCGTACTCGACGCCCGCGGTGATCTTGTCCGTCACGCCGTAGCCCGCACCGAGGTGCAGTCCGATATCGGTCCGGCTCGTCTCCGGCGTGACCGGTGTCATCGGCGTCGTCACGTGCTGGATCCGGACGTCGCCGTAGGCCTGGAGCTTTCCCTTCGGCAGGATGTACGGCCGCTCGATGATCGGCAGCCAGAACGAGCCCGCGGCCGGCGCGCTCGTCGTGACATCACCGGTCATCTCGCCGCCGCCGCCTCCGCCCGATGGATCGAGTGGCTGCTCCATCGGAGGGACTTCCTCGGCATACGCGACCGTCGAGAACAGGAGGATGGGCAAAATCACGCGCATCCGTGAATTGTCCCGTCCGCTCCGGGCGCGTCGCAAGTTTTGCTCAGCGCGTGGAGCGCTTCGCGACGTACTCGTGGAACAGGTTCTCGCTCGGAGCCGGCGCGCCGCGCAGCCGGTTGCGCGCGCGATCGAGGGCGTAGCCGACGATCTCCTGGATCGCCTGCGCGTAGGTGCGGCCGCTGGCGCGCACGCACTGGGCGAACGCGCAGCCGTCGGCGAGGTCGGGATTGGGATTGACCTCGAGGATGTACGGGTTGCCCTTGGCGTCGAGGCGCATGTCGACGCGCGCGTAGTCGCGGCAACCGAGCGCGGCGAACGCCCGCATCGCAATGCCCTGGATCTTCGCGGTCAGCTCGCCCCCGAGATCCTCGACCGGGCACTTCGACTCCATCGCGTAGTAGTCGCGGCTGTAGGGATCCCACTTCGCGCGGTACGTGATGATGTTCGGGAGCGGCCGGCCGTCGTTGTCGACGCCGTTCGGCTTGAAGCGCATCTCGTAGAGCGGCAGCGGCTGGTTGCCGAGGATCGCGCAGTGGATCTCGCGGCCCTCGATGAACTCCTCGACGAGCGCGGGCATCTTGTGATCGACGACGACCATCCGCACGCGCGCGTCGAGCGCCGCCCGGTCGCGGACGACCGACCCGGCATCGATGCCGCCGCTCGCGTCGTCGAAGGCGGGCTTCACGATCAGCGGATAGTTGAGACCGAGCTCGGCCGGCGCCGCGCTCATCTTGTCGACCAGGATCCCGCGCGGGACCGGCAGGCCCGCGGCCGCGAGCAGCGACTTCGCCTGCGGTTTCTTCTGGCAGAGCGAGAGCGCGAGCGGACGGTTGCCCGTGTAGCTCTGGTTCAGCAGCTCGAACATCGCGGGCACGTGGGTCTCGTGCTCGAGGTCGTCGTGGAACCACTCGATGAGGTTCATCACGACGTCGGCGCGCTCGGCCTTGACGGTCTCGACGAGGTTGTCGAAGTCGTCGCGGATGTTGATCGCCTTGGCGTCGTAGCCGGCCTCGCGCACGCACTCGACGATCTGCTCGATCTCCTCGGCGACGGTGTCCCACGGCTCGACGATCAGGTTCGGGTCCCACTCGGGGGACCTTCGACCGTCGCGGCGCCAGAGCTCGACGACATCGTCATCGAGTTGGTTCCACAGGATCAGTACGCGTGCACGAGACATGCAAACAACGCCGCTTATCAACTCGTACCATGCATGTTCGCTCGATGGAATCGAGATGAGATCCCAGGGGGCGACCGCCCTCAGGTCGGCTGCGTCTGTGTCTGACGCGTTCCCCACGGACTCTTGGCCATGAGGTCGTCGGCGCGCCGGCGCTGCTCGGCGGAGAGCTCGTCGGTGATGGCGGACGTGAACCACTGCGCGAGCTCGAGCGCGGAGGCGAAGCGATCCTTCGCGTCCTTGGCGAGACCGAGCGCGAGCACGCGATCGACGTCGCCGGGGACGGACGCGAGGATGGAGGGCTGGGTCGGAACGCGATAGACGACGTCGTAGAGCGTCGTCGGCACGTCCTTGCCGGTGAAGGCGGGGTGACCGGTGACGGAGCGATAGAGGATCGCGGCGAGGGAGTAGACGTCGGCGCGGTGGTCGACGTTCTCGCCGCGGGCCTGCTCCGGCGCCATGTATGCCGGAGTTCCGATGACGTGACCCTTCGTGAGGGTGCCGCTACCGCCCTGCTTGGAGACGCCGAAGTCGAGGATCTTCCAGCGACCGTCCTGGGCGAGGAACACGTTGTGGGGTTTGAGATCGCGGTGGACGATGCCGGCGGTGCGCGCGGCCTCGAGACCCTGTGCGACCTGCGCGACGAGGACCTGGGCCTGCTGGAGGTTCAGCCGGCGCTGGCGGCGGAGCTGGTGCGCGAGGTCGTGACCGCGCAGGCGCTCCATCGCGAGGTACGGAATTTCACCGGTCGTCGTGCCGACCTCGAGGACGCGGACGACGTG
>JAEWJO010000469.1 GCA_023386455.1 Pseudomonadota bacterium | reverse complement strand
CGCCTGATCGTCGGCGCGAACGACCCAGTCGTACTCGCCGCGGACGACGAGCACCGGGACCTCGACCGTGCGCCATGCGGCCTCGATGTCGACGGCCTCGAGCTGGCGATGGTAGGCGGCCGAGCGGCCGTTGAGCTCGCCGCGATCGGCGAGCGCGCGCATCTCGTCACATCGGCGAGCGATCTCCGCGGCGGCTGCGCCGCGCAGCTCGAGCTGACGCCGCGTGCTGTCGACAAGGCAGTCGATCCAGCGCATCACCGGCGTGCCGTAGACGATGACGCCGGCGAGCGCGGGGACCGCCGGCGCGACGAGCGGTGCGATGATGCCGCCGACGGAGTGCCCCATGATGACGAGCGGGATCTTGCGAGCGCGCGCGCGATCGGCGGCGAGCGCCACGGCCGCGCGGGCGTCGGCGAGCTCGGTCGCGAAGTCGCTCTCTCGACACGGCGTACCCTCGCTGTCGCCTACGCCACGCTTGTCGAACCGCAGCGAGTTGTAGCCGGCGCGCGCGAGACCTGCGACGAGCGCGGCGAGAGGCGCGTCGGGCGACACCGCCTGATCGATCGACTCGCACGCGATGCCCTGGATGAACAGCACGAGCGCACGTGGCGATGCCGTGCGGACCTCGATCGTGCGAAGTCGCGCGCCGTCGGCGGCAAGCTCGCCGAGGACGACCTCGGCGTCATCGACGTGCTCGGCGGGCATCGGCGTCGTCGCCGCCGCACGCACGAGTCGCTCGCCGCCGCGGAGATACGAGACCTCGACGGTGGATGCGGCACCGGCAGCGCGCAGCGCGGCCGCGAGCTCGCACAGATCGCGCACCGGCTGGCCGGCGAGCGAGACGAGAATGTCACCGGCGACGATGCCCGCGCGATCGGCCATGCCGCCGGGCGCGACGTCGACGATGCGCACGCCGTCGGGGCAGAATGCCTCGTCATCGCCGGGGAGCTCCGCACCGAGAATCGCGCGGCGTGACAGCGTCGAAGGCATTGCCGAATGTTTCGCCTATCGCGGCGGTCGTTGTCGCGGCCGCGATGTAGGTATTGCCCGTCACTGTGCAGGGTTGGAACAGCAGAAACCGGCCCGAGCCTCGGTTACGATGTGCCCGTGGCAGCCGATACGCTTCGCTCGTTGATCGACGCCGGGCGCACGGGCAAGAGGCTCGATGAGCTCAGTAGCGCACGCGTGATCGGAAAGATCGCGATGCAGGTGCACGCGGCCCAGCAGAAGGCCGGCGCCGGCAAGGCGGTCGGTCCGGTCTCGCCCGCGGCGATCTCGCTCGGCTCCGACGGCGATGCGAAGCTCGCGCTCGGCGAGTCGACCGGTCTTGGCTACGCGTCGCCCGAGCAGGTGAGCGGCAGCAGCGGCGATCGTCGCAGCGACGTGTTCTCGCTCGGCACCGTGCTGTGGGAGGCGCTGACGCACCAGCGCCTGTTCGACGCGATGAACGACGCCGCGGTGAAGGTCGCCGTGCAAGAGCGCGAGATCCAGCCGCCGGCGGAGCTCAACGCCAACGTGCCCGCCGAGCTGTCGGCGATCTGCATGCGCGCACTGTCGCGCAACCCGGCCGACCGGTATCAGAGCCTCAAGTCGATGGCTGTCGAGATCGAGGAGTTCCTCTCCGAGGCCGGCTACGAGGACAACGACGACAAGATCGCGGCGTATCTCGCGGCTGCGGCCGAGGCCGCGAAGAAGATCGACGTCGCACTGCCGGTCACGAAGCCGCTCGCGCAGCAGCCGGGCCTCGCGCGCTCGCCGAGCGCATCGCAGCCGCCGCCGTCGGGATCCGCGATCGCGAGCGCGCTCGCGACGGCCGCGACCGAGACGAACCTGCCGAGTGCGGTCTCGACGCAGACGCTCATCGGCCACACGACCGGGCCCGGCGCACTCGAGCCCGCGCTGGCGGCGAGCGGCGCCATGGCACCGGCCGTGACCGAATCGCCCGTGGTACCGATGCCGCCGGTGTTGCCGAACGGCTCGACGCCGATGCGCAGCGAGAAGTCGACGATCTCGGTCAGCGTGCCGCCGCAGGTGAAGGTCGAGACGAAGGCCGAGCCGACCGCGGAGGCGAAGCAGCCCGCGATCCTCGTCGACACGCCGAAGCAGCCCGCGACGATCGTCGAGACCGACAAGCTGCCGGTGGCCAAGCAGCCGGCGACGATCGTCGAGACCGGCAAGCTGCCCGTGACCGCCGTCGAGGCGAAGCAACCGGCGACGATCGTCGACACGACACCGACGCCGGCACCGGGTGACGCCTCCAAGCACGACACGCTCGTCGACACGCCGCCGCCGGCCACGATCACGCCGGGCGTCGTCGAGGCCAAGCACGCGCAGGCGACGCTCGTCGAGGCACCGAAGGCGGACGAGCGACGAGAAGCGCCGCCGATCACGGAGAGCGCGGTTGCCGCCGGCGCGAGTGCCGCCGTCGCCGCCGCGAGCACCGCGACCGCACCGGTCGCGACCGCGGTGTCGGCCGCCGAGGCAACGCCCGTCGACAAGAAGCCCCGCGCCGAGTCGCAGAGCGAGGGCAAGAAGCGCGCGAAGAGCGAGGCTGGGTCGACGCGTGCCAGGTCGCACGGTGACGGCACGCCGCATCCCGCGTCGGTCGTCGCGCTCGGTCCGGTCGGCCGCGAGTCGAAGGACGTGCTCGCCGGCTGGGGCTGGGGCACCGACAAGCACGACGCGATCACGTCGGACCACTACGAGGACGAGTACGAGGCGCCGCAGGCGAACACGAAGAAGATCCTGACGTACGTGATCGGCGGTGGCCTCGGCCTCGTCGTGATCGTCGTCATCATCATGGTCGGCTTCGGTGGCAGCAAGACGAAGAAGGTCCGGCCGCAGCAGCAGGCGATCCAGGGCGAGCTGAGCCCGCCGCCGCCGACGACCGTCACGACGCCTGCGCCCGCGGAGACCGGGAGCGCGCCGGCCGGCACCGACG
>JAEWJO010000709.1 GCA_023386455.1 Pseudomonadota bacterium | reverse complement strand
GACATGACTTGTATGACTCGTATGACTTGCCGCACGAGTCATACAAGTCATGTCTGACCCCTTCAGTTCGGGTACGGCGACAGCAGCGTGCGCTGGGTGAGCCGGCCCTCGATCGGCGGCTGCAGCGCCAGCGCGAGCTCGGCGGCGACCTTCGCGTTGTTCTTCGCGAGCGCGCGGTTGGCGCGCACGGACGCACCACCCGTCGCCTCGGCGACCTGCGCGAGCAGGTGCGGCGTCAGCGCCTTGCCGGTGATGCCCTGCTGCGCCGCCGAGGCGAGCGCGGCCTCGATCGCGCGCGTGATCAGGCGCTCGTCGAGCGAGGCCTCCGACGGGATCGGGTTCGCGACGAGGACACCGCTCGTGTTCTGGAGGTCGTCCCAGTGCGTCCTCAGGATCGTCGCGAGATCGGCAGGCGTGCCCGCGAAGTGCTCGAGGCGCAGCCCCGAGCGGACGGTGTAGAACGCGGGGAGCTCGTCGGTGCGATAGCCGATCACGAGGACGCCGAGCGTCTCGAGCATCTCGAGCGTGCGCGGCAGATCGAGGATCGCCTTCGCGCCCGCCGACACGATCGCGATCGGTGTCTTCGCGAGCGTCGTGAGATCGTTCGAGACATCGAGCGAGTCGCCACGGTGGACGCCGCCGATGCCGCCGGTCGCGAACACGCGGATCCCGGCGCGCGCGGCGAGGACCGACGTCGCGCTGACGGTCGTCGCGGCGCACTTGCCTTGCGCGATCATCACGGAGAGGTCGGTCGCGCCGGCCTTGCGGAAGCTCTTGCCATCCTTCGCGAGGCGCTCGAGCGTGGCCGACGTCAGGCCGATGCACGGGCGACCGTCGACGATCGCGATCGTCGCGGGCACGGCACCGGCGTCGCGCACGGTGGTCTCGAGCTCCTGCGCGACCTCGAGGTTCTGCGGGTACGGCAGGCCGTGGGCGATGATCGTCGACTCGAGCGCGACGACGGGACGCTTGTCGACGCGCGCCTCGGCGACCTCGGGAGACAGGTGTAGATCGAGCACCGGCGAGCAGCATAAACACGCCGCCGGATCGCGCGCGTCAGCAAAGTTCCGCAGTGCGGCGGTTTTTTTGCGCTAGCGGAGCTCGAACTCTTTGCAGAACGCGACGTGGCTCGGAAGTTCTCCGGTCTCCGGGTCCTTCGCATCGAGCGGCCACCGGCGCTGTCCCTCGTCGGGCCAGTCGTGGCGACACTTCTCGTCGCGCGCGTCCCAGTAGAAGCAGTCGCGGCACGCGGAGCGGAGCTCGTAGCGGCGCGCCTCGTCGATCAGCTGCTGGGTCAGCGGGAACTTCATGGTGCCGGCGCCCGGGTCGCCGAGCCCGCGGAGCCGGAGCCGGCCGCGGCCGCGGATCCGTCGTCGTCGGTCATCGCCGCCTCGACACCCTTCTTGACGCGCTTGACCGCCGGCGCCGCCTTCTCTTCGACGCCGTGCTTGAGGTCCTGGACCTCGTCGGTGTGCCAGATCGCGCGGACGTGGCCGAAGAACGTGCGATTGCCGAGCTTGACCGTCGCACCGAAAAACGCGAGGGCGCCGGCGAGAGCGAGGAAGACCAGCAGTCGAATCACGACCGGAGTCTAGCTCGCCGCTCGGCGCGGCGCCCGTTTGATGCGAACTGCGCTAGTCCGTGGCGCGCTTGAGGATCAGGAACGCGACGCGGCGGTTCTTCGCCCAGGCCTTCTCGTTCGACTCGCGAATGAGCGGCTGGGTCTCGCCGTAGCCCTGCGACGTCAGGCGCTTGTCCTCGACGCCCTTGTCGACGAGGTACTGCTTCACCGCGGCAGCGCGGCGGTCGGAGAGGTCGAGGTTGTACGCGTCGTTGCCGCGCTCGTCGGTGTGGCCCTGGATCTCGACGAGCTGGATGCTCGGGTTGCCCTGGAGCGTCGCCGCGACGGCGTCGAGGATCGGGTACGACTCCTTCTTGATGATCGCCTTGTCGTACTCGAAGTAGATCATGTCGAGGATCTCGATCGACGTGTCGGTGACGACGACGCGGCCGCGGTCGGGGCAGCCGTCCTCATCCTCGAAGCCGTTGTAGGTCTCCGGCTCGTTCGGGCACTTGTCGTCCGTGTCGAGGATGCGGTCCTTGTCGTTGTCGAGATCGGGGCAGCCGTCCTCGTCCTCGAAGCCGTCCTTGTCCTCGGGGTCGTTCGGGCAGAGGTCGTCGACGTCGAGGATGCCGTCCAGATCGTTGTCGGGATCGGGGCAGCCGTCCTCGACCTCGAACTGGTCGAAGTCCTCCGGATCGTCCGGGCACTTGTCCACGTCGTCGAGGATGCCGTCGCCGTCGCGATCGTTCTTGTTACCCTCGGGGCAGCCGTCTTCGTCCTGGAAGCCGTCCTTGTCCTCCGGGATGTTCGGGCACTTGTCGTCGACATCGAGGATGCCGTCGCGATCGTTGTCGGGCTCGGGGCAGCCGTCCTCGTCCTCGAACCGATCGTAGTCCTCGGGATCGTCGGGGCACTTGTCGACGTCATCCTTGATGCCGTCGCCGTCGCGGTCACCGATGTTCGGCTCGAACACGATGCCGATGAACGCGCGGACGTCCGGGTTCGCGCCCTTCTCCTTGGAGGCAAGCAGGCCGCGGCCCGCGCCGAGCGAGAGGAACGAGTTGCGCGCGAGGTAGAGCTTCACGCCGCCGATCGCCTCGAGCGACTGGTAGTTCTCGTTGCCGCCGACCGGGATCGCGCCGAGCACCTCGGCGACGACGTCGAACTTCTGGACCGCGATCGCGTACGAGACGCCGAAGCCGAACGGGATCTCGGTGCCGATCGTGACCGACTGGTTCGTCACCGGGACGGGCAGCACCGGCGCCGGCATCTTGGCGTCGGTCGGGTCGTCGTTCGTGAAGGTCGTCTCGGGGCGGATGCGGATACCGCCGTTGAGCGCGAGGCGGAGCTGGCCGCGCGAGCCGAACTCCTTGTCGATGATACCGATGATCTGCGGTACCGCCTTCTTGTCGCCGAGCCAGCGCGAGTCGGGGCTCGCGGTCGGCAGGTAGACGCTGGCGATCACGCCGATGCCGAGGTGCGGCGGGCGGCTGGTCTTGAGAAAGCGCGTCTTGAAGTGCAGGCCGAGGTTGCCGATGCCCTGACCGTCGAGCTTGAACTCCTGGTCGTCGTTCGGCGTCGCCGGATCGCCGGCGTTGTCGGGGCCGCGGTCGCCGTTCATGATGACGAACGGGACCGACGCGCCGAACTCGAGCTCGGCGGGGCCGGCCTTGAGGCCGAACGCGGCGATCAGCGTCGCCGTCACCATGTTGTTGACGTCGTACGTCGCGCCGTTGCCCTCGAGGTTGAGCATCTTGTAGCCCCAGTCGAGGGCGCCAAGACCGAACGACAGCTCCTTGTGGCCGAGCACCTGCGAGGCGTTGACCGTCAGGTAGCCACGCGAGTCCATCGCGGGGCGGAACGTATCGAGGGGAACATCACCCGCGGGCTGCGCCGCGACGGGCGCGACGAGCGCGAGCATGAGTGCTGCGGTACCGCAAACTCTGATCACAGGTAGGCCTCCGGACATGTAGCCTCCGAGCTAGTGCACCCAGGCTGGGTCCTGGTTACACCAACCAGATCCCCGGGGTCAAACAAGCGGCAACAAAGACGTTTCTCCCAGGATCGATTCCTGGGTCCGCCTCACACGCCGGCCCCTGCTACTGGTACTCGACCTTGTTGCGGATGCACATGATCTGGAAGCGCTGCTGCTGCGCCGGCGTCAGCTTCTTGAAGTAAAGCTTCGCCTTGGTCGGGTTCATGCTGTTGCACGAGGCCATGAACGCCAGCTGCATGACGTAGGCGTCCTGCTTGCAGCGCAGCGACGCCTCGAACTGAGACAGCGCGGCCGCGTGCTGGCCCATGTTGACGTTCTCCATGCCCTTGTCCTTGAGGGCATCGGCGTCGCAGCCCGGCGGCGGGGTCACCTGCGTCGTGCCCGTCGAGCACTTCGCGTCGTCCTTGTTGTTCGCGCAGAATTGCTTCAGGCACGCCTTCGTGTTGTCGACGAGCTTGTTCGAGCAGTCCTTCTCGACGACGACCGTGCACTTGAACGCCGCGACCGCGTCGGCGGCGGGCGGGCCACCGGCGTTGCGGGCCGTCCCGATCAGCTTGTCGATCTCGGCGCACTGGTTCTTGCGCTTCAGGGCCGAGGCCTCGTCGCGATAGCGCGCCGTGATCTTGTCCTGCAGGTCCTCGACGACCTTCTCGGCCTCGGGGCGGTACACCGAGCCGTCCTCGATGGACTTCAGCTCGGCCTTCGCCTTGCCGAGGTTCAGCTCCTTGGAGGCGTCCTCGATGCGGCCCTTCGCGAGCTCGTTCTCGAGCTCTTCCTTGGCCTTCGCCTTGAGCTTCTTCGACGCGGCGCCGTCGTACTGGGCGAGGCGATCCGCGCACGACGTCATGTCGCCCCACTTGCGATCGAGCTGCGCCTGCTGGCACTCGACCTTGATCGTGCCGGCGACGTCGTCGGGCGGCGGCTTGACCGCCTGCTCCATCGCGTCGGGAATGACCTCGGGGTTGGTGACGCCACCGGACCCGAGGTCGTCGCTGCCGTTGTTCGTCGCGACGACGTCGCCGCTCGCGTTGCCGGCCGAGCCGTTGGTGTCGGAGCCCTTGGCGGTCTTGTCGGTGCCGCCCTTCATCGCGAAGAACGCGCCGACGCCGCCGAGCACGAGGACACCGAGGACGATCGCGACGAGCACGCCCTTCTTGCCGCCCGTCTCCGGGACGTCTGCGATCACGGCGTCGCGCGAGAAGACGAAGTCCTCGCCCGGCTCGACGAACCGCAGCCGGACGTGACCGAGGTCGACGGTATCGGCGCGGCGCAGCTCGACCTTGCCGTAGTCCTGGCCGTTGACCCGGACGCCGTTGGACGACTGCAGGTCGCTGATCGTGTAGCGCCCGGTCTCGGGATCGCGCGTGACCTTGGCGTGGTTGCGGCTGATCGACCGGTGGTTGACGACGATGTCGTTCTCGTCGGTGCGGCCGATGATCATCTGCGGCCGCGTCAGGTCGAACTCCTTGCCGGCGAAGTTCGACGACAGGACGACGAGCTTGCCGTAGCCGACCGGCTGCGTGAGCGCGGCGACCTGGGCGGCGGTCGCGACCGGGCGACCCGCGGGGTCGGTGTCGGCGGCGGCGACCTGCGAGCGGTTCGGCTGCGGGGTGCCGGGGATCGCGGCGGCCATCGGCGCCGTCGGCGGCGGGGCCTGCATCGCGGGCATGACGTCGGTCGGCAGACCGCTGTCGACGCGCTCGATCGGCATCGTGCGCGCGTCGTCGACCTGCTCGACGCCCTCGGCCTTCAGGTAGAGCTTGTAGTCGCCGATCTGGACCTGGTCGCTGATGCGGAGCGAGACGCGCTCGGCGATCCGCGCGTTGTTGACGCGGATGCCGTTGTAGCTGCCGAGGTCCTCGATCTGGACCTCACCGTTGTTCCTCAGGATCCGGGCGTGGCGGCGGGACACGTTCCGCTCGGTGAGCCGGATCGTGTTGCCTTCTTTGCGTCCGATCGTGATCTCGTCACGGATCAGAGGGACGACTGTCGTCTTCCCTTCGTCATCCTGGATCACCAGCTTGAACATCGTGCGATGTGTCCCCGCGATAAACGGTAGCAGTCAGGTCTCAGCGAAAACAACTGTCGGTGCGACTACTTGTTCTGACCTCGCAGCGACTGCCTTGCGAGCTTGAGTGCGGCGGTCAGTTGTGGATCGTCTGCAGCCGCGCTCTCGTCATCAATTGTGGCATCAGTCGCACTCCCCGCGCCACCGCCCGCAACGATCTCTTCGGGAGCGAAGTCGTCGACGCGCACGTCGGGAATCAGACCCTTTGATTCCAGGAAGTTACCCTTCGGCGTCAGGTAGCGTGCGGTCGTCAGCTTGAGACCCGAGCCGTCGTCGAGATCGTAGAACGTCTGCACGGTTCCCTTGCCGTAGGTCGGCTGCCCGACGAGCTTCGCGCGGTCGTGGTCGCGCAGCGCCGCGGCAAGGATCTCCGACGCCGATGCGGTGCCCTGATCGACGAGGATCGTGATCGGCACGCCGACGCCGGCGCCGCCCTTGTGCGCGGTCTGCGTCTCGATCGAGCCCTTGCGGCCGCGGATCGTCACGATCGTTCCGGACTCGAGGAAGTGGTCCGCGACGATGATCGCCTGATCGACGATGCCGCCGGGGTCGTCGCGCAGGTCGAGGACCAGCGAGCCGAGCGCGTTCTTCGACTTCAGATCGGCGAGCGCGCTCGCGACGTCGGCGCCGGTCGCCTCGACGAACCGGCTGATCGCGATGTAGCCGACGCGCGGCTCGAGGACCTTCCACGACACGCTCGTCTGCTTGACCTGCGCGCGCACGAGCGCGAACGCGCGCGGCTCCTTCCAGCCGACGCGCAGGATCCCGACGGTGACGCGCGTGCCCGACGCACCGCGGAGCTTGGCCTCCCACGCGCCCGCTTCCTTGAGCTCCTTGCCGGCTGCCGCGGTCGGCGCGCCGTCGATCGAGACGAGCCGATCGTCGAGCTGGAGGCCGGCGACCTCGGCGGGCGAGCCCGCGAGCACCTCGTCGATCACGGGATACGGCGGCACGCTCGGCCGCGCGTCGTCGATGAAGCCGGGCGCGAGCACCACGCCGACGGAGCCGAACTCGCCCTCGGTGTCCTGGCGCACCTTCTGGTAGCGCTTCGGCGGCAGGTACGTCGAGTGGACGTCGAGGTTATGGAGCATGCCGCGCACGGCGTCGGCGAGCAGCTTCTGCTCGTCGACCGGGTCGACGTAGTTGGTCTCGACGAGCGCGAGCGCCTGCGCGAACGCGTCGAACGCGCGGAAGCGCGAGACGTCCTTCGGGACGGCGACCGCGAATGTGGCGGTCGCGAAGATCGCGCCGGCGCAGAATGCGGCGACGTGCGTGGCGCGGCTCATCGGGTCAGCCTAGCGTAGCAGCGGAGCTGGATCGATCGGCAGCCCACCGGGCCCGACCTTCGCGCGGACCTCGAGGTAGACGCGGTGCCGCAGCGCGCGACCGATCCGATCGCCGCGCAAGACGTGCGTCCCGACGGGAATCGCGAGGTCGGCGAGCTTGGCGATCACGGTGTAGTAGTCGCCGTGATCGAGGACGATGCCGGCGTCGAGGCCTCGCATCGGCCCGGCGTAGCGGACGGTCCCGGCCTCGGGCGCGACGACGGCGGCACCCTGCTCGACCTCGAAGTCGAGGCCGCGGCGGGTCAGCCTCGCCCGGCTGCGCTCGTGCTGATACGGACCGAACGCCCGCGCGATCGTGCCCTTCACCGGACGAAGTAGCTCGGCCGGCAGCGCGAGCTGCGGCAGCTTCGCGGTCGCCTCGCGCGCGGCGGTCTCGGCGACGCGCAGCTGAGCGGCCTCGTCCGCGAGCAGCGTGCGCTCGTCGCGAT
>JAEWJO010000708.1 GCA_023386455.1 Pseudomonadota bacterium | reverse complement strand
GTCGTACGCCGCATCCGCGTCGCCTTCGGTCTTCTTGAGCTTGCCCTCGAACAGCTTGTCGAACTTGGGGCCACGGCGATCGCCGGACATCGCGAGGTCGCGGAGGTAGAGCACCTCCTTCGACTTCTCGTCGCTCATCATGTCGCGGACGTAGAGCTTTAGCTCCTCGCGCCACATGTGCGCGAGCATCGCCTGCTGCTCTTTCGGAAGCTTCTCGGTCGCCTTGAACCAGACCTTGAAGTCGTCCTGTTCGACGACGTTGTAGATGACGCGCAGCTCGGCCTCGTTGTGGCCGGTCTTCTCCGCCATCTCCTTGGCTGCGGCGCCCCAGCGAGCCAGATACTCGTCGGCCTTCGCCTTGTCGATCGTGCCGGGCTTCTCCTTCTTGAGGTCCGTGATGATCTTGTCGTACGGCGACGCCTCGTTTGGATCGAGTCCCGTCTTCTCCTTCGTCAGGAACTTCTCGAGCGTCTCGTGATACTTCTCCGTCACGAGGTCGCGCAGCTCCTGACGCGAGAGCGGCACGGTCTCCGGGATGTCCTTGCGGGCGCTCGGATGCGCCCAGTCCTCGACCTTGGCGTCCTTGGACCGCGGCTTCACTCCCTGGCTCCGGCGTTCGCGGGCGGAGTCGTCGGTCTCGGCGTCCGGCTTCTCGGTTTGCCGCTCGTGATCGTCGCGCGTCTTCGCGCTCGGCTTCTCTTCGGTCTGCGGCGCCGGCGTCTTCTGGGCGACGTCCTCCGCGCCCGTCTTCGGACTGGTCTTGCCCGGGTGAGGCTCGACCTTCTCCGAGCCGACGCCCGCGGGAATCGTGACGGCCGCGAACCCGCCAAAGCCCTCGAACTGCGACGGCGTCTTCGTGTCGATGCGGCCCGTCGCCGGATCGCGCGCGACGTAGCGGATGTGACCGTCGGGGCCCTTCTCGTAGCCGATGAGCGTGATCGCGTGCCCCGTGCCGTCCGCGGTCACCTTGCTGACGATGACCGGCAGCTTCTTGTCGAGCGCGGCCATGATGCGCTCGTGCGGTGTCGAGCCGTCCTGGTACGAGTCCGGCCCGGTGTAGCCGTCGCTCCACTTCTGGTTGACGAGGATCTCGTACGAGTGGCCGGTCGCCTGCTCGAGCTGCTTGTGGAGGTCCTTGCCCTCCATCGCAGTCGCGGGCATGCCGTCCTTCTCGCCCTTCTCGCTGTACGACTTCGGGTCGTTCAGCTTCTTGCCCATGCCGTCTTTCTCTTCGACATGGTCGTCGACGTTCTTGCTGCGCGGCGAGCCCTCCTCGACGTCCTTGCGCTTGGTCTGCGCCGATCCGGCGTCCTGCAGGACCTTGCGCTGCTCGTCCATCACCTTCTCGGGGTGATTGCGAAGATCGAACGCGTAGTACGGATCGACGTCGGCGATCGCGATCTGGTACGCGGTCGGTAGACAGCTCTGCTGATAGAACTGGACGACGCCGGCGCCCGTGAACTTCGCGGCGACCTCGTCGGCGGACATGGCCTTCATGGCTCCGCGCAGCGCCTCGAGCTCGTGGGGCTTGCGTCCCGCGGCGAGCGAGCGCTCGAGCATCACCTTCTGGCCCTCATTCTCGGCCGCGGCGAGCGTCTTGCGGACCTCGTGTTGCTCGGTCGGCTTCAGCGTCTCGAGCGCGGCCTTCGCGCGCGCCGTGGTCTCGACGTTGTTGGTCGTCTCGTGCTCGAGGTTCTTCGTCGTCGAGCGCGAGTCGGCACCATGCTCGAGGGTCGAGCCGGTCGAGACCGTGCTCTCCTTCTTGGGAGCGTCCTTGTCGCTGGCCGACTTCTCCTCGGTCTTCGGCGTCTGCTCGTCGACGACGGCCGCCTTCTTCTCGTCGTGCGCTCCGCCTGTGACCTTCTTGTCCTCGTCCGCGGTCGTGACCGGCTTCGCTGCTTTCTTCTCTTCCTCGGTCGGCTCGATCGCCGGCGTCTTCTTCTCGTCGACGACGGGCTTCGCCTCTTCCTTCGCCGCCTGCTTCTCTTCGGTCTTCTTGGCCGCCGCTTGCTTCTCGTCCGCGGGCGACTTCTGGGTGTTCGGCGTCGTATCGCCGCCCGGCTGCGTCACGTTCGCGCCGGCGGTCGTCTGCTTGTTCACGTACTTCTTGAACGCCTCGGGCAGCAGGTCGACGGACTTGGGGTCCATGCTCGCGACGTGGTTCGCGAGGTTCGAGGCCTCGTCGGCCTGCATGTAGCCGGCTGCTTCGTGGATCTTGGCCAGGATCTCGTGGAGGTCACCGCCCTCCTTGTGGGCATTGACGAGCTCGCGCGCGAGCGCCTTCGCTCGCATCGCGTGGCCGAAGATGCCGTTGAAGCCGCCGCTCGCGACGGAGCGCGCGCTGCTCTTCAAGAACTCGATCCAGAACGTTCCCGCGTCCTGGTAGTTGTCGAGGTGAGTCAAGAAGCCGGCGGCGTTGCCGCCGAACTCGGCGAGGATCTGTCGGAACATCGCCTCGCTACCGCTGCGGATCTTGCCGACGGCCTTCGGCGACGAAGCGTTCGCGATGTTCGAGATGTAGTCCTGCACCGCGCCCTGCGCGAACGCGCTTGGCACGCTGTTGAGAAGCCGGCGGCCGAGCGAGTTCGGGTTATCGAACAGCGCGTCCCAGAACTTCATCTCGTACGTCTTCTCGTCCATCACGAACTGCGCGGTCTCGCTGAGCGCAGTCGTCGTCGCGTTCTTCATGCCCGCCGTGGTGAGCGCTTCGACCTTCTCCTTGGCGGTCTTCTTCGCGACCGCAGTGGCAGTCGTCACCTCCGCGGCTTCCTTCGCGCCGGCCTTCTCGGCGGTCGTCGCGGCCTCCTTCGCGCCGATCTCGGCGGCTTCCTTGGTGCCGACCTTCTCGGCGGTGGTGAGCGCTTCCTTCGCGGCGACCGACTCGACTTCCTTCTCGGCGGCCGAGACCGCGACCTTCTCGCCCTCCTTCGTCGCGGTCTTCACCGCCGTCGACTCCGCGGCCTTCACGGCCTGCTTCTCGAGCGTCAGCGCGGCCTTCTCGCCGAGCGCGAGCGCCTGGCCCTCGACGATGCGCATGCCGCCCTTCTCGGCGCCGCCCGCGAAGATCTCCCACGCCTTGCCGGCCATCTTGCCGGCCTTGCCCGCGAAGTCGGAGATGAACTTCGCCTCGCCACCGGCCTGGATCGCGGCCATCACGATGCCCTTGATCACGTCGATGCCGATGTCCTCGGCACCGTAGGCATCGCCGACCATGTCCTTGCGCATCATGATCGTCATGCCCGACAGGATCAGGTTGCCGATGAACATGACGAGCATCGGGCTCGAGGCGCCCATCGAGGCCGCGGTGATGAGCGCGGCGCCGATGAGCTCGATGACGGTGATGACCGCGTTGGCCATCGCCTCCTTCGCCTCGAGGAACGCCATCTCGGACTTCTCGGCGTAGCCCGCGAGCGTCTCGAGGCGGTTGTCCTCGAGATAGGCCGCCGTGTTGATCGGATCGGCGGTCGTCTTGCGCGCGTTCGCCTGCTTCTGCTCGTCCGTCAGCTCGGGCGGCTTCTGCGCGTCGAATGCCTTCAGGTCCTTGTCGTCGATGTGCTCGGCGGCCTTGGCCTGGAGGTTCTTGTGGTTGACCTCCATGTCCTCGCGCGCGTGCGACCACGGCGACGGTTGGCCGGTACCGGTCGTCACGAACCGATAGCGAACGTTGTCGACGTACGCGATCTCGGCGGGGTTCTCCGGCTTCCCCATGAGGGCGACGCGGACCTCGAGTCCGTCCTTGCCATCGACCTCGCTCGGGACCACGCCGCCCGGCGCCTTGAAGTCCTTGCGGTCGAGCTCGTTGGAGCCCTCCATCATGTCGACGCCCCACGCCTTGAAGAACGCTTCGCGGAGCTTGAAGACCTCGTTCTTGGTGCGGAGCTCGCCGTTCTTCTTGAGCGCCTTCTTGAGCGTCGTCTCGTCGGTGCCGCTGACGCCCCAGCATGCGTACGCGATCAACAGCTCCGGCTCGGCCTTGCCGGCCTGCAGCGTGCGTTGCGCGACCATCTGCTCGAGGTTGAGTATCTCGGCGCGCGCCCCCGCCTGATAGCCGGCGATGTTCTCGATGGGCAGTCCTGCCTTGTCGCCGCGCTTCGTCTTGTCGATCGACCAGCGCCGCTCGAGGAGCTCCTCGAACGTGATGCTCGAGCTGCCCATCTCGCCCTTGATGATGTCGGCGACCCCGTTCTTCGCGCCGTCCTTCTTGAACGACTTCGTCATCATCCCGTTGTCGGTGATGTACTGAAGGCGCTTGTCGAGATCCTCCTCGTGCTTCTTCGCCAGCGCGGCGCGCGCTACCGGGTCCTTCTCCTTCGCGTACTCCTCGGCGTACTTCTCGTCCTCGAGCGCCTCGACCATCATGTCCTCGTCGGTGCCGCCGCCCTGGGCGCCCTCGACGAGCTTGGCCATCTTGAGTGTCGCGTCGTGCTCTTCGTCGGAGAGCTTCGTCTCGGACATCGTGCGGACGGTCGTCCACTCGCCACCGGACATCTCGTCGTCGAACGACGCGTCCATGAGGTCCGCGCCCTTGCCGGCCTGACGCTCGAGCTCGGCAACCTGCAGCGGATCCTTCTGCCGGATATACGCGTTGTAGGCGTCGTGTAGCGCCTGGCGCTCCTCCTTCGTCTTGCAGGCGGCGAGCTTCTCCTTGATCTTCGCTTCGTCGGTGCCGGCACCGGTGAGGCCGCCGTACATCGCGTCGTACACGCGAATCGCGTCCGCCTGGACCTTGCGCTCGGCGATCGGGATGTCCGTGTTCGTCAGCGCGTTGACGACGTCGAGGTCGCAGCTGCTGAGATGCTTCTTCACGCCCTCGACCGCGGCCTTGCCGTCGGTCGAAGCCATGATGTTCTGCATCTCCTCGTCGCTTGCCGCGCGAAGGACTTCCTCGATCCGATCTTCCTCGTCGTTGTACCAGTGGGTCGAGTTGTCGAGCTCGAGCTTCAGCGCCTTCTCGCGCTCGTGGCGAAGATAGGCGAACGCGATATCCCACTCGCTGCCGCTGAGCTCGTCGTCGAGATCAGCGCGCAGCGGCGACGGATACTTGCTCGTGCCGCGCTTCGAGTACGCGTCGTTGTAGCAGCCCTCGATGAAGACGATCTCGCCGGGCGTTGCCTTGCGCAGGATGCCAAAGATCTTGTTCTCGTCGGTGCCGACGCCGTCCATCGCGTCCCAGAGGCCGTGCGCATCCTCGGGGCCGGTCTTCATCGCCGCCTTGATCGCGGGCTCGGAGTCCTTGTCGAGCTTCTCCTGCATCTTCAGGGGCTCGAGCATCTGGTCAGCGCCCGCGCCGAGCCCCTTGATCACGGCCGTCAGCTGCTTGTCGAGTGTCGCCCCGTAGGCCTCCGGCACCTTCGGCGCTTCGTTCGTATAGAACTTCAGATCGACGTCGAGCTTCTTCGTCTCGCTCGCGACGGTCGCATCGAAGCTGGTGCCGATCGTGTCGAACGACTGTCCGAGCGACGACGTGGCGGTGGTCATCGCGCCGACGAGCTCGGCCTTCGTCCTCGTCGCATTGTTCTCGTGCGTCTGGATCGCCTGCTCGTACTGCTGTTCCTTGCCGCTCTTCAGCTGAGCGACCGCGCTCGTCGCCAGCTCTTCCAGTGTCTTCTTGTTCTCCGCGCGCGCCGTGTCGAGCTGCGCCTTCAGGTTATCGAGCTTGGTCCTCGTCGGTGCGTCGAGCTTCTTGCTCGCGCCGATCTGGTGGAGGATCTGCGTCAGCTTGCTGTACGAGGCCGCGTCCTGCGCTGCCTTCTTCGCGAGCTTGTTCTGGATCTCCTTCGACCCGTGCTTGATGTCCTCGGAGAGCTGCTTGCCCGCCTTGTGCGCGCCTTCCTCGGCCGCCTTGCGATCCTTCGCGAGGCGCGTCGTTGCGGTCTTCTGCGTACTCGTGATGCCTGCGCGCTGCGTCGCGACCTGCTTCTGCAGCGACTTCGTCGCGAGGTTCGCCGCGTCGTCCAGATTCTTCTGCTGCTCGGGCTCGTGCTGCGCGACGGCCTTGTCGAGATCCTTGTCGGCGACGCCGAGCGACTCGTCGATGACGATGCCGCTCGTCTTGCGGTACGACTCCTCTTTCGGCTTGAGGACGCTGTCGATGAACTTCAGCGCCTGATCGGCCGCCTTCGTGATGAGCGCGAGGCGCTTGTCCTCGGCGAGAGCCTGCAGGCCGACGTCGCGCGCGGCCTGACCACCGACCTGGACCTGCGCCGAATACTGCTTCGGGTTGAGCTTGCCGGCGACGGCGCCGCCGGGTGACGTGTCGGTCTTGATCCGATTCTTCAGCTCGGCGTGCTTTGCCTTGATGCTGTCGGCAAACGCGATCGCGGTTTGCTTCGCTGCCGCCGCCTGAGGACCTTGCGTGACCTTCGCGTGAGCGTCGAGCTTGGTCTGGTTGACGAGGTTCTTGATCTCGCCGGCCTTCTTGTCGCGCGCCGCCTTGATCGTCGCGGGAATCGTCTGCTCGCGCTTGGTGATCTCCTCGTTCGCGTGCATGCCCGCGTCGGTGATCGCCTTGCTGACGGTGTCGTACGCCGTGCCGACGCGCTTCGTTCCTGCCTCGACCTTCTGGTCGATCGACGCCGCATACTCGGTGAGCTGATTCGCGACGGTCTGCTGGAGCTGCTTCGAGGTCGCGAGGATCTCGTCGTGGCTGCTCTTGATCAAACCGCTCAGCGTCGAGATCTCGGAGCGGAGCGTCTCGAACGTCGGATCGGTCTTGCCCTTCGCCGGCGGCGCGATCACGACGGCGGCCGGCGGCGCGACATCGGGAACGTCGGTGAGCTTCGCCGGCTCGGCCGCGCGCGGCTCGAACGCGGCGGGTGCGACGTGATTGATCTGTGCAGCTGGTTGCGCGTCGTGCTTCGGCACG
>JAEWJO010000437.1 GCA_023386455.1 Pseudomonadota bacterium | reverse complement strand
GCGCCGGACTGGTGCAAGGACGCCGACAAGGGCGAGAAGATCAGCGTCTCGTCCTACAACTGGAAAGACTTCGATCAGGACGACGCTCGGTTTGCCGTTCGCACACTCGTCGGTGCGTACTGCTTTTCCGAACGACGATTCGAAGAAGGACGCCAAGATCGTCGACGCCGGGTTCAAGAAGTGGTCGGCGACACTCGACATGACAGAGGCCGACTGGGCGGATGCGGTCGCGTATGTCGCGGACCGCTATGGCAGCTCGATCAAGGTCACCAACAAGAAGGCCCCGTATGCCAGGTGGTCGCCGATCGACCAGTACATCGGCATCATCGACTCGACGATGGGCGACTCCGCGATGGCCGTCGATCCGACGTACATCACCGATGCGCTCGACGCGACGCTGACGACCCTCGGTCGTGTCGGCTACGTCAGCAAGTGCATCAACAGCGACGATCAGGCCTTCTGGGCGATGTGCCAGGCCGATATCGACGCGCTCGATCGCAAGGCGATCGCCGCCGACGTCCGCCGCGACACGACGCATGGCGGCTACGACCGCATGAAGGTCCGCATCGACCTGCTCGACATCTGGAAGAACCTGAACGAGCACAACGCGAAGATGAAGCAGCTCAAGTCGAGCGATCCGGGGTACGCGAAGATGTTCGAGATCGCTGCGTCCGCCCGCAAGGACTTCGCGGCGAAGGCTGACCCGAAGCTGCTCGAGCTCGTCGGCCTGATGGACGAGGCGCGCATCACGAACTCGCGCAAGGCGAGCGACGGGTGCGCGGCCAAGACCTGGCCCGCGGTCCAGGCGGCCGTCGGCGCGATGCCGGCGAAGTCGTTCAGCGGCGTGATCCACGACCTCCTGAAACAGAAGCAGTCGGCGCTCGACCAGGCGCTCGCGCTCGTCGTCGCGACGCCCAACGGCTACCTCGCGTCGCTCTCGCACTACCTCTGCAGCAAGTTCGACGAGAAGCAGGATTACCTCGCGCGCGAGCTCGGCTCGGTGATGGCGTACTGGCCGGGCTATCGCGGCCCTCGCAGCGCCGCGCAGACCGCGATCGTCACCGCCGGCATCCAGCTCGACGACCGCGACGCGAAGATCGGCTACCCCGACATGACCCGCCCGATCGCGAGCGTCGGCAGCTCGGGCGGTGGCGGCTGGGGCGAGATCTCGAACGTGAAGGTGAAGGGGGACACCGCGGTCGTCACATTCGCGAAGGTGAAGTCCAAGCAGCAGAACTGCGTGAAGGGCCACGAGACCAACCGCGTCCGTCAGATCGATTCCGCCGGCAACCTCATCTACGAGTACATCTGCGAGAAGTGGCAGACGGAGACGATCAGCGAGCCGCCGTTCCGGGAGCAGACCGTCAAGGCGAAGTACACGACCGGCCTCAAGAAGGGCTCGTTCGTCTACATCATCGAGGACGTGGTCACGTTCGCGTACTCCAAGGCGGGCGCGGCCACTCCGATCGCCGTCGGCGGCGTCGCGGTCAAGTAGCCGCTCCGCTCGCTGTCGCCGGCGCGGGCTTCGTCTCTACAGTCTCCGTCGGTGCGAACCTGCCACCGTCTTGTCCGGCTATCGGTTGGGGGATACCCGGTTCTCGCCCCCCGGTTCTCACCCGGTTCTCCCGCAAGCTTCACGTACACGGCGCCGTGTCCGGCTATCGGTTGGGGGACACCCGGTTCTGCGGCGCCGTGTCCGGCCATCGGTTGGGGGACACCCGGTTCTGGGGGACACCCGGTTCTGCGCCCCCCGGTTCTGCGGTTGGGGGACACCCGGTTCTGCCCGGTTCTGCGCCCGGCTCTGCGGGGCGTGTCCGGCTATCGGTAGGGGACACCTGGTTCTGCGGGCACCCGGTGCTGCGCCTGGTTCTGCGGGCACCCGGTGCTGCGCCCGGTTCTGCGGCGCCGGTTCTGCGCCCGGTTCTGCGGCGTCCTAGCGATCGGCGCGGCCTACGACGTGGAGCACCTCGAAGCGCTCGACCGCAAGCCGCGCCCGCTCGTCGAACGTGAGCCCGTGCTGCGCGGCTTCACGTGTGAAGTAGGCAACATGCCCTTCGCGCCAGTTCTCGTAGGTCAGATCGCCTTCGCCCTCGCCCGCCGCATCCTCCGCGCGAACCTCGCTGAACGCCATCTCACGCACTTCGACGGAGCGAAGCACGACGCGCGGATAACCGAATCCGTCGGTCACGACGCTGACGCCGCCTTCGTACGCCAGTGGCGTCCTGTCACAGCGCGCTGCATCGATCCAGCCCATCGTGACGCGCTTCGCACCGCACGCGACGAGATGAACGAGCTGTGCGGCCATCTCGGGGCGATCGCCGAACGACCACACATCGAGTTCGCGCGTCGGTGGGGCCCAACCACCGAGCATGAGCTCGACGTAAGCGTGCCAGCCGGTGTCGTCGGTCGCGACCACCTCGCGCAGCGGACGCCACTCCATACCAGCCGGTGCAGCGATGCGGTCGACCACGAATGCGAAGTCGCGACCCGCGCCGTCCGGTCGTGCGCGTGATCCGGCGGGCGCACGTACGTCGATGCCACGTGCCGCCAGCGCGGCACTGATGTTCTTCATCGGCCGAGTACCGTCGAGCGGCACATCGAGCAAGCGTCCGCCGTCGACGAGGACCGAGTGCGTGCGATCGAGGACGAGTGCGAGCATCCGCGAATCCTACGCTGACGCCCGGCCTCCCTCGGGTGGGTTGCCCTGTTTTACCGCCTCGTCAAAAGGGTGTCGCCCAACTGAGTCCCGGAGGCGGAATACGATCGAGCGCGGCCGCGAGCGGTTCGACGAGCGGCGTCGTTACCCGCCGAAACATGCGAGGCCTCGGAAACGAGCCCTCGGGATAGTGCACGTCGTAGGTCGCCGCTCTCGTCCGAACGCGTGCGACTGCGTCGCGATAGGCGGCGACAAACGTCCGATACGCCTCTTTGAACGCCCTGCGCAGAGCGACCGACGTGGTGTGGCACAACGGTGCGCGACGCCGCGCCGGCTGCTCCGGCGACGCATGCGGATCCTCGCTCATCACGCGTCGGGCTCCGAGGAACGCGAGACCCAGCCGCTCGCCCTCGGCCTCGACATCGCGAACCAACCCTTCGTACTTCTGCCGGAGCTCGTTCGCGTCGAGGCCTTCCCACTGCGGAAGCGGAGACAGCTTCACCTCCACGGTCGAGCTGAACGCGTCGTCGGTGACCTCGGGATCCTTCAGTCGCGCGCGCCGTAGCGAGTCTCGATCAACCCAGACGCCCTCGAGGCGCATATCACCAAGCAGGCCCTGCACCGCCGTTGCACCCGGCCATTCGCATGGTGAAGCGACCAGCCCTTCCTTCACACCGTTGCTGAGCACGTAGCGAAGACGCGCCACCGCTGCCTCGGGGTCGAGAATCGGAGTCGGCCGCACACGGCGTCCCCACAGCGAACCCCTCCATCCGTGAATCCGTCCCATCTCTCGCGAGATGTTGCCGTTCACGAAACCAAAGAACAGCGCGAGCTCCTCGGGATCAGCTGCCGAAACCATCATGTGGTAGTGGTTCGAGAGAAAGACGAACGCGTAGACCTGCACGGTCGTGTAGAGCTGCATCGCGCGTCCGATCACCCCGAGGATCAGCGCGCGACTCTCCGCGCTCGGCCGCAACAGGAAGCGTTCCTGAATCGTGCGGGTCGTCGCTTCATAGATGACGTTCGGTAGATACCAACGCAGCTGACAAGCCATGCGTGCGCGTAGAGCAGATTCGATGCCGAAGGCCGCCTTCGCGATCTCGCGGAGTTCGAACGCTTCGTCGTCCGCCGTCCGCCGGTTACCGGACAGCTGTCCGGCTATCGGTTGGGGGATACCCGTTTCGGGACCTGTTTCCAGACGGTTGGGCATCCCGTTTCGGGACGCCATCCCAACATCGGTCGAGTGCCGCTGGTCGCTAACCGCACCTGGCGTTCGAATTGGGGCGACGCCATCCACACAACGCGATCGAGACGGCGGCGAGTCGCGGATTCATCAATAGCAAAAGGGCCCGCTTGCGAGGCGGGCCCTTTGTGTCGAAGCCGCGGACGATTTACGAGCAGCCGCTCGTCGAGCCGCAGTTCGGGCACTTGTGGCAAGCGCCGTTGCGAACCATCAGCGTGCCGCACTCGTGGCACGGCGGAGCGTCAGTCTCCTGCACCCACGCGCGGTCCTTGACCTCGACGGGGATCGCCGGCTCCATGCCGGCCTTCACCTCGACGGAGATGAAGTCTTTGCTGAGGAGCGGGACCTTGGGCAGATCGAGCTGCGCGGCCTTGGCGGCCGGGTGGCGCTCGACGATCGACGGGCCGTCGACCGGGAACCGGATCGCGAGCCAGCGGAACAGGTAGTCCATGATCGACGTGGCGATCGGGATCTCCTGGTTGCCGGTGAAGCCCGAGGGCTCGAAGCGGGTGCCCTTGAACTTCTCGATGAGGACCGGGAGGGGGACGCCGTGCTGGAGTGCGAGCGAGATGGCCGTCGCGAACGAGTCCATCAGGCCGGCGATCACGGAGCCTTCCTTCGCCATGCGGACGAAGATCTCGCCCGGGGTGCCGTCGGGGTAGAGACCGACGGTCAGGTAGCCCTCGTGGCCGCCGATCGAGAACTTGTGCGTGAAGGACGCGCGCTCGTCAGGCAGCTTGTAGCGGTTCGCCATCGGCGGACCGGCCGGACGCGTCTTGCGGAGGCGGAGAGCCTCGACGAGGCGGCGCTCTTCGGGGGCGAGGAGCTCGAGCGGGTCGACGTTGGCGGCGACCGCGGCGATCTTGGAGCCGTCGGACGTGGCCTGGTTCAGGTTGGTCGAGAGCGGCTGGGTGCGCTTGCAGCCGTCACGGTAGACGGCGATCGCCTTGAGGCCGAGCTTCCACGCCTGGATGTACGCGTCCTCGATGTCCTCGACCGTGCACTCCGTGGGGAGGTTGACGGTCTTGGAGATCGCGCCGCTGAGGAACGGCTGCACCGCCGACATCATGCGGATGTGACCCATGTAATGGATCGAGCGGGTGCCGTTCGAGGAGCGGAACGCGCAATCGAAGATCGGGAGGTGCTCGTCCTTGAGGTAGGGCGCGCCTTCGATCGTGTCCTTGGCGTTGATGTGGTCGACGATCGCGTCGACTTCCTTGTCGGTGTAGCCGAGCTTGGACAGCGCGGCCGGGACGGAGTTGTTGACGATCTTGAGGAGACCGCCACCGACGAGGCGCTTGTACTTGACGATCGCGATGTCGGGCTCGATGCCGGTGGTGTCGCAGTCCATGAGGAACGCGATCGTGCCGGTCGGCGCCAGGACGGTCGTCTGGCCGTTGCGGAAGCCGTACTTCTCGCCGAGCTGGATCGCCTCGTCCCACGACTGGCGGGCGGCGGCGGTGAGCTCGTACGGGACGAGCGCCTGGTCGATCCGCTCGACCGAGCCGCGATGCTTGCGCATCACGCGGAGGAACGGGATCTCGTTCTCGGCGTAGCCGACGAACGGGCCGGTCGCGTCGGCCGCGATCTGCGCGGACTGACGGTAGGCCTCACCGCACATGATGGCGGTGATCGCGGCGGCGTAAGCGCGGCCGGGCTCGCTGTCGTAGGGGAGCGAGCGCGACATGAGGAGAGCGCCGAGGTTGGCGTAGCCAAGGCCGAGCGGACGGAACGCGTAGGAGTTCTGCGCGATCTTGTCGGTCGGGTATGCCGAGTTGTCGACGATGATCTCCATCGCCGTGAGCGTGGTCTGGCAGCCACGCTTGAAGGCCTCGTGGTCGAACTCGCCGTCGGCGCGGCGGAACTTCATGAGGTTCAGCGACGCCAGGTTGCACGCGCTGTCGTCGAGGAACATGTACTCCGAGCACGGGTTCGACGCGTTGATGCGCGACGTGTTGATGCACGGATGCCAGTCGTTGATGGTCGTGTCGTACTGCATGCCGGGATCGCCGCAGATCCAGGCCGCCTCGGCCATCTTGGTCATGAGCTTGCGAGCCGAGTGGGTCTCGACGACCGATCCATTGGTCACGGACTTGGTAGTCCATTCGCCATCGCGGGTGACCGCGTTCATGAAGTCATCAGTGACGCGGACCGAGTGGTTCGCGTTCTGATAGTTGACCGAGTCGTAGGCGCCGCCGACGACATTGAAGCCGCCGTCGTAGCCCGCATCGATCAGCGCCCACGCCTTCTTCTCCTCGATCGACTTGCAGTCGATGAAGTCGACGACGTCGGGGTGGTCGATGTTGAGGATGACCATCTTCGCCGCGCGGCGCGTCTTGCCGCCCGACTTGATCGCGCCGGCGAAGGCGTCGAAGCCGCGCATGAAGGAGACCGGGCCCGAGGCCGTGCCACCACCATTCAGGTGCTCGCGCGAGGAGCGGAGCGAGGAGAGGTTCGAGCCGGTGCCCGAGCCGTACTTGAAGAGCATGCCCTCGGTCTTGGCGAGACCGAGGATCGAGGACATCGAGTCATCGACGGAGTTGATGAAGCACGCCGAGCACTGCGGGTGCTCCTCGACGCCGACGTTGAACCAGACAGGCGAGTTGAACGCCATCTTCTGGTGGAGGAGGAGGTGAACGAGCTCGTCGCGGAAGGCCCACGCGTCCTGCTCGGTCTTGAAGTAGCCGTCGGTCTTGCCCCAGCCGTAGATGGTGTCGGCAACACGCGCGATCATCTGGCGCACGGACTTCTCGCGCTCGGGCGTGTTGAGCGTGCCGCGGAAGTACTTCTGGACGACCACGTTGGTGGCGGTCTGCGACCACGTCCTGGGGAACTCGACGCCGCGCTGCTCGAAGAAGACCCTGCCGTCAGCGCCGGAGATCACCGCATCGCGGCTCTCCCACTCGACCGTCTCGAACGGGTCGACGCCCTCGCGCGTGAAGAAGCGCGAGAACGTGAGTCCCGGGCGCTCGTCCTTGATGACGCGCGACGACTTGCGGTTGGCCTTTTGCGTATCCTGGGTGTGACCCGGGGCAACGGCGGCAGACTTCACGAGCATGACCCCTCCTTGTTCCTGGCGAATTTTCTGCGGTGCGTTAGAGCGACGATTGGGCTGATCGAGAGGGTCCGGGTACCGATTTTGGGCAAAGCATGCCCTATGGCAGCGACGGCCTAGCTGCCTGGAACCCCTTGTCAAAACCCTATGAAACGATGTCCGGCGGCGCTGATTACTTGGTGGGTGACGGCTCTAGCAGTTCGGTGTGACGGTTTGCTGTAGCCGGCGTGACCACGAAGACCATTGCGGCGGGACTTCTAGGTAACGCAGCCCCTCAGGGGTGGGCAAGAAAAAGCGCACTATATTTGGGGCCTCCGTCCGGAGCATGTCCTACATCTAGTGTAGTGGCCAGGAAGATATCCACGTGAAGTACCTGTGGATTGAGGGTGGATTGAGGGTGAATCCGGATCCGATTCGTGAGGGATTCTCAGAATTTGTTGTGTCCTGTGGATAACGCTGTGGAGCGCCGTAAAGGACCGTTTTTACGCAGCGTGTTAAGAGCAGATCTCCGCTCCAAAAAAATTCGACTTCGTCTCCGGATTGGTGTGGAAGGAAAGGTTTTGGCGACACGGGATCGGCACCGTTTTGACTCCGCTTTTCGGGCCGAAAACCGGGCCCACTGAACGGAACCGCAACATTTTGCGGCACCTACGCGGACGCCGGGTCGGACTGCCGAAGGAGGTCGACAAAGCGCCCCGCGATCGGGGTGAGCGAGCCCGGATTCCACACGGCATGGAGGGTCGTCTGGATCGTCGGGGAGGAGATCGGCACCAGGGAGATCCCGGTGGACGCCAGGCGGGCCACGCTACCCGAGGTACACGCGAGACCGATCCCGGCTGCGACGGCGGCGAGCATCATCTCGAGCTGATCGATCTCGAGGACGATGCGCGGCTCGAAGCCCGCCTCGCGGCAACGCGTCGAGAAGAATCGGTGGGTCTGCGGTTCGGTCGCCGCGCGCAGGAAAATGATGGGCTCGCCCGCGAGCTGACGTAGCGGGATCTGCCGACGTCGCGCGAAGGGATGGCGCGCGGAGACCGCCACGCACAGCCGATCGCGATGGATCGCGCGGGCCGCCAGCGGCGCCAGATCTCGCTGCGTAGGAACGAAGCCAACGTCGCAGCGCCCGGTGCGAAGTGCGTCGAGCTGCTCGAGCGAGCTCATCGGCGCGAGGTCGATATCGACGCCGGGCTCGCTCCGTCGGAACCGATCGATCAGTCGAGGCAGCTGCGTCAGCGCACCGGTGAGCGAGCACCGGAGGACGAGTCGACCCGTCGCACCGCGCGCCGCATCTCGCGCCGCCGTCCGCGCGCGCTCGAGCGAGAGCGTCGCGGCACGCGCGTGAGCGAGAAACGCTTCGCCCGCCGGTGAGAGCCGGACGTCGCGTCGCGTCCGCGTGAACAGCACCGCGCCGACGTCCTGCTCGAGCTGCTTGATTGTCTGGCTGACCGCCGACTGGGCGACACGGAGTCGCGTCGCGGTCCTGCCGAAGTGCAGCTCCTCGGCGAGCGTCTGGAACACGCGTAGGTGGCGCAATTCGATCATCTCTGTGGATGATAAATCGGCTCGATTCATCATATTGGACTCGCGCGCGCCAGCTCGCTATTCCATCGAAAATGCGGTGGCTCCTGCTCGCGCTCCTCGCTGCATGTGATCCGTACGACGTGTGCGACGTCGTCACCGAGACACCACCGCCGGAGCGGCTCTCGGCGACCGGCCTCGACGAACCGAGCGTTCGGCCCTACACGCCGAGCTTCGCGCTGTGGAGCGACGGTGCCGAGAAGCGGCGGTGGCTGTCGCTGCCGGCGGGAAGCGTGATCGACGCGAGCGATCCGGACGACTGGCAGTTTCCCGTCGGGACGAAGGCCTGGAAGGAGTTCGTTCGCGACGGCGTGCGTGTCGAGACCCGCCTGCTCCAGCGCATCGACGACGGAACCTGGGCAGGTGTCGCGTATCGATGGATCGACGATGGCAGCGATGCGATCGCGAACGTCGACGGCACCGTCGATGCCGGTGGAACAACGCACGACATTCCGGCCGCGGGTGTCTGCAATGCGTGTCACGGCGGCCGCGCGAGCCACCTGCTGGGCGTGTCGGCGATCCAG
>JAEWJO010000303.1 GCA_023386455.1 Pseudomonadota bacterium | reverse complement strand
GGACGCGGTGGGCGCCCGCCCAGGGCGGCGTCACCGTCAGCTCGGAGTCGTTCGTGGCGACCGTGAACTGCAGGCGCTCGAGCGCGTCGCGGCAGGCATCCGCCGTCAGCGGCACGCCGGTCAGCAGCTGCACGCGCGGCAGCCGGACCCGGATCGGCGCCATCTCGCGCTTGCCCGGATACGCGTCGACCGCCTCGCCGACGACCTTGCCGCCGCCGACCATGCACATGAGGCGCGCGGCACGTGCCGACGCGAGCGCCGCGATCTCCGGATCGACGCCGCGACCGAAGCGCTGCGACGCCTCGGAGTCGAGCGACAGCCGGCGCGCCGTACGGCGCACCGCGAGCGGCTTGAAGCTCGCGCTCTCGAGCAGCACGCGCGACGTCCCGTCGGTGACCTCGGTGTCGAGGCCCCCCATGACACCCGCGAGCGCGATGCCGCGATCGCCATCGCGGATCACGAGGTCGGTCTTCACGAGCGTGCGCTCGATGTTGTCGAGCGTCGTGAACTTCTCGCCGTCGCTCGCCGGCGTGATGCCGACGACGCTGGTGCGCAGCTTCGCGGCGTCGAACGCGTGGAGCGGCTGGCCGAGCTCGAACATCACGTAGTTCGTGACGTCGACGAGGTTCGAGATCGGACGCACGCCGACCGAGCGCAGGCGCTGCGCGATCCGCCGCGGCGACGACTTCACGACGACGCCCTCGATGAGACGCGCCACGTAGCGCGGGCAGTCCTCGGCGTTGGCGATCGCGAGCTCGATGTTCGCGTGGCCGCCGGCGCGCTTCGCGCTGCCGCTCTCGGTGTAGGCGGACAGATCCGCGTCGGGGAGCACGAGCTTGCCGCGCAGCATCGCGACGAGCTCGCGCGCGACACCGAGGTGCCCGAGCAGATCGCCGCGGTTTGCGGGCGCGTTGACCTCGAGCAGCCAGTCGTCGATGCCGAGCGCCTGCTGGGCCGGCGCGCCGAGCGCGGTGCGATCGTCCTCGTCGAGGACGATGATGCCCGCGTGGCTCTCGCCGATCCCGAGCTCGTCCTCGGCGCACAGCATTCCGGGAGACTCGATGCCCTTGACCGGCTTGGCCGCGAGCGTCAGCCCGCCCGGCAGCTGCGCACCGATCTGCGCCCACAGCACCTTGCGACCGGGTGCGGGCACGTTCGGCGCGCCACAGACGACCTGCGTCGCGGTGCCACCGCGCTCGGTGATCACGTCGACGAGCGTCAGCTTGTCGGCCTGCGGGTGCGGCCGCTTGGCGACCACCTCGGCGACGACGACGCCACGAAATCCCGCACCGAGGTTCGTCATGCCCTCGATCTCGACGCCCGCGCGCGTCAGGGCGCTCGCACCGTCCTCGACGGTCGGGACGTTATCGAGATCGCAGAGCTCGAGGAGCCAGCTCCAGAGGACCTTCACTAGAATTGCTCCAGAAAGCGAACGTCGCCTTCGTAGTAGTACTTGATGTCGTTCACGCCGTGGCGAAGCATCGCCATGCGCTCGAGACCCATGCCGAACGCGAAGCCGGTGTAGCGCTCGCTGTCGATGCCGCAGTTCTTGAACACGTCGGGATCGACCATGCCGGCGCCACCGATCTCGACCCAGCCGGTCTGCTTGCAGATGCGGCAGCCCGAGCCGCCGCAGAAGCTGCACTGCATGTCGACCTCGGCGCCCGGCTCGACGAACGGGAAGTACGACGGGCGCAGGCGGATGCCGAGATCCTTCATGAAGAACCGCTTCACGAAGTGGAGCAGCGTGCCCTTCAGATCGGCGAACGAGATGTTCTCGTCGACGGCGAGGCCCTCGATCTGCGTGAACATCGGGCTGTGCGTCGGGTCGTCGTCGCGGCGATAGACATGGCCGGGCGCGACGATCCGGATCGGCGGCGGCTGCGTCAGCATCGTCCGCACCTGCACCGGGCTCGTGTGCGTGCGCAGCACGATCTCCTCGGACACGTAGAACGTGTCCTGCATGTCGCGCGCGGGGTGCTCCTTGGGGATCGCGAGCGCCTCGAACGTGTGCCAGTCGGTCTCGATCTGCGGCCCCTCCGCGACGACGAAGCCGAGCTCGGCGAACACCGCGATCGCCTCCTGGCGGACCTGCGTGAGCAGGTGGAGGTGTCCACCGCCGACCGGGCGCACCGGCAGCGTGACGTCGGCCTTGCGCGCGAGGTCCTGCTGCTTCGCCGCGTTCGCGAGGCGCGCGAGGCAGGCCTCGACCATCCCCTCGATCTTCTCCTTGGCCTTGTTCGCGGCGGCGCCGACCTGCGGGCGGTCTGCGGGGGGCAGCTTGCCGAGCTCCTTCATGAGCTCGGAGACCTTGCCCTTCTTGCCGAGGAACTGTGCCTGCGCGGCGCGGATCGATTGCTCGTCCGCGAGCGGCTGGGCCTGAGCGAGGAACTCGTCGCCGAGCTGCTCGAGCTTCGCGATCAATTCAGCTGTGGTGGACATAGAGATCTCACGACAAACGCAAAAACGGCGACCCTTTCGAGCCGCCGTCCATTCCAAGCATGTGATCGGTCGGCTTACGCGGCGACGATCTTCTGGAACGCGACCGGATCGCTGATCGCGATCTCGGCGAGCATCTTGCGGTTCAGCTGGACGTTGCCGCCGCTGAGCTTGCCCATCAGCTTGCTGTAGCTGACGCCGAGTGCACGCGCGGCCGCGTTGATGCGCTGGATCCAGAGCGAGCGGAAGTCCCGCTTCTTCACCTTGCGCGAGCGGTACATGTGCATCCACGCGTGCTGAACGCTCTCGTTCGCGATCGCGTGGCAGTTCTTCCGCTTGCCGCGGAAGCCCTTCGCGTGCTTCAGCAGGCGGTTGCGGCGGCGGCGGGCTTTGAATCCTCGTTTAGCGCGGGGCATGACGTTCCTCTAACTTCTCTCTTCGACTGGATCAGGCGTACGGCAGCAACACGTCGATCTGGTGGTGATGCGCGGGCGGCACGTACGCCGCGTTGCGGAGCTGACGCTTGCGCTTCTTGCTCCGGTTCGTCAGCAGGTGGCGCTTGAAGACGCGGGCAAACTTGAACTTGCCCGAGGCGGTCTTCTTGAACCGCTTCTTGGCGCCGGAATGAGTCTTGACCTTGGGCATGACGCGAGGAGCGGTTTTATGCCCCAGCGCCACCGACAAGACAAGGCTTTTATCCGTTTTCCGCACGGAAGCCCGACGCGGGCGGCAAACAGGTAGCCCTCGGAAATCCCGAGGGTTCTCCCGGCTACTCCTGGTCGTCGTCGTCGTCCTCGACGTCCGCGTTGATCGCGTCCTCGTCGAGATCTTCGTCTTCGTCCACCGGCGGCGGCGGTACCGCGGTCGGCTTCTGACCCGGCTGCAGGTTCTTCTTCGCGGCCTCGGCCGCTGCCTGGGCAGCCACCTGGGCCTTCTTCGCTTCCTGCGCCTTGCGCACCACGCCCGGCTTGGGCGCGATGACCATGATCATGCGGCGGCCTTCCATGTTCGGCGTCGCCTCGACCGAGGCGATGTCGTTGCACATGTCGACCACGCGGTTCAGCACGTTCATGCCGGTCTGCGGGTGCGTGATCTCGCGGCCGCGGAACACGACGGCAAGGCGGACCTTGTTACCGCCCTCGAGGAAGCGCCGGACATGCTTCACCTTGAAGGCCATGTCGTGCTCTTCCGTCTTGGGACGGAACTTGATCTCCTTGGTCTCGACGGTCGAAGCGCGCTTGCGAGCCTGCTGCTTCTTCTTCGCCTCTTCGTACTTGTACTTGCCGTAATCCATGATCCGGCAGACCGGCGGGAACGCGCGCGGAGAGATCTCGACGAGGTCGAGCCCCTTCTCCTCGGCGAGGCGCAGCGCTTCATGCGTGGGCATCACGCCGAGCTGCTCTTCGTCGAGAATGACGCGAACCTCGGGAACGCGGATCCGGTTGTTGATGCGAAGGCCCGCTTCCGGGCGGCGGCGATCGAAACGTCCTCCAGGCGGCCTGACGTTCATTGGGTCACATCACTCTGCAGCTGCATTGATTCGGCAATTCTCCGTGTCGAGGAGCCAGGTTTTACCCCGGTCCTCTGACCATGGCTAGTAGGGAATGGCCGCCTCGCGCTTCAGCTGTTCGAGGAAATCCGCGAGCTTGATGAAGCCGAGGTCGGCTTCCTTGCCCGTTCCGTGCTTGCGGACCGAGACCCCGCCCGCCTCGACCTCCTTGTCACCGACGACCAGGGCGTAGGGGATCTTCGCGAGCTGGGCGTCGCGGATCATCGCGCCGACCTTGCTGTGCGAGCGGTCGATCGTGACGCGGACGTCGGCCGCGCGGAGCTGCGCCGCGACCTGATCGGCGAACGCGTGGTGACGCTCGGCGACCGGGAGGATGCGCGCCTGCTCGGGAGCGAGCCACACCGGGAAGTTCCCGGCGAAGTGCTCGATGAGGATCCCGATGAAGCGCTCGAACGAGCCGTAGATCGCGCGGTGGATGACGACCGGGCGGTGCTCCTTGTTGTCATCGCCGATGTACGTCATGTCGAACCGCTCGGGCGCGTTGTAGTCGAGCTGGATCGTGCCCAGCTGCCACTTGCGGCCGATGCTGTCGCTGACGTCGAAGTCGATCTTCGGGCCGTAGAACGCGCCGTCGCCGGCCTTGAGCTCGTACGGCAGGCCGGTCTTCTCGAGCGCGGCCTTGAGCGCGCCCTCCGCCTTGTCCCACAGAGCGTCGTCGCCGATCCGCTTCTCGGGCCTCGTCGCGAACTTCGCGGTGAACTCGAGGCCAAACGCGGCGTAGACCTTCGCGATGAGGTTCGTCAGCGCCGCGACCTCCTCGGGGATCTGCGACTCCATCAGCATGATGTGCGCGTCGTCCTGCTGGAACTGACGCACGCGGGTCAGGCCGCTCAGCGCGCCGACCGGCTCGTTGCGATGGAGCACGTCCTGCGTGTGCAGGCGCAGCGGCAGCTCGCGATAGCTGCGGCGCTTCATCCCGTAGAACAGGTAGTGCGACGGGCAGTTCATCGGCTTCAGCGACGAGTGCGCGTGGTCCTCGACGGGCGCGCCGGGCGCGACCTCGGCCTCGGTGTCGAGGATGAGGAACATGTTCTCGCGGTACTTGCCCCAGTGGCCGCTCGTCTCCCACAGCATCTTGTTGTAGATGAGCGGCGTCTTGATCTCCTCGTAGCCGTTCGCGAGGCACATCCGCCGCATCGCGTTCTGCAGCGCCGTGTAGATCACCGTGCCGCGCGCGGTCCAGAACACCGCACCGGGCGCAGCGGGGTGGAACCCGAACAGGTCGAGGTCCTTGCCGAGCTTGCGGTGATCGCGCTTCCTCGCCTCTTCCTGCTGGTGCATCCACGCATCGAGATCCTTCTGCGTGAAGAACGCGGTGCCGTAGATGCGCTGCAGCTGCGCGTTGCGGTGATCGCCGCGCCAGTACGCGCCGGCGACCGAGAGCAGCTTGATCACGCCGACGCGGCCGGTCGACGGGCCGTGCGGACCGAGGCAGAAGTCGACCCAGTCGCCGTGCGTGTACAGCGACAGCGTCTTGGCGCCCCTGTTGAAGATGTCCTCGACGATCTCGAGCTTGAACTTCTCGCCGAGCTTGCCGAACAGCGCGAGCGCCTCCTCCCTGGAGACCTCGGTGCGGACGAACGGCAGATCCTTCTTGATCTCGTCGTTCGCGGCCTTCTCGATCGCCTCGAGATCCTCCGGGGTGAACGGCTTCTCGCGAAAGAAGTCGTAATAGAAGCCCTCGTCGGTCGTCGGACCGATCGTCACCTGGGTGCCGGGGAACAGCCGCTGGACGACGGACGCGACGATGTGCGCGGCGTCGTGGCGGACGAGATCGAGGCCCTCGGGGTTCTTGCTCGTGAAGATCGCGAGCGCACCGTCGTGATCGAGCGGCCTCGTGAGATCGACCTCGGCGCCGTCGTACTTCGCGAACAGCGCCGCCTTCGCGAGGCCCGTTCCGATCTGCGTGCGCACGAAGTCAGCCACCGTCGTTCCGGCCGGCACTTGCTTGCTGGCTCCGTCGGGAAGGGTGATCGTGACCTGTCCGTGCTCGCTCATTGAGTGGCGAACCATACCGCAGCGCGCAAATGGCGCAGCACGCGGTGCCGCGGATCGCGTCAGATCGCCGAAACGAACAAGACCAGCTGGGGCTACCAGCTGGTCTTCGTAGGCACGTGCGGGATTGAACCGCAGACCCCCACCGTGTCAAGGTGATGCTCTCCCACTGAGCTACGTGCCTGGGAGGGGCCTAGTGATTAGTGGAACCGGCGCCGCCTGTCAAGGGACCGGCTGGTTCAGAACCAACCAGTAGAGCCCGAGCTGCCGGACCGCATCGACGAACTGCGTGAAGTCGACCGGTTTCCGGATATAGCTGTTCGCGCCGAGGTTGTAGCCGGCGATGACGTCCTGGTCCTCCGCGCTCGACGTCAGGATCACGATCGGGAGCGCCTTGGTGCGGGGATCGGCACGGAGCGTCTTCAGCACCTCGAGGCCATCGACCTTCGGCAGCTTGAGATCGAGCAGCACGACCTGCGGGACCTCGCGCTGCTCGCGGCCGGCATGCGGCCCGCGCATCAGCAGGTAGTCGAGCGCCTCGGCGCCGTCGCGCGCGACGACGACCCGGTTCGAGATGTTGCTCTTGCGCAGCGCGCGGAGCGTCAGCTCCTCGTCGTCCGCATTGTCCTCGACGAGCACGATCACGCGTTCGCTCATGCTGGCTCCGGCAGGGTGAAGTAGAACGTCGCGCCCTTCCCGACCGCACCCTCGGCCCACACGCGGCCGCCGTGTCGCTCGACGATTCGCTTCACCGTCGCGAGGCCGATTCCCGTTCCCGGGAACTCGCTCGCGGGGTGGAGGCGCTGGAACACCCCGAACAGCTTGTCGCGGTAGCTCATGTCGAAGCCGGCACCGTTATCCCGAACGTAATAGACGCGCTCGCCGCCGTCGAGTTTCGTACCGAGCTCGATCTGCGGGAGCTCGACGCGCGAGGTGAACTTCCACGCGTTGCCGATCAGGTTGTCGAACACGACGGCGACGAGCTTGGGATCGGCGGTCGCCGGCAGCTTCGTCGGCACAGCGAACGATACCTTGCGGGTCGGCTCGCCCCGCTCGAGGATCGCGAACGCGGTGCGCGCGAGCGCCGCGAGGTCGACCGGCTGGACGCGGTGCTCGGCGCGCGTCACGCGCGACAGCTCGAGCAGATCGTCGATGAGCAGCGCCATTCGCTGCGCGGCGGCGCGGATGCGGTCGAGGTGGCGCTGGCCGTCACCGTCGAGCTTGCTCTGGTAGTCCTCGATCAGCGCCTGCGCGAAGCCATCGATCGCGCGCAGCGGCGCACGCAGATCGTGCGCGACCGAGTAGCTGAACGCCTCGAGCTCGCGATTCGCGGTCTCGGCGCTCTCCTTCGCGGCCTTCAGCTCCGCCACGGCGGCCTTGCGCTCGGTGATGTCGTGCGAGATGCCGAGCAAGAAGCGCGGGACTCCGTCGTCGTCGGTGATCGGCACCTTCTTCGTGTGGAGCCAGCGCGGCCCGTGCTTGGTCTGGATCGGCTCCTCGGGGATGTCGACGAGCACGCCCGATGCGAGCGTCTCGCGATCCTTGGCGATGAAGAACTCGGCCTCGTCCGGCGGGAAGAAGTCGCGATCGCTCTTGCCGATCAGATCCGCGCGCGGGAACCCGAGCAGCTCCTCGCCCGCGCGGTTGAACCGGACGAACTCGAGCTTCTCGGCGTCCTTCACGAACACCATGTCGGGGATGTGCTCGAGGATCACGTCGACGAACCGGTTCGCCTCGGCGGCACGGGCGGCGAGCGCGCGCAGGTTCTCGCTACGGAGCAGCTCGCGGAACAGCATCGCGTTGCCGAGCGCGAGCGCCGCGTGGTTCGCGAGGTGCTCGACGAGCTCGCGATCGACGTCGTCGAGCGCGGGCAGATCGCCCCGGTGACGCAGCACGGACAGGATGCCCATCAGCTGGCCGCGCGACTTCAGGGGCACGACGAGCATCCCGCGCGCCCCGATCGTGCGCAGGGCGTCGAGGCTGTCGGGCGGCGTGCGGCCGGCGATGGCCTCGAGATCGAGCGATGGCAGGAACGTGGTGCCCTGGGCCATCGACCGCGCCGCGATCTCGCCGAGCGGGCGGAGCTGCCGCATCATCGGCTCGTACGCGGTCATCACCCGCGGATCGCTGTCGTGCATCGCGACGAGCGTCAGCGAGCCTTCGTCGTCGGACCGGAGCGAGACCATGCAGGTATCCGGGACGACCTCGGCGACGGTGCGGACGACGGTATCGAGGAGGCGCTCGTAGTTCGTCGTCGTCTCGGTGAACGCCGTGACCGCCGCCGACACCGAACGCAGAGCTTGCCGTAAGCGATCCACGCATTCGTAGCCTACCCGAATGACGGCCGCGTCAGACCAAGCCGGCGCTCCCGCCTTGAAGAATTCACGATTAGAGGCGTAGACTTGAGGTCTTAGACAACCTTATGAGGCCGCCGGCCGGTCTCATCAACGTAGGGAGCGCGCCGTGACATCGTTGTCATGGCGCAAAGCGAGCAACGGGATTGATCCAGGTCGGCCAGGTCCTCGACAAGTACGAGCTGCTGGAACGTGTGGGCCAGGGCGGGATGGCCGTCGTCTATCGTGGGATCGACCGCTCGCTGAAGCGCACCGTCGCGATCAAGATCCTGCACAAGCACCTCTCCGACTACCAGGAGGCGCGCGACCGGTTCGAGCGCGAGGCGCAGGCAGTCGCGAAGCTCCGCCACGAGAACATCCTCGAGATCTTCGACTACTCGGCGAAGGAGGGCTCGGAGAGCTACATCGTCACCGAGTTCATCGACGGCCAGACGCTCAAGCAGTTCATCACCGACCGGCCGATCGCCTATCCCGAGGTCGGGGCGATGATCATGCTGCAGGTCGCGCGCGCCCTCGCCCACGCGCACGCCGGCTCGATCCTGCATCGCGACGTCAAGCCGGAGAACATCATGATCCGGTCCGACGGCGTCGTGAAGCTGATGGACTTCGGCATCTCGCACATGGTCGACCTCGAGCGGTTGACCGTCACCGGCCAGCTGCTTGGCTCGCCGGCGTACATGGCACCCGAGCACGTCGAGGGTCGGCCGCTCGACTTCCGCACCGACGTGTTCGCGGTCGGCATCGTGCTCTACCAGCTGACCGTCGGGAAGCTGCCGTTCGAGGGCAAGAACCCGCACGAGGTGCTGAAGCGGATCGCCGAGTGCAAGTTCGTCGATCCGCGCCAGGCGAACCCGCGGATCGGCAACCGGCTCGGCCGGATCATCCTGAAGGCGATGGCCGCGCAGCCAAACGATCGCTACGCGGCGATCGGCGAGATGGTGCTCGCGCTCGAGGCGTACCTCGAGGAGTCGGGGCTGGTCGTCGACAAGCTGACGAGCGAGCTCGCGCGCTACTTCAAGGCGCCCGGGCCGTACGAGCTCGCGCTGCGCGAACGCCTCGTCGATCACCTGACGCGGCGCGGTCAGGAGCTGCTCGCGAGCAAGGATCAGGCGAAGGCGCTCGACGTGTTCGATCGCGTGCTGACGATCGACGGCGAGAACGAGAAGGTGCTCGGCATCCTCGACGGGCTCAACCGGCGCGCGCGGCTCAAGACCGCGGGCGTCGCGCTCGCGGCGGCCAGCGCGCTCGCCGTCGGCGCCTGGACGATCCACCAGCGCACGAAGCCGCCGCCGCCGGAGGCGCCGCCCGATCCGACGATCGTCGCATCGGGAACCGTGCACACGCCGAACACGAATGTCGCGCACGTCGAGCCGCCGCCCGCGCCCGACGACGCGACCCCGATCGCGGAGGCACCGATCGACGCGCCCGTGCGCAGCACCGGCAGCGGCAACGGCAGCAGCATCGCTGTCATCGCCCCGCCGCTCGACGCGGGCGTCCAGGCGGTGCCGCCCGTCGAGATTCCGGTCGCGGTGACGTTCGCGGGCGCCGAGTGGCGCTTCCCCGGCGGCGCCTGGCAGATGGTCACCGGCAAGTCGTTCGTCGTCAGCGTCGACGGCCCGACGAAGATCGAGGTCCAGCACGACTGCTGCCAGACCGAGGCGGTGGTGCTCGATCGGACGACGAAGGACGCGCGCGCGTCGCTGCAGTTCAAGCCCGGCGTCGTGCGGCCGGTCTGCAAGGCGAAGACGGACGGCGGCTCCATCGCACGCGAGGACGTCGCCGTCTCGGTCGAGTGGATGGCCGCCGGCCGGTTGCAGCAGCGGACGCCGTCGCTCGGTGCCGAGCTGCCGATTCCGTTCGAGCGCGACGCGACGTCGTCGACCAAGTCGGTGACGGTCACGTTCAGCGACGGCGAGCACAGCGATACGAGGTCGGTCACCGTCACCGCGGGCCGGACGACAGAGGTGCCGTGCACGCTCGACTGAGCGTCGCGCTGGCGACCCTGATCGCGCTCGCGAGCACCGCGCTCGCGACCCCGCGCGAGGATCTCGCGAGCGCCAACAAGGCGTTCCGCGAGGGTCAGTTCCTCGAGGCGCGCGACAAGTACAACTACCTGCTCTACCCCAAGGCGCAGCTCGCCGACACGAACGACCTCGTCGAGGCGTACGTCAACCTCGGCGTGTGCCGGCTCGAGACCGGCGACGACGACGGCGCGAAGTCCGAGTTCGAGAAGGCGCTCGAGCTCGATCCGAACAAGCAGCTCGACCCGCTCGTCATCACGAACAAGCGCGCGATCGTCCTGTTCGACGACACGAAGGCCGACATTCGCACGCGGCGCGAGCGCGAGGCGAACGCGCGGCGCGAGGCGGCCGAGGCCGAGCGACTCCGCAAGCTCAAGGAGAGCCTCATCACCGTTCGCGACAATCCGTACTACCTGACGTTCGTCCCGTTCGGCGTCGGTCAGTTCCAGAACAAGGAGGTCCCGAAGGGCCTGTTCTTCCTCGGTGCGGAGCTCGTCACCGTCGGGACGAGCATCAGCATCTGGGGCTACCTCGTGAACAAGTACGGCATCCGCTCCGACCAGGTCCCGCTCGACGAAGGCCCGCGCGTCCGCCGGCTCCAGCAGATCGAGATCGGGACCGGCATCGCGTTCTTCGGTCTCTACCTGTGGGGCGTGATCGACGCGAACCTCCACTACAAGCGGCAGGTCCGCACCGAGCTCGACGAGTCGCTCCTGCCCGAGGAGCTGCGCACGAAGCCGAAGAAGAGGCCGAAGAAGACGTCCGTGCTCGAGCGCATTCACATTTCGCCGATGATCACGCCGGATGGCGCGGGCATCGGCCTTGGTTGGGAGAACGACTGATGCCCTCGCTTAGACTCACCGCCCCCGGACACCCGCCGACGATCTATCACCTGCACAAGAAGATCACGTCGCTCGGCTCCGGTCCCGACAACGACATCATCCTGCCGGATCCGCTCGTCCCCGACGGCTACGCGATCCACTTCGACGGCCAGACGTACACCGTGTTCGCGCCGAAGAAGACGGAGTTCGTCGTCAACGGCAAGAAGCGCAGCAAGCACAAGCTCAGCCACGACGAGCGCCTCGTGATCGGCTCGGTCGACCTGCGATTCGCGATGGTCGACGAGGCGCCGCCGGTCGAGGCCGAGGCCGCGAACACGGTCGCCGACCTCGACGCGTACACGAAGCTGTTCGAGTTCTCCGACCGGTTGATGCACGTGCGCGATCTGACCGAGCTGCTCGACGCGCTGATGGACGCGGTCATCGAGATCACGAACGCCGACAAGGGTTTCTTGATCCTGCTCGAGGGCGAGACGCTCGACGTCAAGGTCGCGCGCAACTTGAACCGCGAGAACATCGCCGACGCGGTCAGCCAGCTCTCGGACTCGATCATCGCGAAGGTCGTGCGGTCGCGGAGGCCCGTGATCGTGTCGGACGCGATGAGCGACGACGAGTTCGGCTCGGCCAAGAGCGGCATGCACCTGAAGGTGTCGAGCGTGATC
>JAEWJO010000259.1 GCA_023386455.1 Pseudomonadota bacterium | reverse complement strand
GTTCTCGACGACCGCCTGCTGCTTCTCGATCTTCACGGGCTGGACGATGTCCTTGACCTTGATCTTCTTGGGCGTGATCTGGACCTCCTGCGGCTTCGCGCCACCGGGCGGCGGCGGAGGCGGAGGAGGCGGCGGCGGCGCGACGGCGAGGTCGATGCCGGTCTTGGGCTTCTCGAGCTGCTCGATATCCCAGATCGTCTTGACCCACATCGTCACGAACAGAGCGATGTGGAAGATGACCGCGGCACCGAGGACGGGCGCGGCCCATGGCGGGAGCTTGCGGTTCTTCGCGGCGGTGAAGTTCGAGAACATCGGCTGCTTTCTCCTTTGTGGGCGAATCAGCCGCCGGTCTTCGGGGTCGCGTCACCGGCGCTCGCGCCGGAGGGTGGGGTTGCCGGCGCCGCGGGAACTGCGGGAGCCGGGGTGGTCGGCAGACCTTGAGCCTTCTTCGCCTCATCGCTCAGAACGCGCGAACGATGCTGAAGGTCTTGGGCTGCAGCGCGATCGAGGCCGGCCGTCCAGGACGGGCCATGCGCAAGTGCGCGGAAGTTGAAGATCGAGGCCTGGAGGCCGACCAGCTTGGGGTTCTTGGGCTGGAGCTCGGCGGCCTTCTGGAGGGCGCCGAGGCCGCGGTCCGCGAGCTCGACGATCTCGGCGGTCGACAGCTGCTTGGAGTTGAGCTTGGCCCAGGCGACGTTACCGATGAACTGGTACGCGCCGACCTTCGCGCCCTGGTCGGTCACGGTCTCGGCGACCTTCGTGTACCACTCGATCGACTTGCGCCAGTCGCCGGCCTTGAGGTTGATGCCCGCGAGGCTGCCCATGATGTCCGGGTCGTTGGGCTTCTGCTTCAGCAGGTTCTCCCAGTAGTCGATGGCGACCTTGTACTGGCCCGAGTCGAGCCAGACCTGCGTCATGATCCCGCGCGTCTGTGCATCCTCGGGGTGCGCCTTGAGCCAGACGCCGAAGTGGTTGCCCGACATGTCCGCGACGGTCGTGTTCGGCAGCTGGCAGAGCTCGGCCGACCGGCACGTGAAGCTCGAGGCGCAGACGTTCTTCGCGTCGCACTCGTCGAACCGGCGATCGCCGGGCTTCATGCAGACCTGCTTCGTCACGTACGCGACCTGCGGGATCGCGTCGCAGACGAACGTGCCCTTCTCGCCGAGGATGATCTTCGTTCCCTCGTCCGCACCGGGCTTCGCGATCTTCGAGTACGCGAGGCCGGCGTTGTAGTGGATGATCGGATCGTCGACCGTCTTCAGCGCCTTCTCGTATTCCGCGACTGCATCGATGAACTTCGTCTCGCGGAAGTCCCGATTGCCTTTGCGGTTGCGATTGCGGCCGTCGAGCTGGTCACAACCAGACGTCGCCGCGATCAAGACGAGCAGGGCGACGATTCGCAACGCGCGGTCGGAGGTCCGACTCATAGGGCGCGCGACTATACATACCTGGGTAGGGGTCATCAACCTGGTCTCGCCGCGACTGGGTCTACCGCAACTTTTGCGAGTGCAACATGGCGGCGGGGTGACATGCGATGACGCACTGCTCGGCGGTTTTCGCAGCCGCGTCACAATTCGCGCATCGCGTCGTGCTGAACCGTCGAGAATTGCGAGTGCGACATCGATGCGAGCGCGAGATCGCGACGTGCGACTCGCAGCGCGGCGATCACGTTTCAGCGGGCCTGTCGGGTCAGCACGCGCGGATTTCACGGAATCGCGAACGACAGGCGGATGTCATAGTCCGCGAGGTCTTCCTGATCCGGCGCGGGATTCTCGAGACCGACCGTCTTCTGCTCGATGCACTGCTTCATCGAGGTCGCGGCATCACCGACGAGGTCGCGCGTCTGCATCAACGCATTCGTCACGCTGACCTTGTGATCCTTGATCGCGATCTTGATCTGCCCCTCGAGCCGAGGCGCGGCGCCGCGCGCGTCGGGCGGCATCTCGGCCGCGCACTGCTCCATCACCTTCTTCACCTGCTGCGCGATCTCGTGCGTCAGCGTCGACGGAATCTTGCGGCCCTCGGCCGGGTGCACGTTCGGCGGCACGTCGATCGGTGCGCTGGTGCCCGAGCGGTGGTCGCGGATACGCGTGTCGCCGACTGCATAGTCGCGCGGGTGTTCCGGGTCGCTCGGCGGCAGCGCGCCCTCGGCGGCGCTGACGTCGGTCGCGGTCACCGTCGGTGCGGCACCGCCGCTGTGCGCGATCGGTGGCGGCGTCACCGCGACCGGCGCGCTGCCCGGCGACGGCGAGGCGGACGAGGTGTCATCGCCGCCGCTGCCGAGCACGAGCACGAGAATGACGATGCCTGCGACGACCACGAGGCCACCGACCACGAGCACGCCTTTGGACATGCCTAGGTCGTAGCACGAGGCAGGTGCAGGTCAGCACCCGCGGCCACCGCTCGTGTCGGCCGGATCACCTCGACGTCGCCCGAGCGCACGCGATGAATCGTCCCGTCGCTGTCACGGAGCAGGAGCGCGCCATCGTCGTCGAGCCCGACGAGGTTGCCGACGAGCGGCTCGCCGCCGAGCGGCGCGCGCGCGACGAGATCCTGCGCCATCCGATCCATCCACGCCGGGATGATCGCCTCGATGCCAACGGCCGCGTATCGATCGACCCAGCGCTCGACCAGCGCGCACAGCCGCGCGATGAACGCCTCGCGATCGACGACGGTGTCTGCCGCTTCGTCGAGCGTGATCGCGTGCTCGGCGACGGCCGGCGGCAGCTCGCCCGACAGGTTGACGCCGACGCCGACGATCACCGAGTCGAGCTTGCCGCCCTGGCTCTGCGCCTCGACGAGGACACCCGCGAGCTTGCGGCCGTGGGCGAGCGCATCGTTGGGCCCCTTGAGCTCGCACGGCGCGCCCGTGGTCCGGACGGCATCGCAGAGCCCGATCCCGATCGCGAGCGTCATCGCCG
>JAEWJO010000686.1 GCA_023386455.1 Pseudomonadota bacterium | reverse complement strand
CCTGGAACTAAGCGCTACTCGACGGCGCCCTGACAGAACCAGCGCCGGCGATTGCGGTCGTAGTAGACCCACAGGCGCTCCGGCCCTTGCGCGCGAGCACGATCTCGATCAACAGCGCGATGCCGTCGACCTCGACGAGCGCCCGCCGCGCGAGCGCCGCATCGCCCTCGCCCGCCGGGACGTTCAGCAGCTTCGCGAAGTCGAACTTCGCGTCGCGCATCGCGCGCTCGGTCGTGACGAGGTCGTTCCAGGCCGGATCGGCGGCGCGCTTGTCGATCTGATCGGTGTAGAGCGCGACGAGCGCGGCGCGATAGTCGAGGTCGACGGGTACGAGGCCCCAGCGCGCGAGCGCGAGTCCTTCCGCGCGGGTCTCGGCCTGCACCGCGGGGTCCTCGGCGAGCTTCGCGAGGCGCGCGCGCAGCGCATCGCGGTCGAGCGTCGCAGCGCCCGCCTCGGCGGCCGGCGCCTTCTTCGCGGCCTTCTTGATCGGGAGACCTCGCTGCTTCGCGATCTCGCGGGTGACCGAGGTGTCCGCGTGCGCCGGATGTGAGCCGATGCACACGATCGACACGATGCTCGCGAGCAGCCAGCGCGTCACCTGCGCAGGATAGCGCGTGTCTCGTTGACCGCAGCGATCGAGCCTCGGGAGCCACGTTCTCGCGCCTCCCGCGCGGTTTCGCATGGATGCAGCTGGCATCACGGTTGCTCGGATGACGCGCGTATGACCAGAACGTTCACGTCCGTCCTCTTTCTGTTCGCGCTGCTGGTGGTGCCGCGATTCGCCGCCGCCGATGACGCCGACAAGTCGCTGTCCCCGTACTTCTTCGTCGAGGGAGCAGCGCCCGGCGTCGAGGCGCTGCCGCTCGAGAGCACGAAGGCGGACGTCCGCATCACCGGCGTGATCGCCGACGTCACGGTCAGACAGATGTACAGGAACGACGGTGATCGAACGATCAGCGCCCGCTACGTATTCCCGGCATCGACCCGTGCCGCGGTCTACGGCATGAAGATGAAGATCGGGCAGCGCGTCATCGACGCGAAGATCAAGGAGCGCGAGGAAGCGCGCAAGGAATACGAGGAGGCCAAGGCCGCGGGCAAGACCGCGTCGCTGCTCGAGCAGGACCGGCCGAACGTGTTCTCGATGAACGTGGCGAACATCCTCCCCAAGGACCGGATCGAGGTCGAGCTCCACTACACCGAGCTGCTCGTGCCGACGGACGGCGTCTACGAGCTGGTCTATCCCACCGTGGTCGGACCTCGCTACGCCAGCGAGACGCTCGATACGAAGGCCGCCACGAACCAGTTCGTGAAGGGGCCCTACACCCGCGCCGGCTCGGCGCCGAACTACGCGTTCGACATCAACGTGCAGGTCGCCGCCGGCATGAAGATCCAGGCGCTCGACTCGCCGTCGCACGCGATCAAGACCGCGTTCGGCATGGCGAACACGACCGCGACGGTCGGCCTCGATAGTGGCGCCGGCACCGGCAACAAGGACTTCGTCCTCCGCTACCGCCTCGCCGGCGCCGACATCGCGCCCGGCCTGCTCATGTTCCCCGGCCAGAAGGAGAACTTCTTCCTGATGATGGTGCAGCCGCCGCACCGTCCCGCGCTCGAGATGATCCCGCCGCGCGAGTACGTGTTCATCATCGACGTGTCGGGCTCGATGAACGGCTTCCCGCTCGACACGACGAAGGCGCTGATGCGCGACCTGCTCGGTCGCCTGCGCCCGACGGACCGCTTCAACGTCATGCTGTTCTCGGGTGGCTCGAGCCTGTTCTCGGAGAAGTCGGTCGACGCCGACAAGGACAAGATCGCCGACGCGATCTCGTTCATCGATCGCGAGCAGGGCGGCGGCGGCACCGAGCTGCTCCCCGCGATGCAGCGCGCGATGAAGCTGCCGCGCATCGCGAAGGACATCTCGCGGAGCTTCGTCGTCGTCACCGACGGCTACATCGGCGAGGAGACCGCGATGTTCGAGCACATCCGCAACCACCTCGGCGACGCGAACGTGTTCTCGTTCGGCATCGGTAGCTCGGTCAACCGCCACCTCACCGACGGCATCGCGAAGGCCGGCCAGGGCGAGCCGTTCGTCATCCTCGATCAGAAGCAGGCGGCCGCGAGCGCGAAGAAGTTCCGCGAGTACGTCGAGTCGCCTGTGCTGACGTCGGTGAAGGTCCAGTTCGACGGCTTCGACACCTACGACGTCCAGCCGAAGGTGCTGCCCGACGTGTTCGCGAACCGCCCGGTCGTCGTGTTCGGCAAGTACAAGGGGACGCCGAGCGGCAAGATCACGCTGACCGGTGTGTCGGGCAAGGGCCGCTTCGTCTCGACGATCGACGCGAGCAAGGTCTCGCCGGACTCCGCCAACGCCGCGCTGTCGTACCTGTGGGCGCGCGCGAAGATCAGCGAGCTCTCGGACTTCTTCCAGGGCGACGCGAACAAGAAGGAGGTCGTGAAGCTCGGCCTCCAGTACAACCTGCTGACCCAGTTCACGTCGTTCATTGCGGTCGAGCAGATCGTCCGCGCGACCGGCGGCTCGACCGACGTCAACCAGCCGCTTCCGCTGCCCGCCGGCGTGTCCGACCTCGCGGTCGGCATGGAGGTCGGCCCGGAGCCGGGCCTGCCGATCCTGCTCGCGATGATCGGGCTCGGCCTCATCCTGTGGGCGCGCCGTAGCCGTTGCGCCGCGAAGAGCCGGAGCGCCGCGTGAGCACGCTGCGCGAGCATCGCTGGCGGATCGCGGCGGCCGTCGTCGCCCTCGCCGTCGTCATCCTCGGCAAGCAGTACTATCGCGACGCGACCGCGTATGACCTGCGATGGATCCTCGCGCCGACCGCGAAGCTCGTCTCCTGGGTGAGCGGCGGCTCCTTCGTCTACGAGGCAGGGCCCGGCTGGGTCGACCCTCACATCCGCTTCATCATCGCGCCACCGTGCGCGGGCGTGAACTTCGCGCTCGCCGCGTTCCTCGCGCTCGCGCTCGGTGCGCTCCCTGCGATGCGGACCGCGCGTGGGACCGCCGTCCGGCTCGCCGGTGCCGCGGCGGTCGCGTACGTCGCGACGCTCGTCGTCAACACGACGCGGATCGCGATCGCGATCGCGATGCACCGGGGCACGATCGACATCGGCGGCTACGACCGCGCCGAGCTTCACCGCATCGAAGGCATCGTCGTCTACCTCGGCGGTCTGTGCGTGCTGTACGGCATCGCGCGGAGCGTCGCCAACCGGAGCCAGGACCATGTCGCTGCTCGCTGATCGGCTGCGCTCGCTGCGCTGGATGGCGGTCCCGATCGCCGCCTACCTCGTGATCACGCTCGCGCTCCCGATCGCGAACGGCGCGGCGGGACGTCAGGACTTCGCGAGGCATGCCGTGTGGGTCGTCGGCGGCTGCATCGCCGTCGTTGCAGCCGCGCTCGCCGGTGTCACGATCATCGGACTGATCCGGAACCAGCTCGTTCGAACCAACCCGTGGAGGAAGCGATGAAGTCTGTGTCGATTGCGTTCGCGCTCGGTGGCCTGCTCGTCGCCGGCACCGCGCACGCGGATCAATGCCAGTGGATCAGCGAGGCGGAGGCCGCCAAGGCCGCCTCGCTCCTCGCCAAGAAGCCGAAGGTGATCGCGTTCTGCGAGCCGTGCGGCGACGAGGTGCCCGGCGTACCGTTCGCCGCACAGCGCGTCGCGGTCGAGCGCGCCGACGGCGACTTCAAGACGGTCGTCATCGACGGCAAGGCGGTCGACCTCGCGTACACGTACGTGCAGACGTCGGACCGGTGGTACCAGAACGTCGCCGCGCTCGTCGGGTGTCCCGTCGAGGGCGTGTCGCTCCTCCTCGAGGTCCAGGACGAGACGCCGAACGGCGTGTTGATCACGGCCGGCAACGGAGCGCCTCCCCCGCCCGCGGCCGCGCCGCCCGCGCAGCCTGTCGCCGAACCCCCGGTGCCGGTGCCGCCGCTCGTGATCGCCGCACCGCCGGCGCCGCAGACGATCGTCTACTCGACGACGTACACGCAGTCGATCTCGTGGCTCGCCGTCGCGATCGCCGGCATCGGCGGGCTGTTCGCCGGCGGCATGACGATGCTCGGGGCGATCGCCGTCCGCCGGCGTCGTGCGATGCGGCCGCGAGCGAGCGACCTGCCGCTGCGGTAGGCTCGCGATGTGCGAACCGTCCGCGCGACGCGCTACCTGACTCCGCTCCGCGAGGGCGGCTCTGTCCCCGCGATCGTCGAGGCCGACGACGACGGCACGTACGTCACGAAGTTCCGCGGCGCCGCGCAGGGCACGAAGGCGCTCGTCGCCGAGCTGGTCGCCGGCGAGCTCGGCCGGCTGCTCGGCCTGCCCGTCCCGCAGCTCGTGAAGATCGAGATCGATCTGCTGCTGTCGCGCTCCGAGCCCGACCCGGAGCTCCAGGAGCTGTTGCGCAAGAGCGCCGGCATGAATGTCGCGCTCGACTACCTGCCTGGCTCGCTCAACTGGGAACCGCCGCTCGCGCCGCCGCCCGACGGCGAGCTCGCCGCGCGCATCGTCTGGTTCGATGCGCTGATCACGAATGTCGATCGCACGGCGAAGAACCCGAACATGCTGATCTGGCATCGCCAGCTCCACCTGATCGATCACGGCGCGTCGCTCTACTTCCACCACGCGTGGGACGGTCACCTCGCCCGTGCTCGCGGTCCGTTCACCGCGGTGCGCCACCACGCGCTGCTGCCGCTCGCCGCGAGCATCGAGGCCGCCGACGCCGCGCTCGCACCACGCGTCACCGAGGACGCGCTTCGCGCGATCCTCGCCGAGGTCCCCGACGACTGGCTGACCGGCGAGGCCACGCCCGAGGAGACGCGCACGGGCTACGTCGAGCATCTGTGGACGCGCCTCGCGGAACCGCGTGCATTCGTCGAGGAGGCGGCTCGTGCCCAGCACGTATGACTACGCGATCATCCGCGTCGTCCCGCGCGTCGAGCGCGGCGCGCAGATCAATGCGGGTGTGATCCTGTCGAGCCCGACCACCGGCTACCTCGGCGCGGAGATCGCATTCGATCCGGCGAAGCTTCGCGCGCTCGCGCCCGACATCGACGTCGGCGAGGTCGAGGCCGCGCTCTCGATCATTCCGTGGATCGCGGCCGGCGATCCGCGCGGTGGACCGATCGCAGCACTGCCGCGGAGCGAGCGGTTTCACTGGCTCGTCGCGCCGCGCAGCGCGATCATCCAGCCGTCGGCGGTGCACACCGGGCTGTGCGACGACCCCGTCGCTGCACTCGCGAAGCTCGTCGAGCGGCTGGTTCGCTAGAAGGCCGACGGGTCGTTCAGGCGTTCGAACGAGCTCTTCAGCATCTCGATCATCGAGGCGATCATGACCGCGGTCTGCTTCGCGGGCCCTGCGCGATCGGCGGCCTTCCGCACGCGCTCGAGCGTCGCCGCGACGGGCTCGCCCCGCTGCGCGCCATCGAGCGCCGCGATCCAGAACTGCATCATCGCCGCCGCTTCCTCGTCGGTCGGGATCATCGACATCGCCGTCCTTCCCGTCGCGCCCTCGAGCAGCCGCTTCGTGTCGCCGGGCATGCCCTTCACGAGCTCGACCAGCTCCTTGCGGCCCTCGGGGCTCGTCGCGAAGTCGTGCAGCCTGCGCGAGTGGAGCGCCTCCGCCGCGAGGATGCGGACGAAGTCCGGCGCCGGCGTCGCGAGCGCGGCCGCGCCACTGCCGGCCTCGCCTGCGAGCGCGCGCAGCTTGCGCTTCGCATCCTCGAGCATCGAGACGCCGACCTGCACCTCGAGGACGTTCCGGCCCTCGGCGACGAGTCGCGTGGCGAGATACACGCCGTCGGACACCGCGGTCGAGCTCGCGTCGGCCGCACTCTCGATCGCGACGAGACCGACGTCGTGGAGGCCGAGCGTCAGGCGTCCCAGCTCCGTCGCCTTCGGTGGCGGCGGCAGACCGCCCTTCGCGGCCACCCACGCGTGCAGTGCCTCGATCGCCTCGGCACCCTGTGGATAGGCGGCGAGCGGTGCCGGCGGGTACGCGCCGCGGAGGTCGCGCCAGTCGTCCTGGTGTGCTCTCGCGATCTCGACCGCGCGCTCGAGATCGTTCGACGGGCCGGCGCTCACCGTCGGTGTCGCGAGTGCCTCGATCCGCTGCCAGCCGGTCATCGCGCGCGGGGCGGAGCCCGTCTGCTCCGCCATCGTCTCCTTCGCCTTGCCCTCGCACCCGGCGAGCGCGAGGGCGATGCAGCACAGCAGTCCCTTGTGTGATCGCCACATCCTGGAGGCTCTGCACGACCGCACAGGGCATCCTACTCTGTTAGCCTCGGCGGACATGAGGAAACTGCTGTTTGCGTTGTGCTTGCTCGCGGCCGCGTGCGGCAAGAAGAAGGAAGAAGGGGCGGCAAAGCCCGACGACAAGGTCGAGGCGAAGGAGCCCGCCGAAGCACCGAAGGCGCCGCTGACCGCGGCGTGGCTCGGCAAGACGGTCGCGCCTCCGGGCGAGCTGGCGAAGCTGAAGCCCGGGATGAAGATGGACGAGGCGAAGAAGGCGTCGCCGCTCGCCGACAAGCCCGGCACGCAGGGCAGCGAGATCCAGGACGTGTCGTATGCGGTGCAGCAGCAGCCGAACGACACGATCGACGTGATGATCTACATGACCGGCGACAAGAAGGCGGTGATCGAGGAGGCGTGGGGCAAGGGCCAGGACGTCGAGCGCGGTGGCAAGCCGGTCACCGTGTGGTTCAACCCTGACACCGGTGTCCGCGCGGCGTGGAGCGTCAGCGGTGACAACCGCGGCGAGCTGCGCTTCGAGGCGTACACGCCGCTCGCGAAGCTGCTCGGTGACGGCCCGCAGATCGCCGCGCTGTCGAAGCCGTTCGCCGGCAAGACGAAGGACGAGCTGAAGGCGATCTATCCGGAGCTCGTCGCGAGCGACCGCGTCGAGTTGCCATCGACCGAGTGGGAGTTCGGCGGCAGCACGACGCTCTCGCCGTATCCGCTCGACGGCAAGATCGAGAGCCTCGCGTTCTCGATCCCGTTCAAGACGCCCGAGCAGCAGGCCGAGATCATGAAGGTGATCGAGGCCAAGTGGGGCAAGGCCAAGGGCAAGGTCGACTTCACGGAGGGCGCGTTCGTCTACAACAAGAAGGATCCGCACATCGAGGTGACCGAGCCCGGCGGCTACAACAAGGACAAGGTCTCGATCCGCATCGGCGGGAAGTAGCCACGCGTCGCCCGGCCGATCGGACGGGTCCGGGCGACGAGTACGAGCCGCTGCGAGTACGCGGCAGGCATCCGACCTGCTAGGTTGCCCGACCGATGTGGGCCGATCTCCAGCGAGCTCTCGATACCGGCGCGGTGATCGCGTACGGCGGGACGCCCGGGTGGGCCGCGTGGCTCGCCGCCGAGCTCGCCGACCGCGAGGAGCTCGTCGGCGTCGTCGCGCCCGACGATGCGGCCGCGCGCGAGCGCGAGGACGACGTCCGGTTCTTCATCGGCGGCGTGCGCGACGCGACCGAGCTCGATGCGATCGCATCGCTACCGGGCATCGACGTCTCGCCGTACGCGGATCTCTCGCCGGATCGGTCATGCATCGTCGCTCGCGTCGCGACGCTGTACCGGCTGACGCAGCCGGCGCTACGGCCAAGGCTCGTGATCACGTCGGCCGAGGCGCTCGCGCGGCGCACGGTCGCGCCGGCGGAGCTCGCGTCGCGCGGGCTCGTCGTGAAGCAAGGCGAGACCATCGATCGCGATGCCGTGTCGGCGCTGCTCGTCTCGGGCGGCTGGGCGCGCACGCCGGTCGTCGACGAGCCGGGCACGTTCGCGATCCGCGGCGGCGTGATCGACGTCTACGCGCCGCTCGCCCCGCACCCGGTGCGCATCGAGCTGTTCGGCGACGAGGTCGAGTCGCTCCGCTGGTTCGACGCGGAGTCGCAGCGCACGCTGCGTCAGGTCGATCACGTGCACCTCCACCCGGTGCGCGAGACGATCACGACCGGGACGAGCGACGTCCGCACGCGGCTCCGCAACTACGCCGACGAGATCGCGTTTCCGAGCAAGGCGACGCGGCGGGTGATCGAGCAGCTCGAGCAAGGCGAGGTGTTCGTCGGCATCGAAGGCTTCACGCCTGCATTTCACGACGAGCTCGTCGGACCCGAGGCGTTCGTGCCGGCCGGCGCGCGCTGGTTGATCGTCGATCCGGACGCGTGCCGGCGCGCGGTCAGCGATCTCTGGAAGGACGCCGAGCTCCGGTTCGCGGAGCGCCGGGCGGGCGCGACCAATGTCACCGCGGGCCACGCGGCCGCGGTCGAGCGGCACGCCGCGCTCGCGTTCCCGCCGGATCGCCACCTCGTCTCCGAGCTCGGTGCGTTCGCGTCGCCGCGCCGCGTGGAGCTCCCGACGCTCGAGGTGCACGGCGAGACCGACGCGACGAAGCTCCGGGTCGAGATCGACTCGCTGCGCACGCTGCGTCAGGAGCTCGATCACGCGCGCACGTTCGGCGACACCGAGCACGTGACACCGCTGCTCGCGGCGATGAAGCAGTGGACGCAGCTCGGCCTGCGCATCGCGATCGCGTGCGACTCGCAGAGCCGGACCGATCGTCTGCAGGGTGTGCTCGCGGCCCGCGGCGTTCCGGTGCGAACGGGCGTGGCGGGCGAGAGGCCGACCCGCGAGCCGGGCATCACGCTCGTGCAGGGCACGCCGGCGCACTCGTTCGCATCGCCGAACGACGGCGTCGTGCTCGTCACCGCCGACGACGTGTTCGGCCAGCGCGTTCACCACGCGAGCGCGAAGAAGAAGCGCGCGAAGGACGCACTGCTCGGCGGCGTCGCCGACTGGAGCCAGCTGGCGGCCGGCGACTTCCTCGTCCACCAGAAGCACGGCGTCGGCAAGTACCTCGGCCTGAAGAAGATCGCGGTCGGCACGGTGTCGATCCTGCAGACGACCGCGATCGGTGCGCCGGCGCCGAAGCAGACCGAGATCGACGCGCTCCAGCTCGAGTACGACGGCGGCACGCTCTACCTGCCGGTGTACCGGCTCGGCGAGGTCCAGCGCTACGTCGGTGCCGAGGGCCACGCGCCGAGGATCGACAAGCTCGGTGGTGTCACGTGGGAGGCGACGCGCAGCAAGGTCAGCCGCCACGTCCGCGTGCTCGCCGAGGAGCTGCTCCAGATCTACGCGCAGCGTGCCTCGATGCCGGGGCACCGCTTCCCGGCCGCAGACGACTCGTTCCGCGAGCTCGAGGCGACGTTCGCGTTCGACGAGACGCCCGATCAGATGGAGGCGATCGACGCGGTGCTCGGCGACATGGAGGCACCGCGCGCGATGGACCGCCTCGTCTGCGGCGACGTCGGCTACGGCAAGACCGAGGTCGCGCTGCGCGCGATCTTCCGCTGCGTGCAGGGCGGCAAGCAGGCAGTGCTGCTCGCGCCGACGACCGTGCTCGTCGAGCAGCATTACCGCTCGCTCGTCGACCGCTACAAGGGATTCCCCGTCGAGATCGGCAAGCTGTCGCGGTTCCAGAGCAAGGGCGACCAGATCGAGACCGTGCGCAAGCTAGGCGAGGGCAAGGTCGACGTCGTCGTCGGTACCCACCGCGTGCTGTCGGCCGATGTCCGGTTCAAGGACCTCGGCCTGCTCGTGATCGACGAGGAGCAGCGGTTCGGCGTCGCGCACAAGGAGCGGATCAAGAAGACGCGCACGCAGGTCGACGTGCTGACGCTCACCGCGACGCCGATCCCGCGCACGCTGCACCTCGCGATGGCGGGCCTGCGCGATCTGTCGATCATCGCGACGCCGCCGGCCGATCGCCGCGCCGTGCGCACGTTCGTGTCGCGCGTCGACGACGCGGTGATCAAGGAAGCGATCGAGCGCGAGCTCGCGCGCGGCGGCCAGATCTTCTGGATCACGCCGACGATCGGCCAGATGGGCGTGCAGGAGGCCGACCATCGCCTGCCGAACGAGGCGCGGCCGCAGCGGCGCAAGCCGCGCGACGACGATCGCACGATCGACGAGTGGGCCGAGTACATCAGGAGCCTCGTCCCGGCCGCGCGCGTCGGCATCGGCCATGGCTCGCTGACCGCCGAGCAGCTCGAGAAGGTGATGATCCAGTTCGTCCAGGGCGAGCTCGACGTGCTCGTCGCGACGACGATCGTCGAGAGCGGCCTCGACATCCCGCGCGCGAACACGATGTTCGTCTCGCGCGCCGACGCGTTCGGCCTCGCACAGCTCTACCAGCTGCGCGGCCGCATCGGGCGCAGCAAGGAGCGCGCGTACTGCTACCTGCTCGTCCCCGAGCCGGAGCACATCACCGACGAGGCGCGGCGCCGGCTCGAGGCACTGCAGCGGTTCACCGAGCTCGGCGCGGGCTTCCAGATCGCGTCGCAGGACCTCGAGATCCGCGGCGGTGGCGAGCTGCTCGGCGCCAAGCAATCGGGCTCGATCGCGGCGGTCGGCTTCGATCAGTACGTGAAGATGCTCGAGAGCGCGGTCGCCGAGCTGCGCGGCGAGCCGATCCACAGCGAGGTCGACCCCGAGCTGACGATCGAGGTTCCCGGCTTCATCCCGGACGACTACGTCCCCGACCCGGGCCAGCGGCTCGAGCTCTACAAGCGGCTGTCCGCGGTCGTCGACGACGACGAGCTCGGCGCGGTGATGACCGAGATCAGCGATCGCTACGGCCCGCTCCCCGGCGACGTCGTCCTCCTCGGAGAATTGATGGGGATCAAGGCGATCGCGCGGAAGCTCGGCGTGCTCGCGCTCGAGATCTCCGGCAGCCGTGTCGCCGTCGCACTACCGGACGACGCGCGGGTCAGGAGCGCCGTCACCGCCGCGGGCTGGCGCCGCCTGCCGGACGGTCGTTACGCGACCCAACCCCCGGCCAGACAAGCGTTGTTGGGGGTCCTGGCTCGTGCTACTGGATCAGGGTAAGCATGCAAAAGGTCGGGCACTTTGTGGTCATCGCGCTGCTCGTCGCCACGGGCTGCACGAAGAAGTCCGACGAGGCCAAGGGGAGCACGAGCCAGCGCGCGGCCGGTGGTGCCAGCGCGGCGCCGCAGAGCGCCGAGGAGCTGAAGACGCCGCTCGCCAAGATCGACGACGTCACGATCACGCTCGGCGAGTTCCAGGAGCGCATCAACCGCCAGTCGCCGTACATCCGCGCGCGCTACACGTCGCTCGAGCAGAAGAAGGAGTTCCTCGACTCGCTCGTCCGCTTCGAGGTGCTCGCGAAGGAAGCGTATCGCCGCGGCCTCGACAAGGATCCCGAGGTCGTCCGGACGATGAAGCAGGTGATGATCCAGAAGCTGATGCGCGACGAGTTCGACGCGACGGTCAACGCGAACACGATCGCCGACGCCGACATGAAGGCGTACTACGACGCGAACCTCGACGAGTACGTGAAGCCCGAGGAGGTCCGCGTCTCGGCGATCATCCTGAAGAACAAGGCGCAGGCCGAGCGCGTGCTGCTCGAGGCCAAGGGCGACGCGGGCAAGACCAACAAGGGCTTCCGCGACCTCGTCATGAAGTACTCCTCCGACGAGGAGAGCAAGCTGCGCGGCGGCGATCTGCGCTACCTCGAGCTGGCAAACAAGGACGTGCCGCCGGCCGTGATCAAGGCCGCGTTCACGCTGATGAATACCGGTGACGTGTCCGGCGTCGTCGATGCAGGCAACGGCACGTTCTACGTGCTCAAGCAGACCGGCCGTCGCAAGCAGATGACGAAGAGCTTCGACGACGCGAAGCCGCAGATCCGCAACAAGCTGTTCCGCGAGAAGCGACTGCAGGCGCAGAAGGACTTCATCGACGGCCTGCGCAGCAAGGCCAAGATCGAGATCAACGAGCCGAACCTCGCGAAGGTGCGCATCGACACGTCGCAGAACCCCGCCGGCGACGACGGGCATGGCCGCGACCTCACCCCGCCGGCGCCCACTCCCGGGGCCACCGATCTCCAGCCGCCGCCACCTCCGGCGGGGCAACCCAACCCCTGAACGCAAGGTCCAACTGCTCGTGCGCACGCTCGTTGTCCTGCTCGCCCTCACCGCCGCTGCCCCGGCGCTCGCTCAACCCGCGCCCGCACCGGCTCCGAAGTCGCCAAACGCGGGCAAGAAGGTCCAGCTCGAGCGCGTCGTCGCCGTCGTCAACGACTCGATCATCCTGCAGAGCGAGCTCGAGGCACGCCTGCTGCCGGTGATGGCCGAGGCACAGCAGATCACGGACCCGACCGAGCGCCGCCGCCGCATCGCGAAGCTGTCGAGCCAGGTCCTCGACGAGATGGTGAACGAGGAGTTGATCGTCCAGGCCGCCGAGGCCGCGAAGGTCGAGGTCGACAGCTCCGAGGTCCAGGCCGCGATCGACGAGATCAAGCAGAACAACAACCTCGACGACGCCCAGCTCGCCCAGGCGCTCGCCCAGCAGGGCTTCACGATGCAGGGCTACCGCATGGACCTGCGACGCCAGCTGCTCCGCCTGCGCGCGGTCAACCAGCTCGTCTCGCCGAAGGTCCAGGTCACCGACGAGGACGTCCGCGCCCGCTACGACGAGCTGCAGCGCCGGTCGGCGTCGGTCAGCGCCGTCTATCTGTCGCACATCCTCATCAAGCTGCCCGAGCACCCGAGCGAGCAGGAGCTCGCCCAGGCGAAGGACGCCGCGACCAAGGCGATCGATCGCGTCAAGGCCGGCGAGCCCTTCGCCGACGTCGCGAAGGCGGTCTCGGCCGACCCCAACGTCGAGCTGGGCTGGTTCCAGCGCGGCAGCATCAACCCCGAGTGGGAGCAGATCGTGTTCTCGATGGAGAAGGGCGACGTCCGCGGTCCGGTCTCCGGTCCGACGGGCCTCCACGTGTTCTACGTCAGCGACGTCAAGGCGAGCGCGCTGAAGCCGTTCCCCGAGATGAAGGAGCAGCTCCAGCGCGAGCTGCGGCGCCGCGAGCTCGACAAGCAGACTGCCGTCTGGATCGAGGAGCTGCGCAAGAAGGCCTACATCGATATCAAGCAGTAGGCTGCGCAAAGCCTGCGACGTCGTCGGCCGTGGGCGCCACCGCTGGCTCGGGTAGGCGCCGCCACTTCGGGTAGGTGCATTCAGCCCGACGGAGATCCATCCTTTCGGGATGGACCCGATGGAGTTTCTCCCGGCTGCCGATACAATGGGTCGACCTGGGGGCACCATCCGTGGCAGACAACCGCCGTACATCGACTCGTCACGAAGTCTCGCTCGCTGGAAAGCTCGCTCTGAACGGGGAAACCCGGCCGATCACGCTGGTGAACCTCTCGCTCGGTGGCGCGCTGGTGAGTGCAGGGACGAAGTACTCGATGGGGCAGCACGTCATGATCTCGTTCCAGATTCCGACGCTGGACGAGGCGGTCGAGGTCGGCGCGACCGTTCGTTGGTCCGACGACAAGGCAACGGGGCTACAGTTCGACGGCCTGCGGGCGCGTGACGTATGGGCCCTCAACAAGTTCTTCGAGCAGCTTCCCTCGCCCTAGTCTGCGTCTGCGCGGGGGCCGCGACGGCTGCGCCCGCGAGTGACCGCGTCGCCGTGATCGATCTCGGTCCGGCCGACGATGGCGCCACGCGCGGCAAGCTCCACGCCGCGATCGTCGCCGGCGGCCTCGAGCCCGTGCTCGGCGATGGCGTCGAGGATGCGCTCGCCGGCATCGACATCGATCGCGATCGCCTGCAGCTCGCCGCGGCGATGGCCGACGCGCAGCTGAAGTTCGGCAGCCTCGCGTGCAAGGACGCCGTCGCCGCCGCGCAGACCGCGATCCAGATCGGAGCCGCGCGCCAGGCAAGTGGCCTCGCCGTCCCCGAGCTCGCGCGCGCGTGGACGTACGTCCTGCTCTGCGCCGATCGCGCCCACGACACACCCGCCGCGCTCGCCGCGGCCGCACATCTCCGCGCGATCGGCGGATCGCCCGATGTCGACGCGCAGCTGCTCGCTCGCTATCCCGATGTCGATGCGCTGTCGAACCGCGAGACGCTCGAGATCGAGCTCGCGGCGGAGGTCGCCGGTGCCGACATCTACGTCGACTTCGTGAAGGCCGGTGTCTCCCCGCTGAAGCTCGTGCTCGCGACCGGCCCGCACATCATCGCGGCCGGCAGCGGCACGAAGCGCGGCGTCGTCACCGGGACCGTCGTGCGCAAGCAGCCGGTGATCGCCATCCCGATGCCCGACCAGCAGGGACCGTGGGGGACCGTCGCGTCGCGCGTCGCCGGCTGGGGTGGCAAGATGCCCTCGCCTGCCGAGCTCGCGACCGTGCTGAACGCGGTCAAGGCGCGCGCGGCACTCGTCCGTCACGGCGATATCGTCGAGGCGTGGGGCCATGCCGGCTTCGGCGAGAGGGTCCGCCGGCTCGGCAACGGCGACGACGGCGTGCGTCCGCTCGCCGATTCGGCCGAGCTCGTCGCGCTCGTCGCCGATCGCATGCAGGGCTGGAAGGACCGCGCACCCGATCCCGATCAGCCGCTCCTCGTCGAGTCGTCCGCCGAGCGAGCCGCGCACAAGGCCGGCGGTCGCGAGAAGGAAGAGCCGGCCCGCTGGTGGGTCTACGCGACGATCGGTGCCGCGCTCGCCGCCGGCGCGATCATCGTCTACTCGCACGACACCGCCGACAACACGCAGCGCGTGGAGCTACACGCGCCATGAGGCACGTCGCTCGCCACGCCATCGCGCTCGCGATCGTGCTCTCGCTGTTCGGCGGTACGGCGCTCGCCGCACCGCGACTCGAGTCGCTGCCGACGACCGGCCGCATCTCGTTCCGTTACGAGCCCGGCCTCGAGGCCACCGCGCGCTCGCTGCAGGCCAGCGCCGAGGACACGCTGGCGCGCATCAGCGATGACCTCCTCGAGCTGCCGGCGCCGCGGCGCGTCCGCGTCCAGCTCGTGCGCGACGCGTCGTCGCTGCCGGCGATCGCGCCGGAGGGCCGCGGCGCGCCCCCGTGGGCGATCGGTGTCGCGTACCCCGACCTCGGCATCATCTCGGTCGCGATCCGGCGCGGCGCCAACGTCACCGACCCGGAGCAGACGCTTCGTCACGAGCTCGCGCACCTCGCGCTCGGCGCCGCACTCGGCACGCACGCACCGCACTGGCTGCACGAGGGCTTCGCGTACCAGCACTCCGCGGAGTGGGCGTGGGAGCGGACCGAGACGCTCGCGGGCATGGCGTGGTTCGGCGGCATCGTGCCGCTCGAGCAACTCGACGCGTCGTTTCCCGCCGAGGAGTCTCCCGCGCACCGCGCGTACGCGCAGAGCTACGACTTCGTCGGCTACCTGTCGCGGCGCGGCCGCTGGGAGGACACGGCCGACGACGGCGATCGCTGGCCGTTCCGCCGCTTCCTGACGATGGTCGGCCAGGGCACCTCGCTCGACGACGCCGCGAAGAAGGCGTACGGCAAGCCGCTCGGCGAGCTGTTCGAGGAATGGCGCGAGGATCTGTCGCAGCGCTACCTGCTCGCGCCGATCGGCCTGTTCGGCCTCGCGGTATGGTGCCTGTGCGCGCTGTTGCTCGCGATCGCGTGGTGGCGCAAGCGCCGCGCGACGAGGCGCCGGCTGCGCGACTGGGAGCGCGAGGAGCGCGCGAACGACGAGGCGCTCGCCCGCTTCCGCCCGGTGATCGTGCCGCCGTACATCCCGTGGCCCGGCGAGGACCCGTTCAAGGACGACGACGACGAGCCCTCCGGTGAGCCGAAGCTCGTGAACTGACCCGCGCCGCTAGCCGTCGACCCAGGCGAGCTGCGCGCGCGCCTTGTCGGCGGTGAGCGCGTTCGCCTTCGCGAGCGTCACCTCGTCGACCCAGTCGGGAAACGGGGTCGTGAAGTTGCGGTGCTCGCCTGTCGGCATGTGCTCCTGCTGCACCGACGCGAGCTGCTCGGCGGCGATCACACCATCGGTGCCGAGCCGGACGAGCGCTGGCCACGCCTTGCGATGGACGAACGTGACCTTGCCGTCGACGAGCTTGAAGCAGCGAACGTCGGCGGAGTCGTCGATCTCCGATAGCGCGGCGAAGATCGCCTTGCCCTTGGGGTGCGCCCACCAGCTCCCGACGATCGGCTCACCGGCGACCGCCTCGGCGACGCACGGCACCGGGCCCTTCGCCGACGCGAGCACGACACCGTGCTTCGCGACGAACGCGATCCACTTCGACACGCGAGACGTCGCGCGCGATCGCTTCTGGGGCTTCGGCTTCGGCTTCGCCTTGCGTCTGGCACTCGCCGCACGTTTCGGTGCAGCGCGAGCCGCGCGCTTCGGCGCCTTCGTCGCCCTGCCCTTGCCCTTATTCTGACGTGCCGATGTGCGCTTGGTCTTCTTCACCGCGGGATGACGAATAGGAAATCACGCGGCGGGACAAAACGGTAGCCGTCCTCGGTCACACGGATGATCTCCGAACCGTCTTCGCCCAGGAGGCGCCGGATTCGCATGATGTTCGTGAACAGGGCGGCGTCGTGGCGGAGGGGGTGGTACTCGACGTTCCACACCGCCTGGACGATCGCTTCCTTGGAGAACACCTTGCCGGGAGCGGACGCGAACAGGAACAGCAGGCGCTTCAGCAGGCTGCGCCTCCGGAGGTCGGCCAGCTCCTGGCCATGCCGCCAGATGACCTCGCGGACGCCGTCGACCGCGAGCGCGCGGCCACCCAGTCGCAGGATCTCGGGGTTGGCATCGGCGACGTCGCTCGGGACACCCTCGGCGTCGATGACGCGGAACGGGCGCTGGGCGGTGAGGCCGAGGTCGGTCAGGAGGCGAGCGGCGCCCTCGATCGCCGAGGGCGCCATCGTCGCCGCCGAAGGTGCGGTCGGATCCGCGACGGCCTCGTGGCCGCTGATCGCGTCGAGCGCGGCGTGGGCGACGAGCCGCTCGACCGGCAGGCCGGCGGTCAGCGCGAGCTCGGAGGC
>JAEWJO010000223.1 GCA_023386455.1 Pseudomonadota bacterium | reverse complement strand
GCACGGTCGCGCCCAGGCGCTTGCGATATTCCGCGATGTCGCCGCGATCGGTCCACACGGGATAGGCGACGGTCACCCACGTGAGGCCGGGGTGACTGCGGCGCAGCTCCTCGACCTGGCGCGCGTGGGCGGCGCACGCGGCACCGGTCTCGGGGCGGCTATCGACGATGTACGAGTCGCAGAACAGCGCCGCGAACGTCAGCGCGAGCGGCGTCTGCGGGCGCGTGGCGAGATCGAGCGTCGTGCCGTTGTCGAGCTGGAGCGGCGGATCGGCAGGCGGTCGAGGTGCGACGGCGGGCGCGTTGCCGGCCACCGGCGCAGCGGGATCGAGGACGGTCGCGAGCGCGCGCTCGAGCTCGGGCGTCACCGCGTGTCCGACGAAGCGCACGACGCCGCCGCGATCGATGAGGACGTGTTGCGGTGTGACGTCGAGGTGGAACTGCTCCGCGACGCTGCCATCGCGGTCGTAGGCGACCGGAACTCCGAGCTGCTTCGAGGCGACGAACGCGCGGACGTCGTCGAATTCGTCGTCGACGCCGACGTCGACGGCAAAGACGGCGACGCGATCGCCGTGGCGCCGGAACGTCTCCTCGAGGTGCGGCATCTGCTCGCGACAGGGGACGCACCAGGTGGCCCAGAACTTGAGATAGACGGGCTGCTTGCCGAGGATGTTCGCGAGATCGACCCGCGTGCCGTCGAGCAGCTCGAGCTTGACGGCCGGTGCACGATGGCCGACCAGCGCCTCGCGCGCCATCTCGACGAACGGTGCCGCGGCGCCCTCCCCCGTCTCCGCGGCCGGTGGCTTCTTGTCGGACTTCGCGCTGCATCCCCCGATCAGAGCTGCGAGCGCGAGCATCCTGAACATGGGTGGAGCATACGCCCGCCGGCGTCGGTGGACCGCACATTTCCCTGCGATCTCCTGGCAGCGGTTTGGAGGGCGGATCGATCGCGCGGTGCGCGGCGCGTGATAAGGGTCGAACCATGCCGAGCACGCTGGTCGAATCATTCGAGCTCCTGGTCGAGGCAGAGCAACTCGCACCGCGCCTCGAGGCGGCTGCGAACGCGCTGATGCAGCTGCCGGAGCTCGCCGCGGAGCAAGGCTGGCTGGCCGCCGCGCGCGAGCGCCTGGCGACGACGCGCGTGACGTCGTACGACGGGCTGCTCGATCGCGCATTGCGCCTGCCCGAGCTCGACAGCCTGAAGGGCGAGCGCGGCAAGCTGATGCAAGCGGCGATCGCCGACGAGCTCGAGCGACTGCAGGCGTCGATCACGCTCGCCGGCGGTCCGCGCTCGCCGCTCCTCGAGATGCTGCTACAGAACCTGAAGATTCCGGCGCTGCGCAAGTGCGGCGTGGCCGAGACCGAGCGGTTCTGCGCCGAGCTCGAGCGCCGGCTGTCGTCGACGTATGCGCGCCGCGTCCTCGGGACCGACCGCTACCGTCCCGTCGGCGAATCGCTGCAGGCGCTCGCGAAGGCGATCGCGACGTGGCGCAGCGTGTTCGTCGAGCCACCGCTGACGGACGAGGCGGCGGCGCCGATCCGCGACGAGCTCGCCGCCGCGGGTCACAGCATCGAGGTCGCGCTGCGCCAGGCGCGGCTGCTCGCGCAGGCTGCCCTGCTGCCGGCAGCGAACCTCCTCGATGCGGCAGGCGTGCTCGCGCCGGCTGCGGCAAAGCGCCGCGGCAAGAACGCGAACGAGGACAGCCATCCGCTCCTCGACCACGCTCCACCGGATCCGCTCCTGCCGACCGACGACGAGCGCGCGGAGCTCGCGGCGCGGGTTGCCTGACGCCGTGCTGACGAGGAAGTGACCGAATGGTCACGGGCGTGACCGCGCGCGCGACGCGACGGTCTCGCGCATGGATGTGAACGCGCTCTCGATGTACGCGGCGTTCGGGGTGATGTCGACGGGCGCCCTGCCGATCACCGCGGCACTGCGCGGGCTCGATGCGGGTGACACGACGCATCGACTCGCCGGGCGCTCGCTGCGCACGCTCGGACGCATGATCGTGCGAGCGATGCCCGCGTGGAACTTCGGCGTCGAGGGCGCGCTGCCGAGCGACCTCGATCGCCGGCCGTGCGTCGTGGTCGCGAATCACGTGTCGCTCGCCGATCCGTTCTTGCTCTCGCACCTGCCGCTCGATCAGCGGTTCGTCGCGAAGGAGGAGCTGTTCCGGCTGCCGCTCGTCGGCTGGCTGTTGCGGCTGGCCGGCGACATTCCGATCCGGCGCGGCGATCACGCGAGCGCGGTCGCGATGGAGCACGCGTGCGTGACGACGCTCGCCCATGGCCTGTCGGTGACGATCTTTCCCGAGGGCACACGCTCGGTGGACGGCCAGCTGCGTGCGTTCCGCAGCGGGGCGTTCCGGATCGCCGCGACCGCGGGCGTCCGGATCCTGCCGGTCGCCCTGCACGGCACCGCCGCGTGCCTCGTCGACGGCCGGCCGAAACGCGCGCGCGCGCGTGCCGAGATCCTGGCGCCGATCGAGAGTGCTGGACGCAGCGTCGACGAGCTTCGCGACGAGGCGCACCGCGTGCTCGAGGAGGCGCTCGCACGCCGGGCCGCCGACTGCGCGTTCTTTCCCTGAGTCCGCGTTCTCATTCTGATGACAGCGTGTTCGAAACGAGCACCGCCGAGGATGCACGGCCGAGGTCACCGCGGGCCTCGAGCCGGGACAGGAGCAGGTGGTAATAGAGCATCCCGCGTTGCGAGCCCAGCGCATCGAGCGCCGCGTCGATGTCGAGGCTCGTCGAGCGCGTGACGAATGCGAGATTGCTGACGACGCTCGTGTCGTTCCGCGGAAAGACGTCGAGGCGGCCGAGTCCGCGGAGCAGGATGAGCGTCGCGGTCCACGGACCGATGCCCTTGATCGTGCGCAGCGTCGCCGCGGCGCGCGGGCTCGGCAGCGCTTCGAGCGTGGTCTCGTCGAGCGTGCCGGCGTGGAGGGCGTCGGCGACGCGTCGCAGCGTCGCGAGCTTGTTCGCGCTGAGGCCGACCGAGCGCAGGATCTTGTCGTCGGCACGGCGCAGGCGATCGGCGCTCGGGAACACGTGGAGCACCTCGGAGCCCGACGTCACCGGCCGGCCGAGCGCGAGGATCAGGCGGCGAGAGATCGAGCTCGCCGCGGCGAGGCTCACCTGTTGAAACACGATCGAGCTCACGCATGACTCCCAGAGCGTCGGATAGCGGGGCGGCTTCACGCCGCGCATCCGGCGGGCGAGGCTCGCGAGCCACGGCAGGCGACGCGCGGCCCGGTCGAACGGCGAGACGTCGCGGTCGACGCCGAGGATCCGGCGGATGCTCGCGAGCGCGTGGCGCCGGTCTCGCGCGTCACCGCCCTCGAGCCGGACGAGGAGCGTGTCGGATCGAGGTTGCGCGACGCGTGCGATCACGACCGCACGGCCGGCGGGAAGTGCGCGGACGTACTCGCCGTCGCGCGTCAGCACGTCGACGATGTTGGTCGACAGGCGCCGCAGCACGCTGACGGTGAGATCGAGCCGGTACGGTGCAACGACCGCGAGCTCGTGCCTACTTCGCGCGCGCGCCACCCTGCCCCCTTCGCGGCAGGCGTTGCAAGCACACCGAGAGCACGAAGCTGCTGTCCTCGAGGGCCTCGACGTCGTGAGGCAGCAGGCGATCGAGCGCGAGCAGGGTCCCGCTCGCGAGCTCGATCGTCGACGTGCCCACGGTCACCTGGACGCGTCCGGACAGCACGTGGATCGAGACCGCGGCGGCAGTCTGATGCCTCAGCATCTGCGTGCCGGCCTTCATCGCGACCAGCACGATTCTCTGATCGTGATGCTTCGCGAGCGTCTTCGCGCTGTGCCCGCTGTCGTGCCAGCCATGCTCGTGTCGCAACGCCTCGGCCTCCTCGGCGAGATCGAACCGCAGGACCTGACGCTTCAGCGGGCGCAGGTGAGGTCCGCGTGGCGTGCGTAGATCGCGCGAATGCCTCGGCGGACAGTGCGGCTCCGGCACGCGCGAGGCGGAAGACTTCCGAGGTGGTTCCATGCACCCAGGTCATGCACGTGCCGGTCCCGTGCCGGGCTCGCTCCTTGCTTGTCGGAAGGTGATGGACGAGTCCAAGCCGCTGTACGCAACTCCCAGCACGGAGCTCTCTCGGAAACGCGCGGAGCTCGCACCCGAGATCGAGCAGGCGTTCAAGGCGTTCAGCCGATCGGTGTTCGCCGCCGGAGCGCTCGATGCGAAGACGAAGCAGCTCATCGCGGTTGCCGTCGCGCACGTCACGCAGTGCCCCTACTGCATTCGCGGTCACACGAAGGCGGCGTTGCGCGCGGGTGCCGCGGAGGCCGAGCTGATGGAGGCGATCTGGGTCGCCGCCGAGATGCGCGCGGGCGCGGCGTTCGCGCATTCCGTGATCGCGCTGGATACGATGACCCGCGAGGAGAAGAAGCCGTAGGACCGGCGAAGCGTCATGACAGGTGATCGCGGCGGGTCGCCCGCCACAGCGGCGCGACGATGATGGCCGCGACGAACGGACAGGCGGCCCAGAACCACAGCGCGGCGTGCCAGTCGTACTGGTCGACGAGGTGGCCGGTGACCTGATCGCCGGCCGCCGCGCCCAGGTAGCCGAAGAAGTTGACGAAGCCGCACGCGGCCGCCGCCGTGCCCCGGGTCGCGAGGTCGAGGGGCGTCGTGCCGACGAGCAGGACCTGCGGTCCGAAGATGAGGGCGCCGATCAGCGCGAGCGTGATGACGGACGCGAGCACGCTGGTGCGGATGATCGTGTCGTAGCCGACGACGAGGGCGGCGAGCGCGAGCAGCATCGCGAGCATCACCGGGATGCGCCGGCCGCCGAAGTAGCGATCGGTCGCCCATCCGGCGAGCAGCGTGCCGGCGATGCCGCCGGCAGGCAGCACCGAGTTCTTGAGCGCGGACGCGCCGACGCCGGCGTCCTGCACCTCCATCAGGTGGGTGACGCCCCAGTCGAGGAAGCCGTACCGGCATGCGTTGAGCAAGCCGAGCGCGATCGCGAGCAGCCAGAGTCGCGGATTGGACAGCGTCGCGACGACGTTGGCTCGCCACGTTCCACGCTCGGTCGCAGTCGCGGTGGATGCGTCGGCCGCGACGTCCGGCGCCTCGCGCAACGTGAACAGCATGTGGATGCCCGACGCGACGAGCAGCGCCGCCGGGATGAAGAGCGCGCCGCGCCAACCGAACCACTCGGCCGACCAGCCGGCGACGACGATCGTCACGCTGCCGAGCAGCTGGTAGCCGGTGCCGATGATCGCGATGCCGCGGCCGCGCCGGATCGAGGGAAACCAGTTGGCCGCGACTCGCATCGTCGGCGACCAGCCGAGCGACTGCGCGTATCCGTTCGAGGCCCACAGGAACAGCAGCAGGTAGAAGCCCGTGCCGAAGCCAAACGCGATCGTCACGGCCGCGGACCCGAACATGCCGAGCGCGAGCAGGCGCCGCGCGCCGACATGCTCCGCGACCTGGCCGTTGATCAGCTGGCCAACGCCGTACAGGAGCTTGAACGAGCCGAGGATCCAGCCGATCTCGGTCTTGGTCAGATGCAGATCGTGCTCGAGACCGGGAACCGCGGCCGACAGGTTACTGCGGCAGAAGTAGAACGCGCCGTACGACAGCCACAGGACCCAGAGAACGCCGACTTCGGCGCGGCGGAAGCGGCGATCGGAATCCACGACGTCCCTGACCGAGTAGACCACGACTTCGCGACCGCGGCGTCGGTGCGGCGCGAAGCCGACCTCGGACCGCGACGCGCGTGCTAACAAGCGTGCGTGAAGCCCGTCCTCGCGGCACTCGTCGATCTACTCGGTCTCGAACCCCTCGATCGCGATCTGTTTCGCGGGCGCAGCCAGGATCTCGGCTGGGGCGCGATCTTCGGCGGCCAGGTCCTCGGCCAGGCGCTGTCGGCCGCGGCGCAGACGGTCGGCGCCGATCGGCCCGTTCACTCGGTGCACGGCTACTTCATGCGCGCCGGCGACGTCCGGCGATCGATCATCTATCAGGTCGATCGGCTGCGCGACGGCGCGAGCTTCACGACCCGGCGCGTATCGGCGATCCAGGATGGCGAGGCGATCTTCAGCCTCGAGGCGTCGTTCCAGCGCGTCGAGGACGGCCTCGATCACCAGGACGCGATGCCCGAGGTGCCCGCACCTGAGGATCTGCGGTCCGAGCGCGACCTGGCGCTGTCGATCGCAGACAAGCTCCCCGTGGCGCTGCGCGCGATCGCGACGGCGGAGCGCCCGATCGAGATTCGCCCCGTCGACATCCGCGATCCGCTGCGGCCGACGGTGATGCCGCCTCTCCGGCGGATGTGGTACCGCGCGATCGACACGTTGCCGGATGACCCGGCGCTGCATCGCTACCTGCTGGCGTACGCGTCCGACTTCTCGTTCCTCAGCACGGCGATGGATCCGCACGGCACGAGCTGGCTGCAGCCGGGCATGCAGGTCGCGTCGGTCGACCACGTGATGTGGTTCCACCGGCCGTTCCGGATCGACGACTGGCTGCTGTACGTCGTCGACAGTCCGTCCGCGTCGGGCGGTCGCGGCCTCGTCCGCGGTCAGTTCTTCGACCGGATGGGCCGGCTGGTCGCGAGTGCCGCGCAGGAAGGCGTCATCCGCAGGCGCCCGCCGCGCACGACGTAGCGCGCCGATCCGGGACGGACTCCCGTGTAGGCTCCGCGCATGAACAAACACCGCTTCGTCTGGCACGACCTGTCGACCACGGACGCCGAGGGCAGCAAGAAGTTCTACGGCGAGATCTTCAACTGGAAGTTCGACTCGAGCGACAACGGCCCGTACGCGCACATCACCGCCGGAAGCGAGATGATCGGCGGCATCCGGCAGATGGAGAAGATGGAGCAGCAGCCGACGAGCTGGCTCGGCTATGTCGTCGTCGACGACGTCGCGGCGACGGTCGCGACCATCACCGGGGCCGGCGGCAAGGTGTTCGTGCCGACGACGAAGATGGAGAACGTCGGGACGTTCGCGGTCACCGCGGATCCGACGGGCGCCGTGTTCGCACCGTGGAAGAGCGCGCGCGCCGGCGAGGATGTCGAGAACGCCGCCGCGATGCCGGGGCCGTTCACGTTCTGCTGGGACGAGCTGGTGACGACCGATCCGAAGGCGGCGGTCGCGTTCTACGAGAAGGTGTTCGGCTGGAAGGGGCGCGCGGTCGACATGGGCGGCGGCATGACGTACACGCTGCTCGATCGGCCCGGCGTGACGACGCCCAAGGGCGATCCGCAGGCCGCGGGCGGAGTGATGCAGTCGCCGCCGGGCCTGCCCCACTCGTTCTGGATCGCGTACGTCGCCGTCGACGATTGCGACGGGATCAGCGCGCGCGCCGAGCGACTCGGCGCCAAGGTGATGGTGCCGCCGCAGGACATCCCGAACATCGGACGGTTCGCGTGCTGGAGCGATCCGCAGGGCGCGAGCATCGCTGTACTCCAAATCAAGATGGGGTAGCGTCGGCTCGATGCCGTCCAACAAGCTGTCCGCGAAGCAGCGCGAGACGATCCTGGCCGTGTTGAAGGAGCGCTTCGAGAAGCATCCGAAGCGGCATGCCGGGATCGAGTGGAAGAAGGTACAGGCGAAGCTGGACGCGAGCCCCGACAAGCTGTGGTCGCTCCACGAGATGGAGGAGACCGGCGGCGAGCCCGACGTCATCGGCGTCGACAAGAAGACGGGCGAGTACATCTTCGTCGACTGCGCGGCGGAGAGCCCGAAGGGACGCCGCAGCATCTGCTACGACCGCGCGGCGCAGGACGGGCGCAAGGAGCATCCGCCGAAGAACAACGCGGTCGACATGGCGAAGGCCATGGGGATCGAGATGCTGACGGAGGAGCAGTACCGCGACCTGCAGAAGCTCGGTGCCTTCGATACCAAGACGTCGAGCTGGATCGTGACGCCGGCGCCGATCCGCAAGCTCGGCGGCGCGGTGTTCATGGATCGCCGCTACGACACGCTGTTCCTCTATCACAACGGTGCCGAGTCGTACTACGCGGCCCGCGGGTTCCGCGGCGCGCTGCGAGTCTGACTGACTCGCTCGTCACGTCCATCCAGCGTGGCAGCAGGCTATGCTCGCGCGGTGCAGCCCGAGCTCGACGACACGGCAGCGGCGCCGCTCGACCGGACGGCGACGCAGTCGCGAGAGCCGCGCACGGCGTCGACGGACGTCAGCGAGGGCATGCGGCTCGGGCACTTCAGGATCGACCGCAAGCTCGGCGCCGGCGGCATGGGCGAGGTCTATCTCGCGACCGATCTCGCGCTCGATCGTCCGGTCGCGATCAAGGTGCTGCCGAGCGGCGTCGCGTCGGGCACCGCGCGCGAGCGGTTGATCAAGGAGGCGCGCGCACAGGCGCGAGTCCATCACCCGAACGTCGCGCACATCTACTTCATCGGCGAGGAGGAGGGACGGCTCTACTTCGCCATGGAGTACGTCACCGGCAAGACGCTGGCCGAGCGGATCGCGAGCGGGCCGGTCCCCGTCGAGGAGGCGCTCGCGGTCATGCGCGCGACGGTGCTCGGTCTCCGCGAGGCACAGCGCTCCGGCTTCACCCATCGCGACGTCAAGCCGTCGAACCTGATGGTCGACAGCCACGGCGTGCTGAAGGTGCTCGACTTCGGACTCGCGGTGACCGGCGGACCGCTCGCCGACGCGCCGGTCGCCCAGACGACGCTCGCCGGCACGCCGCTGTACATGGCACCGGAGCAAGCGCGCGGCGAGGCGATCGATTTTCGCGCCGACATCTACGCGCTCGGCGCCACGCTGTTTCACCTGGTGTCCGGACGGCCGCCGTTCATCGCCGACAGCGTCGACCAGCTCGTGACGATGCACGCGACCGCGGCGCGGCCGTCGGTTCCCCGTGGCATCAACCCGCGGACGACGATCACCGCGATCGACGCGCTGATCGCGCGGATGATGGCGCCGGATCCCGCAGATCGGTTCGCCAGCTACGACGAGCTCGTGCGCGCGATCGAGCTCGCGTCGGTCCAGCAGACGCGGCCGGCCGGGGCGCTCGTGCGCGGCGTCGCGACGTTCGTCGACATGCTGCTCGTCGCGATCGTGCTCGGCATCGGGCAGATCGTGTTCGAGCTCGGCGGCGGCAGATCGGGCGAGATCAGCACGGGACCTGTCAGCCTCGCCGTGTTCGGCGCGTACGCGGCGTTCGCGATCGGCCGCTGGGGCACGACCGCCGGCAAGGCGATGCTCGAGCTCGAGGTCGTCTCGCTCGCGAGCTCGCAGCGTCCGAGCTGGAGCCAGGCGCTGCGACGCGAGCTGATGCTGGTCGGCTTGCCGGTCGTGTTCGCGGTGACCGACAACGTGGTCGACGCGCTCGATGCGCCGATCCCGAACGGCCTGTTCGATGGCCTGGCGTTCGCGGCGATCATCGTGTTCGGCGTGCTGATGCTGCACGCGTCGGCCCGCGTGCCCGGCAAGCGCACGCCGTGGGACCGCCGGACCGGCACGCTCGTGCGATATCGAACATCCCGCGGCGGTGTCGCATGATCGATCTCGACGCGTACTTCGCGCGCATCGGCTACGCGGGTAGCCGCGAGCCTCGTCTCGCCACGCTGAACGCGATCTCGCTCGCCCACGTGTGCGCGATCCCGTTCGAGAACATCGACGTCCTGCGCGGCGTCCCGATCGACCTCGAAATCAAGGCGATCGAGAAGAAGCTCGTGTTCGCGCGGCGCGGCGGCTACTGCTTCGAGCAGAACTCGCTGCTGCTCGAGGTCCTCGGCCAGCTCGGGTTCTCCGTCCAGCCGATCAGCGCCCGTGTCCGATGGGGACGGACGCGCGACTACACGCCCGCGCGCACGCACCTGTTCGTTCGCGTCGAGCTCGCCGAGGGCTCGTACCTCGCAGACGTCGGCGTCGGCTCGATGTCGCTGACGTCCGCGTTGCGACTCGCCGACGAGGGCGAGCAGGCGACGCCACACGAGCCACGCCGGCTCCTGCGCGAGAACGACCGGCTCTATCACCAGGCCCGGCTCGGCGACACCTGGCACGACGTCAACGAGTTCACGCTCGAGGAGATGCCGCTGATCGATCGCATCGTCGGCAACTGGTACACGAGCGCGCACCCGCAATCGCACTTTCGCAGTCGCCTCGTCGTCGCGCGGGCGTCGAGCGACGGCTCGCGGGTGACGCTCGCGGATCGCGAGCTGACCGAGCGCTCGCGCGATGGCACCGCACGGGTCCGGCGGATCGCCGATCACGCCGAGCTGCTCGCCGTCCTCGAGGCACGGTTCGGGATCACCCTGCCCGCGGGAAGTCAGCTCGCGTGGCCGGGGCTCGACTGGTCGGCGGGCTAGCGTAGCCGCAGGCTGTAGAGCGCCGCGTCGACGGTTCCGATGTAGAGCGTGCCGTCGAGCGCGGCGAGGCTGCGCGGATGGATCGCGCTGGCGTCGACGAGCCGCGTCCACCGCGCGAGATCCGTCGTCCGCCAGACGACGCCACCGGTGTCGAGCGCGAGGAGCTGGTGGTCGTCGCCGAAGAAGTCGAGCACCTCGCGATCGAAGATCGCCGCCGCGACGACACCGTCGAAGCCGATCAGCTTGTTCGGGGTCGCGGCGAGGCCCGGATACGGACTGTCGAACGTCTGCTTCGTCGCGTAGACGAGCCGATCGTGCACCACGATCGGTCGCGTGCCGTGACCGCCCTCGGGGAGCAGCTCTGGGCCGGGCTGCCAGCTCGTGCCGTCGAACACCTCGGACGGTCCGATCGGCCGTTCCGCCCAGCTCTCGAGATAGAGCTTTTCGTGATAGACGGCTGCGAAGTAGTAGCGCCCGTTCCAGCCGGGCTGATGCGCGACGGACCAGTGGGCTCCTCCGTCGGTGCTGCGCCATGCCGTCGCGAGATAGTCGCCGCCCTCCGCGGCTCCGACGAGCCACAGATCCGTACCGTCGAGCGTTGCGATGTCGTACGCGTGGGCCGAGCCGACCGGCTTCTCGTCACGCCACGGTTCACCGACGGCGTAGTCCGCGTTCGCCCTTCGATCGGTCGCCGGTGCGTAGAGCGAGCTGCCGACCGCGCGGTAGCTGTAGATCGCCTCGGTATCGGAGGTGTGGACGCGCGTGAAGGTGCCGCGAGCCGGATCCCATGCGGTCACGTCGATCGGGCCGGTGTTGTGCTGGTAGTCGCCGTAGCCGATGTAGAGCTTGCCTTGCCACGGACACAGCGTGACGAGCGCCTTGCCCGTCGCCGTCGGTTGCGCAGTGGCCTGCGAGTGAACACCGAGCAGCTTCAACGCCGGTGCCGGATCCTGCTTGCACGCAGCCAGTGCGAGAGCTGCGAGTGCGATCCGACGCGGCACGCGGCAACGATACGCCTCGCGGGGGTTACGATAGGCAGGCATGTCGGTGTGGAAAGAGCTGGGCCGGTTTCTCGAGCGCAGTACGCCTCTCCTCGAGGAAGCACTCAAGTCGCTTCAGGATACGCGCACGCTGCTCGCGTCGCTGAAGCCGACGATCGAGGCGTTGCCCGAGCTGGTCCGCGAGACGCACGGTCTCGTCACCGACGCGCGCGCCCTGCTCCGCGAGCTATCGCCCAACCTCGTCGAGATCTCGCGCCGCACGCTCGGCGAGCTGCGCGACGAGTGACGTTCGTGCCTACATCGGCCCAGAGCAGGATCGTCTGCACTCTGCAGGTTGCAGTGTTGCGTGAACGAGGCCGAGCGCGTCGCTAACCGGCCGAAATAAAGGGCCTCGGCGCCGGCACGATCGATGAACTCACGCGCGCGTGATGAGAGGAATCGCGCTCGCGGTCATCTTCGCCGTGTCTCCCGCCTGGGCCGAGCAGGTCTCGGGTCCGGGTCATCACGATCCGAACTGGGAGCCCGGGCCGGTCACGTTGACGTCCGCGCAGCGCAAGGCTCGCGCCGAGATCATTCGCGACACCGCGGCGGGCGTCGGCATGACGAATGCGGCGCTGCTCGCGGGAATCGGCGAGGTCGAGACGAACTTCGCGCATTGCTGGTCGGAGGCGACGTGGGCATGTCAGGGCCCGGCGTCGGCGTCGTGTAACGGCGGTCCGGTGATCGCGGGGGCATCCGACGGGCCGTGCTCGTCGCAGCAGGGCGGCCTCGGCATGTTCCAGTTCGACTCGGGCACGTACCAGCAGACGCTCAACACGTACGGTCCGAGCATCGTGACGATGCAGGGCAACGTCGATGCGGTCGTGCCGTTCCTCGTCACGCGCGCGATCCAGTCGATCGAGGGCGTCGACAACGAAGCCGAAGCACTCGCGTGGATGAACTCGATCACGATCCAGGACGGCAACGCCGACTACGAGAAGTGGTTGTACTTCGTTGCCTGGCGCTACAACGGCTGCATGGGCTGCACGTCGCAGATCAACAAGTACCGCAACGGTACGAACAAGCTCCGCGACGAGTTCGGCGCCGGCTTCTGGCAGGTGAGCTCGCAGCCCGCGACGTGCGAGCCGATCTCGGCGGACGAGGGTCGCGTCATCGACGACAAGGATGGCTGCTTCGTGAAGGCAGGTGCGGTGACGTCCTGGTACACGAGCACGAAGGGCACCGACGGCGCGAGCCTGTACACGTACACGACCGACGACGAGACCGAGGACAACAACGCGACCTGGCTGCTCGCGTTCGAGGCCGATGGCATCTACCGCGTCGAGGTCAACACCGACGCGTCGGTCGCCCAGACGCAGCGCGCGCGCTACGTGGTGAACCATGCGGGCGGCTCGACCGAGGTCGTGATCGATCAGTCCGCGACGACGGGCTATCAGGTGCTCGGCGAGCTCGAGTTCGTCGCCGGCGAGCCTGCCTCCGTGCACCTCGGCGACAACACCGGCGAGGCGTACATCTCGTCGGCAAAGATCGCGATCATGTTCGACAGCGTCCGGGTCACGCCGGTCGATGCAGGCACCGGCGGTCCCGGTGGTGACGCCGACATCGACGGCGACGACGTCGGCGGTTGCTCGACCTCCGGATCGAGCGGCGGCACGTTCGTGCTCGCGATCGTGCTCGGTGCGCTGGTGCGCCGTCGCCGCCGCTAGGGTCAACTGTCCCCAGCAGAATCAGGCTGTTCCGCGTCACGAACCCGGTGCTAGGTTCGCAGCGATGAGGGAATCGCTTCGCGCGGTCGTGGGTTCGTTCGTGTTCTTCGTGATCGCGGCGTGTGGTCCGAATAGCGGCGGCGGCGACGGCGAGCTCGTGTCGATCGACATCGAGCCGGCCAACGCCACGCTGACGTACACGGGCACGCCGATGTCGCTCGAGTACAAGGCGATCGGTCACTTCAAGGATGGCTCGACAGCGGAGCTGCCCGACGCGACGTTCTCGCTCGATGCCGCGGGAACCGGGCTCGGCGAGCTCTCCGCGGCGACGTTCACGGCGAGCGGTCAGGGCGCGGGCAAGGGCGGCGTGAACGCGCAGGTCGGCGACGTCACCGGCGCGACCTCCGTGCTCGTCCTCGTCCACACGACGGATCTCGGGCCGGGCGTACCGGCCGATGGCGCGAGCAAGTTCCCGGACGATGTCGCGCCGGTCGGTGCGCAGTCGCCGGCGATCGTCTATCCGTTGCAGGAGGCGGTCATGCCGACGAGCGTGAAGTCGCCCGTCGTGCAGTGGGAAGGAGCCGGCGGTGCCGATCATCTGTATCGCGTGCGCGTCGTGTCGGGCTACGCGGTCGTCGACACGATCCTCGCGCAGGATCCGGCGTTCACGTTCTCGCTGCAGCCGCAGTCGTCGCGCTGGCAGACGCTCAAGAACAGCACCGACGGGCTCGTCCGGTTCACCGTCGAGCACTGGGATGCCGCCAGCGGTGCGCAAGGCAGCGCGCCGGTCTCGGTGCGCCTGATCCCGGCGAACATCACCGGCGCGATCTACTACTGGAACCTGAACGCCGGCCAGATGGAGCAGATCACCGAGGCGGGCCGCACGATCGCGATCCAGAACCCGCCGCAGAAGTCGAACGGCAGCCGCTGCGTCGCCTGCCACACGGTCAGCAAGGACGGCCGGTACCTGTCGGGCGCGCTGTGGGAGGGCGGCTCTCAGGGCGCCGTGTTCGACATGACGAACGACGCGGTGAAGACCGCCGATCCGGCGCCGACCGTGACGCCGCTCGCGGAGAACTCGACGTACACGGTGCTGTTCTCGACGTTCAATCCCGATGCGACGCGCCTCATGCTCAATCGCGGGACGGGCCTCGACGTCATCGATCCGATGAACGGCGCCAGCGTCGCGACGACGGGCCTGCCGACGAGCGGCGTCGCCCACCCGTCGTGGTCGCCCGACGGCAACAGCGTCGCGCTCGTCACGAGCATCACCGGCGGCGGCGGTCCGGCGGGCTGGGCCGTCGACTACGATCGCGGCGACCTCTCGGTCATGCCGGTGACCGCGCCCGATACGTTCGGCCCGCCTGTCACGCTCGTCCCCGCGTCCGCGGTCGACCCGGCGTTCAGCGCGCCGTCGTGGCCGACGTTCGCACCCGACTCGAAGTGGATCGCGTACGGCGCCGGCCTCAACTCGCGCGGCCGCAACGACTCGATCCCCGCGATCTATCCGGGCGCGCTGTTCATCGTCGACAAGGATGCCGGCGTGTCGTTCCGCCTCGACACCGCCTGTGGCGGAGCGCGCGACTGCTACCTGCCGAACTTCAGCCCGTACGACGACGGCGGCTACTTCTGGCTCGTGTTCTACAGCACGCGCGACTACGGCAACGCGGCCGCGGGCACGAAGGGCGCGCAGCGCCGCCAGCTGTGGGTCACGGCGATCAACAAGGCGAAGCTCGCGAATGGTGATCCGAGCTCGGTGCCGTACTGGCTGCCGGATCAGGACGTCCAGAGCGCCAACATGAGCGCGTTCTGGGCGCTGCCTCCGCCGCTGCAGTGACGGGAGCGGCGCGCCGCCGATTGCGACGTGCTCGATCCGGCGATCGTCGCGGTGTACGCGAAGGCGGCGACCGGTAAGAAGTACCTCGTCGATCCGACGAAGTGACGCGTCAGACATCGCCGGATGTGACGCGCTGGAACGACGGATGCACCGCTGGCAGAAATGGAAACAAGTACGAGCCCGCTGTCACGGCTGCACGTTTCACCCGACAATCACGCGATCTCCGTGCGTGATCTCGCGCGGGAGATCGACGCGCTGTGCCAGGACGAGGCGTGGCTGAACGATGGCGTCTCCGTGAAGCCGCTTGCCGGCAACGGCGGGCTCAGAAGCATGCTGTTCGCGCTGCGGAGCGGCTGCCGGATCCGCGCAGAGCGCGCGCGGAACGCGTCGCTCCGGGTACTGACCGGACACATCGAGCTTCACGTCGGTGACGACTGGGACATGTTGCCGTTCTTGATCCGTCACACCGAGGGTGCGTGCAGCTTCTTCGCGCTGTACGACCACACGATCGATCTGCCGCACGGCAGCCTGCTGGTGCTGGATCCCGCGTTCCCGCACGACGTCGAGGCGCTCGACGACAGTGCGTTCATCCTCGAAGTCGCGATGTAGTCAGCGATCGAGCGCAGCGACGGCCGCGCCGACGACGACCTTGACGTTCATGACCGCGAACTCGTAGTCGATGTCGGCGAGGACGTCGGGCATCGACCGCAGGCAGTGGTAGTGCGGGTTCCGGAAGTCGGCCGTGTCGGTGATGAACAGGGCCGGATAGTCCGCGTCCCAGAACGGCGCGTGATCCGAGCGGCGAAGCGCGTCGAGCGCGGTCTTGAGCGGCGCGAGCAGCGAGATGTTCACGACCGGCAGGCCGACGCTCTTCGCGGTCGCCTGCAGATCCTCGACGGCCTTCGTCGCGGACTCGTCGTTGACCACGAGCGCGAAGTCGCCGCGGTAGTCGTTGCCGGAGATCTGCGCCCCGGCGTCGGGGAACACCGCCTCGAGCGACGGGTCGGTCTTCTGCGAGCTCGGCTCCGTGCTGCGATATCCGATCATCTCGAACACGAGTGCGAGGACGATCTGCGCGCCCGCGGCCTTCTCGCGCGCGACGTACGCCGACGAGCCGACGAGGCCCCTCTCCTCCTCGTCCCAGCACGCGACCACCAGCGTGCGGGCATGCGGCTCGAGCGCGAGCACGCGCGCGGCCTCGAGCGTCGCCGCGACGCCGGTCCCGTTGTCGTCGGCGCCCGCGCAATTGGCGACGCTGTCGTAGTGGGCCGAGACCACGACGCGCTCGTCGGGCCTCGTCGTTCCGGTCTTGACCCCGATCACGTTGACGCCGGTCGCGTAGGCCTGGCGCTCGACCTGGTAGCCGAGCGTCTCGAACCGCGACGCGCAGAGGTCCTGGACCGTCTGCCAGTGCGGCGTGCCCGGGCTCCGGGGCTCGGCGATCGTCGTCAGGTCGGCCTCGTATGCCACGCGATCGACGAGCTCGACGGCGGTCGGTGCATCGGAGCAACCCACGGCTGCCACGGCGAGCGCGAACGTCCGGAGGCGGTTCATCGGTCTCGTTCTACCACCGCGGCGCATCCGTAGATCGGCCCGACCTCGTTCGCCGAGTGGGTGCGCGACCAGCCGCGACACTGAAGGCGACGTGATTCCAGGACCTTGCGCGAATTCATCGCGGCACCGATGAGTTTTGGATCGAGGTCTCGTTTCACACGGCATGACGACGCAACATGCATTCGCCCCCGTGGACCTCCCCCTCGAACAACATCGCCGCGCGCTCCGCGTGCACTGCTACCGGATGCTCGGCTCGTACACCGAAGCCGAGGATCTGGTGCAGGAGACCATGGTCCGCGCGTGGTCCGCGCAGAGCTCCTATGACCCGGCGACCGGCGAGCTCGGCCTGCGCCGCTGGCTGTATCGCATCGCGACGAACGCGTGCCTCGACTTCCTGAAGAGTGCCTCGCGCCGCGTCTCGTCCGCGTCGAGCTCGTTCTCCGAGATCACGTGGATCCAGCCGTACCCGGATCGCCTGCTCGACGAGGAGACCGCATCGAAGGAGACGATCGCGCTCGGCTACCTCGCGCTGATCCAGATGCTGCCGGCCCAGCAGCGCGCCGTGTACCTGTGCCGCGAGGTGCTCGGCTGGACCGCGGCCGAGACCGCCGAGACCCTCGAGCTCACCGTGGCCGCCGCGAACTCTGCCTTGCAGCGCGCGCGAGAGACGATCGAGCACAACGCCGGCACGCACCCGATGCCGAGCGAGCCGACGGACGCCGAGCGCGCCGTCCTCGCCGCGTTCATCGACGCGCACCAGCGCAACGATGCCGCCGCGTCGTTCGCGCTCATGCGCGAGGACATCCGGGCAACGATGCCACCGTTTCCGTCGGTGTACGTCGGCCGCGACGCGTTCCGTCCGCTGCTCGTGCAGGCGTTCGAGTCCGGCATGGGCGAATGGCGCCTCGTGCCGACGATGGCGAATCGCATGCCCGCCGCCGTCAGCTACCTGCGCGCGCCCGGCGACACCGCGTTCCGCATCTTCAAGATCGACGTGCTGCGTGTCGTCGACGGCGCGATCGCCGAGATCACGACGTTCGATGGCCGCGGCATGACCACCGCGTTCGATATCCCGGAAGTGCTTCCGTGATCGCGCGGCTCCTCCTCCCTGCCCTCTTCCTCGCATCCTGCGCCACGACCCCGAGCTCGACCCGACCAAAGACCATGAGCACCAAGAAGACCGGCTACGCCGACATCAATGGCCTCCACCTCTATTACGAGATCCACGGCAGTGGCGAGCCGCTGATCGTGTTGCACGGAGCGATCGGTTCCGTCGAGGCGTACGGCCCCAACATCGAGCTGCTCGCGAAGACGCGGCAGGTGATCGGCGTCGACATGCAGGGCCACGGCCGCACCGCCGACATCGATCGCCCGTTCTCGTGCGAGGCGCTCGGCGACGACGTCGCCGCGTTGATCGAGCACCTCGGGTTCGCGAAGGCCGACGTGATGGGCTACTCGCTCGGTGGCGGCGCCGCGTTGCAGGCCGGGATTCGTCATCCCGAGCGCATCCGGAAGCTGGTGGTCGTGTCGACGGCGTTTGCCCGCGACGGCTGGTTCCCAGAGGTGCGCGCGGGCTTCGACGCGTTCGGTCCGGAGCTCGCCGCGATGATGAAGCAGAGCCCCGCGTACACGTTCTACGCGAAGGTCGCGCCGCGTCCGCAGGACTTCGAGCGCATGGTCGAGAAGCTCGGCGTGATGGTGAAGCAGGACTTCGACTGGTCTTCGCTCATCACGGAGAAGCTGCCGCCGACGCTGATCGTCGCCGGCGATGCGGATGGTATGCGCCCGGCGCACCTCGTCGAGATGTTCGCCAAGCTCGGCGGTGGCCTGCGCGATCCGGCATGGGATGGCTCGGCCGGTCGCTCGAGGTCGCAGCTCGCGATCCTGCCGGGCAAGACGCACTACGACATCGTCGCGTCGCCGACGCTTGCCGCGACCGTCGAGCCGTTCCTCGCGGCGCCGTAGCTCAGATGCTGCAGTCGACCGGGATGTACGACGGGATCGTGCAGATCGAGATGCGGAAGTTGAACGTGCCGGTGAACTGCGTCCCGCACCAGTCGCGCACGGCGTCGTGATAGCTCGTGCCCGGTTCGAGCCCGATGATGATCGGGACCTGGTTGGCCTGGTCGATCTTCGCGACGTCGCACTCGGTGTCGCCGATGTTGATCCAGTTGACCTGGAACGAGGTCCCCGCGGAGACCCCGATCATCGACGGCGTCGCGTGGAGCACGCAGTCGTTGTGACAATCGATGCGGACATCGAGCACGGCCGGAAACGCATCCGGCGTCGGCGTCGCATCGGCGCCCGCATCCTTCGCGCCGCCGCCGCCGCCGTCGTCGAGCGAGCCGACCGCGTCGCGATCGATCGCCGCATCGTCGGCCGTGCCTCCCGGATCGTGCGGTCCGTGGGAGCCGCAGGCGGTAGCGAGCACGAGGGCGAGTGCGATGCGCACGATTCGGACGTATCACGATCCGCGCGACCAGAGCGGACGAAATCCGTCGTCGCTCACTCGGTCGGTGCGCCCGCGACCTGACCGCCCGGAGAGCCGGGCGGGCGCGCACCCGGGGCGCCGGGTGGCAGGACGAGCCCGGGGGCACCGTTGACGTCGCCGGTCCCCGTGTCGCCTTCGCGAGGGCCGAACCCCGTCGTGAACTCGGGCGAGCCGTCGGTCGGATCCATCCCGATCCCAGCCTGGGCACTGATGCCGTTGCCGCCGGTCGTCGGCGCCATGCCGCCGGCCGGGAGACCCGTCGTGCTGCCGGCGGTGCTGTCCTCCTCGGGAGGCGGCGGGTTCGCGGCGGGCGGTGGGGCCGAGACGGCGGGTGGAACCACGACGACCGTGGTGGGAGCCGGCGCAGCGGGCGCGGCGGCCGCTCGACGCGTCTCCTGCGCGCGTCGTCGCGCGTCCTCGCCGATGTTCGGATCGCGCTGCTCGCGCACGAGATCGGGGAACGCATCGGTCGCGCGAATCACGACGACCTGATCCGAACCGCGCGGATCGCTGTGTGCGACGGAAGCGATGCGCGACGCATCGGCACCGGCGGCGACGAGCGCCGTCCGCACCGCGTCCGTTCGAGCTTCGCTGATGCGAACGTTCCTCGCCGAGGATCCTGCATGCGAGGTGTGCCCTTCGAGGACGAGCAGGGCGTCGGGGTGCCTCGCCTGCCACTCGGCAGCCGCCTGGATGTCGCCCAGGGATTCTCGCTGTACACGCGTGGCGCTGCGCTCGAACTCGATGGTCTCGAGTGGAGCGCTGTCCAGCGTTCGCACGCCCTCGTCGGCGTAGGCGAGCCCGTGAACGATCGTGAGAAGACCAACGATGACGGTCGGGCGCATGCTCTGACTCCTGAGCCAACGTGGAGCAGCGCCCGTGCCACGCGCTCAGCGGTACCGGATCCGATAGATGTCGAGCTTGCCGGCGCTCGCCTCGGCTCGCCTGCTCGAGAAGTACAGCGATTGCCGATCGTGAAGGTCGATCGACGGTCCGAGCGTGTAGCCGCCCTGGACGTTGACGGCATCGCCGAGCCGCGTGCCGGCGTCGTAGCCGTTCGAGCCGCGACGCGAGACATGGAGCTCGATCGGATCGTTGTCGACGTCCGTCGATCGCGCGAACACGATCGACGTGCCGTCGGCGAGGAACGTCGCGTCGAACTCGTCGTGGTCGGTCGTGTTGATCGCACCGGGAAGCGGCGCCGCGGCGGCGAAGCCTGCGCCACGCGCGGCCGCGAAGTAGAGGTCGTGCTTGCCCGGTGGACGGTTGGTCGCGAACAAGAGGCCGCTGCCGTCGAGTGCCGGAGCCGGCGCCCACTCGTTGCCGGCCGTGTTGATCTCCGGCCCGAGATGCTCGACCGGGCCGAAGCCGTCGGCGGTGACCGGTGCACGATAGATGTCGTCGCCGCCGGCACCACCGGCGCGGTTGGAGAAGAAGTACACGTAGGCGCCATCGGCGCTGAACGCCGGGTCGAAGTCGTTCGCGTCGGAATCGAACGCCGCGGGCTCCGGTGTGCTCCAGCCGGTCTCGGTCGCGCGGGACTGCCAGATGTCCCAGCCGCCGGGACCGCCGGATCGATCGGTCGCGCCCCACAGGCGTAGCTTGCCATCGGGGCTACTCGCGAACCGGATCTCGGAGGAGGCGGTCGAGACGCCGTCGCCGACGAGCTCGGCGGCCCCGTCGAGCGTGAACGCCACGTCGGGCCGCGTCGCCGGTCTCGAGGTCGAGCCGCAGGCGGTGGCCGCGGTGATCCAGAACGCGAGCCTCGTGGTCGTCATCACCCGCGAAGGCTACCAGCGGTGATAGGCGGGATGGCCCGGTTTGACCGCGATGAACGTGCCGGTTCCGATCGCGGTGACCTTGCCGGCCGCCGTCATCGTCGCCTCGATCGTCGCGCGGTCGTCGGTCGCCGAGACGATGTGGGCGTCGACGTGGACCGGGCCCATCGGCGTCGGTCGCTTGAGGACCACCTTGAACTCGGCGGTGACGCACGGTGGCGCGTGATCGAGCCCCTGCTCGCGCATCAAGTGATGGATCGTCGTCCAGTTCATGTGGCAGTCGAGGACGGTGCCGATGATGCCGCCGTTCAGCACGTCCTCGAATGCCTCGTGGTAGCGCTCCGGCGTGAAGTCGCAGATGACGTGTGCGTCGGCCGACTCGTCGAGCGCGAAGCTGCGAATCCGCAGGCCGTGAGCGTTCGCCGGTCCACATCCGAAGCATCGCCCTGCCGGTGCGAAGGTCTCCTGCAGTGACTTGCTCATCGGCCAACTAGACGAGATCACGGGCTCGGGCGCAACCGCGCGGACCGACGTATCCTTTCGCCGGGCTCCCTCGTTTATCCGGTATGACGCTCGCTTCCACCGTTCGTGGCTCGTGGCACGAGTTCCTCGAGACCTTCGAGGGACTACGGCCCGAGCTGTATCGCTACTGTCGACATCTCACGCGCTCGCCGTGGGACGCCGAGGATCTCGCACAGGACGTGCTCGCACGCGCGTTCGTCACGCTCGGCAAGCTCGGCACCGCACCGCCGAATCCGCGCGCGTGGCTGTTTCGCGTCGCGAGCAACGCGTGGATCGATCAGCAGCGGCGGCCGCGAGGTATTCCGGAGCGCACGCCGACCGAGAGCGTCGATCCACGCGCGACCCGCGAGGCCGCCGGCACGCTGATCGCCCGGCTCGCCCCGCAGGAGCGCGCCGCCGTCGTGCTGAAGGACGTGTTCGATTTGCCGATCGAGGACATCGCCGAGGCGCTGTCGACGACGCCGAACGCGATCAAGGCCGCGCTGCACCGCGGCCGCGGCAAGCTGGTCGACGAGCCGGTCGCCGAGGAGCGCGTTCCCACGCCGGCGGCGCTGAGCGCGTTTGTCACGGCGTTCGAGCACCGCGATCTGAAAGCGGTCGCCGCACTGCTGCTCGACACGTCGATCGTCGAGGTCGTCGGCGTGACGACCGAGTACGGCAAGCAGGGCAACATCGCCTGGGGGATGATGTTCGGCAGCGAGCGGCTCGCCGAGGGAGTCGGCGTCGACGCGCGGTTCGTCGCGGGTGCGCTGCCGGCACCGCCTCGTCGCGAGATCCGCGTCCACCGCGGCGAGCCACTCGTGCTCGCCTGGTACGCACACACCGATGGCGAGTACGTGCGCGCGATCGATCGCGTCGAGATCGAGGGCGATCACATCGCGCGCCTGCGCAACTACTGGTTCACGCCCGACGTGATCGCGGAGGTGTGCGCCGAGCTCGACGTCCCGTTCCGCAGCAACGGCTACATGTTCTCGCTGAAGGGATGCAACTGATGCTGGAGCTCTACCTGCATCCACTCGCGTCGTACTGCTGGAAGGTGCTGCTCGCGCTCTACGAGACCGACACGCCGTTCACGCCGCACGTCATCGACCTCGCCGATCCGGCGCAGCGGGCTGCGCTCGTCGAGATCTGGCCGTTCGCGCGGTTTCCCGTGCTGCGCGATCACGGACGCGGCGAGACCGTGCCGGAGTCCTCGATCATCATCGAGTACCTCGCCCGCCACTACCCGGCCGCCCGGCACCTCGTGCCCGATGACCTCGACGTCCGCGCGCGCGATCGGTTCTTCGACAGCTACGTCATGGATCCGATGGGGCTCATCGTCCGCGACATGCTGAAGCCCGGCGATCCTGCGATCGTCGCGACCGCCAGGCAGACGCTGCTGACCGCGTACGACGTCGTCGCGAAGCTGCCCGAGCGCACCGACTTCACGCTCGCCGATTGTGCGGCAGCACCGTCGCTGTTCTACGCGGACCAGCTCGTCCCGATCGAGCAGCCTCGAACGCGTGCGTATCTCGATCGATTGCTCGCGCGGCCATCGATGATCCGCGTGCGCCGCGAGGCCGAGCCGTACTGGCACAACTTCCCGGGCGCGAAGAAGGCCTAGGTCCAGTCGTGGAGGAACGCGCGGTCGCGCATGCGGCGGCGGCGCGCTCGATGCTCCCAGCGCCGGCGCAGCCGCACGTCGTGCTTCGTCTCGCCCCGTTCTCGCGTCGTCACCTCGAGATTGCCGAGCTTCACGCGGCCGACGATCACGACGCGCGGGCCTACGTGCGCCGCCGGCGTCGTGTGCTCCTCGACGTTCGCGAGCAGCGTGCTGACGTCGACGTCGACGCCGACCGCCGGGGGCACGATGATCTCGACGTTGCCCATCGTGCAGCGGACGTCGATCGTCGTGACGCCGGGGCCGAGGCGCGCCTCCCGCAGGTCGAGCACGAGGTTGCCCCACACGACGCGCGCCGCGAGCTGCGACGGGACCACCCATGGTCCGACGCGCTCGATCGAGCCGAGGACGACCTTCATACGCTTCGCGGGCACGAGCGCCGTCGACCGCGTCGGCACGAGAGCGGTCTGCGGCGGTGCGAGATCGGTCACGAGCGCATCGAGCTCGGCCGGCGTCCGAGCGGAGTGTGCCAGCACGAGCCGGCGCTCGAGCTCGTCGACCTCGAACGCGTCGATGGCGTAGCCCGCCGAGAGCTGCTCGATGACGTGGTCGCGGCGATCGGCGAGAGGCGTGTTGCTCATGCTCTCGTTGTAAGGCCAGGGGCCCGAGCGGTCTGTCTATTAGGGTTTCGCGATCGTGAAGAAACCTTGCATCGCGCGGCCCGGGGCACGTCCATTGCACGCGAGCGACACTCGAGCGCCACATGGTTGTATCGGGCCGCTTTCCACGATGCTGTGTAGCGGTGCGCCGCAGACTGGCGTGCGCAGTGCTGTCGATCGTGGGCGCTTGCTACTCGCCGAGCCCACCGTCCGGCGCGCCGTGCGCGAGCGACGTGTTCTGCCCGACGGGACAGGCGTGCATCGGCGGCTTCTGCGGTGGGATCCCGCCCGGGGTCGTGATCGACGCGGCTGACGATGCACCGGTCCCTCCGGACGCGGCGCCCGACGCACCGCCGCCCGAGTGCGTCGTCGACGGCGACTGCACTGCCGCGAATGCGTGCCAGGCCGTCGCGTGTGTCGACAACACGTGCGTGGCGACGACGCGGCCCAACGGCGCATCGTGCGGCACCTCGGAAGCGCAGCGCTGCTGCACCGGCGTGTGCGTGAACATCTCGTCCGACGAGGCGAACTGCGGCGGCTGCGGCCAGGCATGTGCCGCCGGCAGGACCTGCGAGAGCGTCTCGGCGACGACATCCTGCCCGCTCGCACCCGCGGCGACGACCGGCCGGTGCACGTGTGCCGGTGCGAACGCGGAATGCCCCGACAGCCAGATCTGCCGGACGCAGACGCCGTACGCGAACCGCTGCACGCCGAACGGCGTCGCGAACTGCGCGTCGGGCCAGACGTTCGTCGACGTCGATCTCTGTCCCAACTACTGCCGCTATCCGTGAGCTGACACGTCCGGATCCGGCGAGCACGCCGCGCGCGCGCGTAGCAGTGTCGGTCGTCCATGACGCACGCAGGCCGGTTTGTCTTCGATGGCGCGCAGATCGCCGAGCGGCTCGACGCCGAGGGCCATGCCCTCCTCCCGGGGCTCCTGTCCGGTGAGGAGTGCGACGCGATCGTCGCCGGCTATGCGGACGACGCTCGCTATCGCAGCCGGGTCGTCATGGCGCGCCACAACTTCGGCCGCGGCGAGTACAAGTACTTCGCCTATCCCCTGCCCTCGCTCGTCGGCGAGCTGCGCGCGGCGCTGTACTCGCAGCTCGTGCCGATCGCGAATCGCTGGAACGAGCTCCTCGCGATCGAGACCCGCTATCCCGACGATCACGCCGCGTTTCTCGCGCGCTGTCACGCCGCCGGCCAGCTGCGACCGACGCCGCTCGTGCTCGCGTACGGCGCCGGCGACTACAACTGCCTGCACCAGGATCTCTACGGCGAGCACGTGTTCCCGCTGCAGGTCGTCGTGCTGCTGTCGGATCCCGAGCGCGACTTCACCGGCGGCGAGCTCGTCGTGACCGAGCAGCGGCCGCGCATGCAGTCGCGCGTCGAGGTGGTCCCGCTACGCCGCGGCGACGGCGCGATCATCGCGGTGCACCACCGGCCGATCCAGGGCACGCGCGGCCACTACCGCGTGCAGCTCCGCCACGGCGTGAGCCGGATCCGCACCGGGCGCCGCCACACGCTCGGCGTGATCTTCCACGACGCGACGTGAGCGCTACGGCGCGCTGGCGGCGAGCGCACGCGCGAGCTGGTACCTCGCCTGCTCGAACGCGTCGCCGGTCTGCGCGAACCCGATCGTCGAGCCCGCATCCGAGAACACGGCCGGCACGACGGCGGCGAGCGCGGCGGTGACCTCCGTGTCGAGACCGCGCTCGCGCGCGAGCGTCAGGTAGAGGTGGTCCTGCAGGCCGCGGCGGAGGTTCGCGAGCTGGATCGATCCGATCGGTCCGGCGATGCCGCGGTCCTGTTCCGGGTGGAGGACTTCCTCGCCGGGATACAGGAGGACGCCGTCGCCGTGGATGAAGCCCTGACCGTTGAGCGACTTGCCGGGCTGGCCACGGTTGTCGAACGTGATGCTGTTGCCCCAGACGTCCTGGTTGCGCTCGCCCTGCTTCTGGAAGTTGTGACGCCAGTGATCGCCGTGCCAGTAGAAGTAGAGGTCGACGCCGTGCTTGAACGCGGCCCACGCGTTGACGCGTGGATCGGTCGCCGGCGAGTCGATCGTCAGCGCGCCGGTCGCGGGACGCGTGCCGTTGTAGAACAGGTACTGCTTGCCCTTCGCACGCTCGGTCGCCGCGCGCGCGGGATCGAATGCCTCGGCGGCGCTCGCCCAGATGTCGATCGCACCGTCGAGCGCCGCCTTGTAGGAGCTCGTCACGAAGATCGGCAACGCGCGCCCCGGACCGGGGTTCGAGTGGATGTTGTCGGCGATCGTGGTGATGTGAGCGTACTCGGACGAGCTGGGCTCGTCGGGCATGTAGAGGAACGTCCGCGCGCCGGGGACCTTCGCCGCGAGGTTCGTCATCCACGCGTCCGACGTCGACCACGCGCTCGCGCGTGCATCGTATGCGCTGCCCGGGCCGTAGAAGCTCGCCGGGACGATCGTGTTGCCGACGCCCATGCCCGGACCGTCGTAGCCGTGCGCCGCCGTGAAGCCGGTGCCGTCGAGGCGACCGCGCGCGGCGTCGATCGAGCTCGCGGTGTACGCGTTCGTCAGCTCGATCCGGTGGCGGTGGGCGAAGCGATGGTAGCGCTCGACGAGATCGTGGCCCTGATAGAGCGAGATCTGTTCCGGCTCGAAGTAGACCATCGCGGTGAGCGAGCCCTGGTCGGGAAGCTCGAAGTCGAACACCTCGAGCTCGACCGGCACGCGGCGCAGGCCGCCGCCGCTGCGCAGCGCGATCGTGCCGTCATACATCCCCGGCGGCAGCCCGCGCGGGATGTAGACCTCGATCCACAGCGCCTGGTTCGTGCGCGGTGCGATGTCGATCGGCAGGCCACCGCGGCCTTGCCGGGCGTTCTCCGGAACGAGCTGCACGGGCTTCCAGCCGACGGGATCCGCCGGCACGGCCGGGCCGCTCGCCGGGTAGATCCAGCTCGCGTGGGTCCGCTCCGTCACGTTCATGTAGTTCTCGGTGAAGATCTCGATCGGCCGGTCGACCGTGTTGCTCGGATCCTCCCCCGGCGGCGCGTACGCGATCGTCGGTCCGCCGCCGCGCCGGGTCAGCCCGGCGAGCTTCGCGTCGAGTCCGTGAACACCCGTGTCGTCGGACTCGACGATCACCTGGAACGCGACGACCTCGTTGCGGCCACCGAACAGCCGCACGACGTCACCGCGCCAGGCCGTGTTGCCCGCCTTCGCGGGATGAGCGAGATCGTCGCGCTCGACCTTCTCGCCGTCGTTGACCGCCCACACCGCGACGACGCCGGGAATCGGCGTCTCCGGCTCGTCGGTCGCACCGTCGCTGCCACCGCCGCTGCCGCCGTAGTCGGGGCCTTCACCGCCGGGCGGCGAGGACGGCGACGAGGAACAACCGGCGAGCACCGCCGCGCCGAGCGCGACCGCGAACATCTTGGATCCGAGCATGGTCGGCGAGCATGACACCCGGGATCCAGAACCGCTCGTCGCCTCGGTGGATCACGGATGCCTGAACGTCCGGGATTCGGACTCTCGCAAACTTTGCGTGCTCACTCGGGCGGCGCGCCGTCGCAGCACGCGATCGGACGCGAGACCGCGCAGCCGCCATCGCCGGAGCCGACGAAGCTGCTCGCGATGCCGCCGAGCGCCGTGAGGACGCGCCCGGTCCCGAGGTTGACGCCGTCGGGCTTCACGTTCGCGGAAGACGACGTCCATCCGGCACACGTCGAGAGATCCGACGTCGAGTACGTCGCGTGATAGCGGCGCGACGACGGCTGACTGTCGCCGGAGTCGACCCACGCGCCCGATGCGGGGATGGGGCCGTGGACCGCGGCTTGATCGATCTCCCAGTCGGTGCAGAAGTGGCTGCCGGCGAACGTCGCGTGGCAGGTCGCGCGCGCGCCGGCCCGTCCGCCGAGGTTGCCGGCGCTCGCCGACGTGAACCCGCGGAACCGCACGCCGGTGCCGCCGATGCAGCATGCGAGCGTTCGTGCGATCGCGCAGCCACCGTCGCCGGAGCCGACGAAGCTGCTCGCGAAGCCGCCGAGCGACGTGAACACGGTGCCGGTGCCGAGGTTGACGCCGTCGGGCTTCACGTTCGCGAGCGACGACGTCCAGCCGGCGCAGGTGGAGAGGTCCGACGTCGAGTAGCTCGGGCGGAAGAACCGCGTCGTCGTCTGCGTCGTCCCGCGATCGACCCACGCGGTCGTCGCGATCGGTGGCGGCTCGGCGCGATCGAGCTCCCACTCGCTGCAGAAGTGGCTGCCCGGAAACTCCGCGTGGCAGCGCCCGTGCGCGCCGGCACGACCACCGAGGTTGCCGGCGGACAGGTTCGTCGTGTAGCCCGCGAACGTCACCTGCCGGACCTCGTCGCCCGAGAGTCCCGGCGGTCCGATCGATCCCTGCGGTCCGGTCGGTCCCATCGGTCCGGCGGGACCCGTCGGCCCGGTGGCGCCGGTCGCGCCCGGCGATCCCATGAGTCCCATCGGCCCCGCGGCACCCTGAGGCCCCGCGGCACCCTGAGGACCCGCGGCACCCTGAGGACCCGCGGCACCCTGCGGACCCGCCGCACCGGTCGCGCCCTGTGGACCCTGCGGTCCTTGCTCGCCCTGCGGCCCCTGCGGCCCGACGGGCCCCTGATCGCCGGTCGGCCCCTTGTCGCCTTGCAACCCGTCGGCGCCGTCGCCGTTGTTATCGCAGCCATACGCGAGGACGATCGAGGCCACGAGGCCGAGCAGCGGACGGTTCATCGCTACATGGAGCCACGACGGAGCAGCCGGTCGCAGGAAAAGTGACCGCGATCGACACGTTCCTCTCTGCGGCCCGTCCGCGATAGATTCCCGCGAATGTCACTGGAGGACGCGCCGTTCACGGCGAAGGGAATCTCGCCGTTTCTCGAGCGCGGCAATCGCGAGCGCAAGGAAGCCTGCGCACGCGCGACGAGCCTCCTCGTCAATGCGGGCAACGCGAAGACCGCGTTTGCCGCCACCGGATATCTCCTCGAGCCGCTGCTCGCGCTGCTGCCCGAGGAGCCCGCGGCAGCCGGTCCGCTCGCGGCCTTCGCCGAGCGGCTGACGCGGAGCTCGGCGTATCCGGAGGCAGCGGTGTGCATCGACGCCGTGATCGATCGCGCGTCCGACGTCCCGCTCGGTGAGATCGAGGAGCCGTGGGACGAGGCGATCGGCGGGCCGATGACGTGGCCGCGCCAGCAGGCGCTGCTCTGGCTGTGGCGGGGCGAGGGTCGGCTCGCAAGTGGCGATCGCGCCGGCGGCGACGCCGCGCTCGCCGAGGGAGTGCGACGCGCCGAGGCAGCGGCGATGCCGACACCGTTTGGCCTCCTCGGCAGCGGGAGCCCGTTTCGGGGCGATGCCGCCGACCGCGCGATGTGGGCGCGGGTGCAAGCTGCAAGCGCGCTGCGCCTCCGGTTCGAGGGCAAGGACGCGTGCGACTTCCGCAAGGTGAAGAAGCGCAAGGCGAACGAGAAGCCGGATCGCGCACTGCTCGAGCTCGCGCGCGCGTACCTCGACGACGCGCTCGCCGTGATCGGCCCGCGTGTCGCCGCGCAGTACGCCGGTCTCACGCCGAAGGCCGACGGCGCTGCCGACGGCTGGGCCTTCGCGCTCGTCACGCATCAGTGGCAGCGGTTCGCGTACTTCGAATCGGGCCTCGTCGACGAGCACCTCGGGGACCTCGCACGCGCACGCGTTCACCTCGGGCGAGCGAAGTGGATCTCCGCGCTCGGCAACCCGACGCACCGCCACGAGTACGCGCTCCAGGAGACGGTCGCGCGGCTCCAGCTCGAGAACGTCCCGCTCGCGTAGCTGCGACAGAACGCCGCGATCTCCGCCTCGTCCGGGTGCATCCTAGCGAGGTGGCGCGATTCGCCGTCATCTCGAAGCTCGCGAGCGTCGCGCTCGTCGCCGCGGGGATCACGACGGCGATCCTGCGCTGGACCGGGCGCGATACGTGGCGGACCGCGTTCTCGATCGCGCTCGCGCTGCTCGCCGTGCGCGTCGCGATCATCGCGTGGAGCGTCGCTCGCCGCGAGCTGCCGTGGTCGCGCCTGCTCCTGCCCGGCATCCTGCTCGTCGAGGGCATCGGGCTGTCGGGCCGCCCCGGCCCGTGGCAGCTGCGCCTCGGCACCGCGATCGCGCTCGAGCTCGCGTTCGTCGCGATCGCGATCCGCGAGGTGCGGCGCAGTGCCGCGAGCGACGAGCCGCTCGACGCTCGGCTGACACGCGCGTTCGCGGCGCTGTTGCCGGAGCGCATCGCACGGCTCGCCGCGTTCGAGATCGTGATCGTCGGATCCGCGGTGCGCTTCCTGTTCGGCGGCTGGCGCCGCGCGACGCCGGCCGGCTTCACGTATCACCGCGAGTGCGGATTACGGATGCTGCTGCCGATGCTGCCGTTGCTCGCGGTCGGCGATGTCCTGCTGCTCGAGCTCGTGATCCTGCCGCACGCCGCGATGTGGCTGCGCGTCGTGTGTCACGTGCTCGCGATCTACGGCCTCGTCTGGCTCGTCGGGTTCTACGCGTCGCTTCGCGCGCGGCCGCACACGATCGTCGATGGCCGGCTCGTGCTCCATCGCGGCCTGCTGCGGCGGCTCGAGCTCCCGCTCACCGAGATCGCGTCGGTCGAGCCGCTTCCGACCTTTGCCGACGACTGGAAGAAGCGCGCCTATTCGCGTGGCGCGATCCGGCTCGATGTCGCGGGACCGCCGGTCCTCGAGCTGCGGCTACGTGCCGCGACCTGCCCGATCGGGCTACTTCGCGATGGCCCGACGAGCACGCGCGTCTTCGTCGCCGTCGACGAGCCCGCAGCGTTCACCGCCGCGATCTCGCCGGCGATGTGAAAGCTGTGGCACGTCCTACAACCACTACAGCCTCGTCGTGTAGCCACATGTGCGCGCGCACGATCGGAGGGCGATGTGAGAGCTACGCTCCCTTGCCTCCTTCGACGACCACCTCCTACGATGCGCAGCCGTGGGTGAAGTGCTTGGTCGATATCGCGTTTTGAAACATCTGACGTCGGGCGGAATGGCGGACGTCCTGCTCGGTCGGTCCGAAGGCATCGTCGGATTCGAACGCCACGTGGTGCTCAAGCGGATCCGCGCCGAGCACGCCCGAGACGAGCGCTTCATCACGATGTTCCTCGACGAGGCGCGCCTCGCCGCGGGCCTGCATCATCAATCGATCGTCCAGGTCTTCGACATCGGCGAGGAGAACGGCGAGTTCTTCTTCGCGATGGAGTACATCCACGGCGAGGACGCACGACAGCTGCTCGCGACCGCCGCGAAGTCGAAGGCGTTCGTGCCGCTCCAGCACGTCTGCGCGATCGTGGCGGCCGTCGCGTCGGGCCTGCACTACGCACACGAGCGCCGCGATGCGCGTGGCAAGTCGCTCGGCATCGTTCATCGCGACGTGTCGCCGTCGAACATCCTGATCGGCTACGACGGCTCGGTGAAGATCGTCGACTTCGGCATCGCGAAGGCGACGATGCGGCAGACCGAGACGATGGCGGGAAGCCTCAAGGGCAAGTGCGCCTATATGGCGCCCGAGCAGTGCAAGGGCCAGGCGATCGATCGCCGCAGCGACGTCTACGGCATCGGGATCCTGCTCTACGAGCTCGCGACGACGTCGCGGCTGTTCAAGGGCGACAACGAGTACCTCGTGATGGACGCGGTCGTGAACGGCCGGTTCGCGATGCCGCAGGTGCGCCGCCCCGATCTCCCGAACGAGCTCGCGTCGATCATCATGCGCGCGCTCGCGACCGATCCCGCCCGCCGCTACCAGACCGCCGACGAGTTGCGCGTCGACCTCGAGCACTTCGCCGCGACGAGCGATCGCGTGAGCTCGAACGCGACGCTCGCGAGCTACATGAAGAAGATGTTCGGCGAGCGCCCCGAGCCGTGGCTCGATCTCGCGAGCGAGCCGCCGCGCGAGACGCAGAGCTGGACCGACCTGCCGCGCACCGGGTCGGGCTCGGGCTCGGGTCTCCGCGCCAGCTCGTCGAACATTCGTGCCACCACGTCGAAGCCCGCCGGTGCGGCCGAGACCGCGCCGACGATGAAGTTCGGCTGGGAGGCATCGCACCCGATGCATCCCGGCAAGAACAGCAAGCTCGTGTGGCTCGCGTTGCCGGTGCTCGCGCTCGCTGGCTTCGGCGCCTGGAAGCTCGCGCAGAAGGATGATGCGGCGCCTCGTGCGGCCACGCAGGTCGCGAGCGCGCCGGCCGCCGTCGCGCCTGCACCGCAGCCGGCACCTGCGCCTGTCGCAGCACCCGCGCCCGCGCAGCAGGTCGTGACGACCGAGCCGCCGCAACCCGCGCCGCCGAGCGTGAAGCCCGAGCCCGAGAAGCGGACCCCGGCGAAGGTCACCAGGAAGGCGAGCGCACCGGCCGAGGGCGCGCGCGCACCGGATCCGCCGCCCGCGCCGGCCC
>JAEWJO010000159.1 GCA_023386455.1 Pseudomonadota bacterium | reverse complement strand
CGCCTGCACCGCGGCGTCGGCCGAGCCACCGGACCCGGCGGGCGGCGCCCCGACGACGACCGGCACCGCGACGAAGCCGTCACCGCGATCGATGTCGACCCCGATCGGTGCAGCGCCCGCGGGCGGCGGCACGGTCAGCGTGTACGTGCCAGCCGACTCGATCGGCGGCAGCGCGAGCACGATCGTCGTCGACTCGATCTGCGCGCGGACGTCGACCGTGACGTCGACCCTCGACGGAAACCGCGGCGAGCCTTCGCCGGTCAGCATCGCGTCGCCGCTCGCCCGCGTCGACCACAGCATCACCAGAGCGATCCAGAGCGTTCTCATCGTCACCTCCCGCGTTCACCGTCGCAGAGGCAATGCGCGGTTGCCCGCATGCGCTGCTCACAGCTCGTCGATCGCTGCGACTCACCGGCCGCGACGTGTCGCACGCACGATCGCGATCGCGGGCATCGCAAGGTCGAGCTCGCACCTCGTCATGCGCGGTCAGCGCACGTGCGCGGACCCGGTCACGAGCCGGGGGCGCGGAGCTCGAAGCCGAGCGCGAGCACGATCGACTCGACGCGGTAGAGCCGGCCGCTCGGCAGCTCGGCGACCCCGGCGGCGCGCCGGCGATCGAGCGCGGCGATGCCGTCGTCGAGCCCCGTCGTCCCGCCGCAGGCACCGATCAGCGAGGTCAGCGCCTGGCCCTGGCCATCGCGCACCGGCTCGGCACACGTCTCGTTCATCGCGAGGTGCAGCACCGCCGATGCCAGGCGCATGCGCTCGACACCGACGATCGGCGGCGGCGCCGCCTTCTCGACGAGGTTCGCGACGCGCTCGTTGATGCTGATGACGCGGCGATACAGCTCGTTCAGCGGCGAGGTCGCCCACCGGTCGTCGTCGAGCCGGACGAGCGGGCGCAGGTCGGGCGGCAGGATCGCGAGCGCGCGGACGACGAGTGCGTCATGGCCCAGCGCCTCGAGCGCGTCGACGAGCGCCGTGTACGGTTCCTCCTCGGCGCGGCGCCAGCGATCGAACCGACCGCGGTCCCAGCCGGCGCGCGCGGCGACCTCGTCGGGCAGCGCGTCGACGAGCAGCGGGTGAACGATCGGCAGCGCGAGCTCGAGGCGCGCGAACTGGGTCTTGCGCGGACTGATCGGCTCGTCGTCCGGAAGGGCGGGCGCATCGATGACGGTCCCCGGACCGAAGATCTTGTAGTCGAAGAGCCCGCCGGCGACGGGCGTCAGCGTGCGGAAGTCGAGCGTCTCGGCCTTCTTCACGAGGCGCGGGGCACGGTCGCGCAGCAGGTGGAGCGATGCCGGCGCGAGCCGGGTCGCGGTCAGCGGCGAGCCGACCCGCAGCGCGTCTGCACACAGCTGCTCGATCGTGCGCACCGACCGAGCTTACCGCGTCCCGCGCGCCCGGACGTGATCAGCCGGCCTCGACCGGCTTCTTCGCCTTCTCCCACCCGGCGATCCCGTCGGGCATCACGAAGACGTTGGGGTAGCCAAACTCTCGGGCGCGCCCGGCGCCCGCGTGGCAGCTGTGTCAGCCGGGGCCGGAGCAGTAGAAGACGAGCGTCGTCGCCTTGTCCGCGGGCAGCGCGTCGGCCGCGAAGAGGTGCGCGTTCAGGTTGATCGCACCCGGAACGTGGCTGCGCCGGTAGCGTCCGGCGCCGTTGTTGTCGACGACGACAAAGCCCGGCTGCCCGAGGCGCGCCGCGACCTCGTCGACCGTGAGCTCGGGGAGATCGTCCATTCCCGCACCCTACCACCCGCGTGCGCGGGGGCGAGCAGCGCGCGTTACGAGGTCGGCTTGCGAGCCGGCTGCGTACGCGTCGTCGACGACTTCTTCTTCTTCGTCTTCTTGGTCTTCTTGCCGTGCGACGGACCGGTCGTGTCGGTCCACCGGTAGCTCGGCTCGCCCGGGGCGCGGAAGTCGACGTGGATGAACCCGCTGGTCGGGTACAGGCCGACGCCCATGCCGCCGGCGTCGAGCGACTCGGCGAACGCGTACATCTCCTTGATCGAGACGCCCGGGATCCGGATGTCCATCGCGGACGCGTGGTAGTGGCGGCTCGAGTTGCGCTCGGCAAACCGGAAGCCCGAGACGAGCTGGATCTGCTTGCCCTCGAAGTGATCGTAGAACCGCGACAGCTGCTCGTAGAGCTCGGCGCGGACCGCGCGGACCTCGCCGGTGCGAACGCAGCGGAACAGCTCGTCGAGCTTCGCCAGGGCGGCGTCGTCGAACGTGCCGTCGTCCTTATAGATGTGGACGCGGACCTCTTCGTTGAGGTTCTCGGCCCGAACCCAGACATCCCCCGAGGGTTTCGGGAGCGCCTCGGTCCGGAGCGTCGACTTCAGCGCGTTGTGGCCCGAGAAGGCCTTCGCACGCTTCTTCTTCTTGCTCTTGGCAGCGTCCGCCGTCACGCCGCCGACACAGAGTGCCGCGACAACAAGCAGGGCAATCCGGCGCATGTGAGGGGAAGGCTAGGCGGAACGAGCTGACGATCTCAAGAAAGGCCCCCGAAATTCGACCGAGGTACATTCACCCACTCGATCGATGTTCAGGTTGTTCGAGGTCGAATCAGCCCGGTCCCTGTGGGGGCAACGGCGCGAGGTTCACACCCGGGAGCGGGACGTGAACGAGCTCGATGCCGATCTTCTGCGCGATGTCGAAGATGCGGTTGTCCCGGTAGAACTCGCCGTAGACGATCCGCGTGACGCCGGCGTTCGCGAGCTGCTTGAAGCAGTTCCAGCACGGGCTCGCGGTGACGTAGTTGGTCGCGCCTTCGATCATCACGCCGTTGCGCGCGGCCTGGATGATCGCGTTGGCCTCGGCGTGGATGGTCGCGACGCAGTGACCTTCCTCCATCATGTGGCCGACGTCCGAGCAGTGCGGCATCCCGCGGATCGACCCGTTGTAGCCGGTCGACAGGATCGTGCGATTACGTACGAGGACCGCACCGACGTACTTCCGCGGGCAGGTCGAGCGTGTCGCCACGACCTGCGCGATCGACATGAAGTACTCGTCCCAGGAGGCGCGGGGTCGGGTGTCCTCTGCCATGACTCGTTGTATGGTCTGCGGCTCAGTGTCCAAGTACAAGGAGACCGTTAATCTTCCGGATACCGCGTTCCCGATGCGAGGAGATCTCGCAACGCGCGAGCCGGAGATCCTCGCCCAGTGGAACCAGAAGGGTCTCTACGCGCGAATCCAGGAAGCGCGCCAAGGCGCACCGCTCTGGGTCCTGCACGATGGCCCGCCGTACTCCAACGGTCACATTCACTACGGACACATCCTCAACAAGATCCTGAAGGACATCGTCGTGAAGTCGCGGACGATGGCCGGCTTCCGCACGCCGTACGTGCCGGGCTGGGACACCCACGGCCTGCCCATCGAGCTAGCTGTCGAGCGCGAGCTCGGCGCCAAGCGGCAGTCGATGTCGCCGGCCGAGATCCGCAAGGCGTGCCGCGACTACGCGATGAAGTTCGTCGACATCCAGCGCAAGGAGTTCCAGCGGCTCGGCGTGCTCGGCGACTGGGACCACCCGTACCTCACGCTCGATCACACCTACGAGGGTGCGATCGCGAGCGCGCTCGCGACGTTCACGCGCGGCGGCTGGCTGTACCGCGGCAAGAAGCCGGTCATCTGGTGCGCGCGCGACAAGACGGCACTCGCCGAGGCGGAGATCGAATACAAGGACAAGTCCTCGCCGTCGGTCTACGTGCGGATGCCGCTCGTCGATCCCGCGGGTCGGGGTGAACCCGACCCGCTCCAACTCGGGCGCGGCAAGCTGCCCGAGCAGATCCAGCGAGCGGCGCTCGTCATCTGGACGACGACCCCGTGGACGCTGCCCGCGAACCTCGCGATCGTCGCGCACCCGCAGCTGACGTACGTCGCGATCCCGAACCCGCGCGATCCGGGCGAGTACCTGATCGTCGCGCAGTCGCTCGCCGAGTCGTTCGCCAAGGCGATCGGCGGGGCCGACGTGTCGGCCGCGATCGAGCTGTCGTCGACGGCGATGATGTCGCTCGAGGGCGCGCGCTACCAGCACCCGTTCATCTCCAGGCCGGAGCGCGAGAACGACTTCCGGCTGTGGTTCGCGGATTACGTGACCGCCGACACCGGTACTGGACTCGTGCACACCGCTCCGGGTCACGGCGCCGACGACTACAAGACCGGCATGGCGCACGGCCTGCCGGCGTACGCGCCGCTCGACGACTCCGCGCGCTACATCCCGGGCATCACGCTCGAGGGCGGGCCCGAGCCGGTCGACCTCAGCGGCAAGTCGACCGACGACGCGAACCCGATCATCATCCAGCACCTCGCGTCGACGGGCTATCTGCTGAACCCGACGACCGACAAGATCCAGCACCAGTACGCGCACTGCTGGCGCTGCAAGCAGCCGATCGTGTATCGCGCGACGCCGCAGTGGTTCATCTCGATGGACCACGGCGCGCTGCGCACGCAGGCGCTCGCCGCGATCGATGCGACGACCTGGGTCCCGCCGTGGGGTCACGACCGCATCTACGCGATGATCGCGAACCGGCCGGACTGGGTGCTGTCGCGCCAGCGCCTGTGGGGCACGCCGATCCCGGCGTTCTACTGCAGCGGGTGCGGGACCGAGCACGCCAACGCCGACACGATGGATCACGTCGCGAAGATCTTCACCGAGCACGGTGCCGACGCGTGGTGGACGATGTCGGTCGCCGAGCTCGTGCCGCCGGGCACCCGGTGCGCCGGCTGCGGTGCGGGTCCCGACAAGCTCGAGAAGGAGAAGGACATCGTCGACGTGTGGTTCGAGTCCGGCGTGTCGTGGCTCGCGATGAAGAATCGCGCCGACGTCGGCAAGGACCACGAGAACATCGACCTCTACCTCGAGGGCAGCGATCAGCACCGCGGCTGGTTCCACAGCTCGCTGCTCGCGTCGATCGGCGTGCAGGGCAAGGCGCCGTACAAGGAAGTGATCACGCACGGCTTCGTGCTCGGCGAGAACGGCGTGCCGTACTCCAAGAGCGAGATCGCGAAGGCGAAGGCCGAGGGCCGCGCGATCAACTACGTCGAGCCCGACACGATCATCAAGAAGAGCGGCACCGAGATGTTCCGCCTGTGGGTCGGCTCGTGCGAGTTCCGCGGCGACATCACGTACTCGGAGACGATCCTCTACGGCGAGCCCAACGAGAAGGGCGAGCGCAAGGGTGGCCTCGCCGAGTGGTATCGCAAGCTGCGCACGGTCGCCCGGTTCCTGCTCGGTAACCTGAAGGGCTTCGATCCGGACGCGCACGATCGCTCGATCGTCTCGCTCGGCATCGATCGCTACATGCTCGCGCGCACCGACGAGTTTGTCGCCCGCGCGCGCAAGGCGTACGAGGCGTACGAGCTGCACGTCGTCCACCGTCTGCTCGTCGACTTCGTCACGGTCGACGTGTCGGCGATCTACAGCGACGTCACGAAGGACCGGCTGTACTCGGACGCCGAGGATTCGCCGGCGCGCCGCGCGGCGCAGGTCGTCATGTACGAGGCGATGCGCGCGATCGCGACGCTCGCGGCACCGATCCTCGCGTTCACCGCCGAGGACATCTGGAGCTACATGCCCAAGCGCAAGGGCGACCCGGACAGCGTGCACCTCGCGCTGTTCCCGCCGGTGCGCGCGGTCGACGAGTCGATCGAGCAGGAGTTCGCGACGCTGATCGGCTGGCGCGAGCGTGTCACGAAGGCGCTCGAGCCGTTCCGTGCGCAGAAGAACAAGTCGGTCGACGCGAAGGTCACGCTGCATGCAGCCGGCGATCGCGCGACGCTCGAGAAGTATCAGGGCGAGCTCGCCGATCTGTTCATCGTCTCCGGCGTCTCGATCGCCGCGGGCGACGACACGGTCAGCGTCGAGGCGCACACGGGTCCGCGCTGCGAGCGGTGCTGGAAGCACTACGACGCGCTCGCCGCGGATCCGCCGGATGTTTGCGTGCGCTGTGCCGCGGCGCTGAAGGCGAAGTCATGAGCATGGACGAGGCAGAAGTTCCCGAGGCCAAGGTCGCCGGCCCCGTGCCGTTCTGGGCGCGCTTCGATCCGAAGTGGCGCGTGTTCTGGATCGTCTCGATCCTGTCGCTCGTCGCGGACCAGGTGACGAAGATCTGGGCGCGCGCGGCCTTGCCGGTGGCGGGGCATGGCAGCGGCCCCGGTCTCAAGTGCCTCGTCCCCGAGGACATCATCACCCACGCGTGCGGTGGTCAGCCGGTGAAGTTCATCAGCGGCTTCTGGGAGTGGCGACTGTCGATGAACCCGGGCTCGGCGTTCGGCCTGTTCGGCAGCCTCGGCCCGGAGTTCACGAAGTGGTTCCTGTCGGCCATCGGCATCGGTGCGGTCAGCGGCATGGTGTTCATGCTGAAGAAGGCGCGCCCCGACCAGCGCATCCTGCACTGGGCACTCGCGCTCGTCGCCGGCGGCGCGGTCGGCAACTTGATCGATCGGATCTACTACTCGGTCGTCACCGACTTCATCCTCTGGAAGTACAAGACCCACGAGTGGCCGGTGTTCAACATCGCGGACGTCGTGCTCGTCGTCGGTGTCGGCCTCATGTTCATCGACATCCAGAAGGAGAACAAACGCGAGAAGGCGCAGAAGCAGGCGCTGAAGGCCGCCAAGGCCGATCGCGCGCGCAAGGCCGGGCTGGTCAAGGACCACACCGAGTAGGAATGAATCGCGGGGCGCGCCGGTCTTCGGACCATGCCGCGCGCCCGCCGTGCTGTGATCTTTCTCGCGATCCTCGCCTGCACGGCGGGGTTCGATCAGGGCAGCAAGCAGTGGGCGCAGACCCTTCCGGAGGGCGTGCCCCAGCCGGTGATCGACGGCTACTGGGACTGGCAGTACGCACAGAACCCGGGCGTCGCGTTCTCGTCGTTTCAGGACGGCGGCTCGACCGGCGTGATCGTGCTCTCGCTCGTCGCGGCGTTCGCGCTCGTGGGAATCGGCATCGCGGCCGCACGTACGCGGCCCGAGGAGCGCATGAAGAGGGCCGCGTACGCGCTGATCGCGGGCGGCGCGCTCGGCAACCTGATCGATCGCGTGCGCGACGGCGCGGTCACCGACTTCATCCGCTGGCACGTCCACGAGCACATGTGGCCGATCTTCAACGTCGCCGATGCGGCGCTGCTCGTCGGCGTGGCGTTGCTCCTGCTGGAAAGTGGGGTCAGCTACAGGCGGCGCGCTATGCTTCGAACATGAAGGCGCTCCTCGCCGGCCTCCTCCTGCTCGTCGCCTGCAAGGACGACATCGAGATGTTCCCGGTGAACCCTGGTGGTGGTGGTGGTGGAACAGGCGGGACGGGCTTCGTCGACGCCGGCATGCCCGACGGCGACGGCGATGCGGGCAACACGATCGCGGCGCGCGTCTGCCTGCTGAACGATGCGCGCGATCCGACGAGCTGCGCGAACACCGGCGCCGAGAACCTGATGGTCACGCTCGGCACGTTCACCGCGACGACGGCCGCCGACGGCAGCTTCTCGATCATGCGGCCGAGCGGCTCGAACCTCGTGTGGATCGTGACCGGCACCGCGATCCAGCCGTCCGCGATGAGCTTCGGCACGCTGACGCTGATCCCCGCGGTCGAGGTCGGCCTCTACGGCCAGATGGTGAGCGCGGCGAACGTGACGCCGATCGCCGGCGATGGCGCGATCATCGCGCAGGTGAAGCGCGGCACGACGCCGGTCACCGGGCTCGTCGCGACGACGGTGCCGGATGCCGACACGGCGGCGTTCTACGACGGCAACACGCCCGAGAACTGGGACCCCAACGTCAGCGGGGGGCTCGGTATGGTCTGGGTGCCCGGTGTGCCGACCGCCAGTGCCGGAAGCGCACAGCTCCTGCTGGCCGAGGGCACGACGGTTCACACGATCCAGGGCATCCCGGTGTTCGACAGCACCGTGACGTTCGTGTTCGCAGCAATTCCCTGAGTGTCACCGGAGCACTCTCGCGGACGTCGCGAGATGGGGCCACGGTTCTCTCATGAAGAGCCTCGTATTCGCGGCGCTCGCGCTCGCGGCGTGCACGCCCGACGTCGATCGATTCGAAGTCCAGCCCAACGGGGCAGGGACCGTGTTCTCGGGAACCGTGCCGGGTGGCGGCGGCGAGACGGGAGGCGTCGACGGCAATGGCAGCGGCAGTGCGCCGGGCTTTCCGGACGGTGGCGTGTTCTCGGGCGATGCGGGCCAGGGTCTGTTCGACGCGACCAACTACGGCGACGTCGGCCAGAGCCCGTACGACGCGGCGCCGTACGCCGACGCGGCCATCCCGCCGTTTCCGTGATCAGGTCGCGAGGCGCTCGAGCGCGGCGACCCAGCCCGCCGCCTTGACCTCGGTCTCGGCGAGCTCGGCCGCCGCATCCGAGTCCGCGACGATGCCGCCGCCGACGTGGACGCGCAGCTCGTGACCGGCGAGCACGCCGATCCGGATCGCGATCGCGAGATCGAACGCGCCGTTCGCGCCGAAGTAGCCGAACGCGCCGCAGTACGGTCCGCGTCGCGCGGGCTCGAGCTCGTCGATGAGCTGCATCGCCCGCACCTTCGGCGCGCCGGTGATCGAGCCGCCGGGAAACATCGCCCGCACGAGCTCGCCATAGCCGAGACCCGCGCGCGGCTTCGCGCTGACCCGCGACACCTTGTGATAGAGCGCCGGCAGCTCGACGACGTAGCCCAGCTCGTCGACGCGGACCGTCCCGGTCTCGGCGACGCGGCCGAGGTCGTTGCGCTCGAGATCGACGATCATCAGGTGCTCCGCCGCATCCTTGTCGGCGGCCGCGAGCTCCTCCGCGCCGCCGGGCATCCTCGGCCGCGTGCCCTTGATCGGCCGCGTCTCGATCCGATCGCCGGCCGACGCGAGGAAGCGCTCGGGCGAGCCCGAGATCACGGTGACGTTGTCGGCCTCGATCATCGCGCCGTACGGTGCGGGCGCGACCGCGGCGAGCGCCTGGTACAGCGCGAGCGCATCGCCGGGCATCGCGATGCGCGCGACGTGGCGGCGCGCGAGGTTCACCTGGTACACGTCGCCGGCGGCGAGGTAGTCGAGGATCCGCTCGACGCGCGCCATGTGGTGGGTGCCATCGTCGTCGGGAACGAGCGGCCCGAATCGCGGCGGCAGCCCCGGCGCGCTCGGCCCTTTCTCGAGTGCCGCCTCGAGCCACGCGCGGTCGGCGCCGACGATCGTGCCGTCCGTGCCGTCGCGCCAGCGCGCGATCGAGCCGTACGCGCCGAGCCACATGTCGGGCACGTCCTGGCCGAGCGTCGGCCCACCCGGCAGCTGCTCGATCACGCGCGCCAGGTCGTAGCCGAAGTAGCCGATGACGCGAACGTCGGGCGGCCCCGGCGCACGCGGCCCGAGCGTGCAGCCGTGCTCGGCGAGGAATGCCTCCGCTGCCTCGAACGGGTCCGCGGTGAAGCGCTTCTCGGGCCGGCCCTTGTCGTCGAGGCGAACCAGCGAGCGGCCGCGGGCCATCAGCGTGGCTGTCGGTTCCGCGCCGGCGAATGACCACGCGCCGAGACCGTCGTCGTCGCGTGCCGAATGCAGGAGGACGCGGCCGCGCCGTCCCGCGAGCCGTGCTGCCGCGTCGACCGGCGAGAGCGAGGTCACGCCGCGGCTCCGCGCAGGTGCCCGTCATCAAGACCAGGTCCGATCACGATCACCGGGGCGACCACGTCTTCACATCTCGTCGTCGGGCCTGGCGTCGTCGCCGAGACCGAGATCGAGCTCCGCCGCCGCGGGCTTCGGCGGGGGTGGCGGCGCCGGCTTCGTCGCGCGCTGCGTGGCATCGGAAGCAAAGCCGGGCACGACGTCACCCGGATCGACGAGGACGACACCCTCACCGGTGCACTCGACACAGACGTCGCCCATCGGTCCGTGCTTCGGCGGCACGACGGCGCGCGGGATCACGCGGCCGATCCAGCCTGCGAGGCGCGTCGCGTCGACGAACAGCACGCCCTGCGCGGGCAGCTTGACGCGGACGAGCGGCTTGCCGGTGCGGATCGCGACCGCGCCATCGCCGCGGAACTGGACGACGGGGAGCTTGCCGCGCAGGCCGGGGACGTTGCCGTTCTCCCAGCGCAGCGTCGCCTCGAATGCGAACACGATGTCCTCGCGCAGATAGAGGATGTCGTCGTCGAGGCTGACCGCCGTGAACGTCTTCTCGCCGGCGATCGCGATCAGGTAGCCCTGGCCGGTGACCGCGTGCAGCTGCGTGCCGCCGTAGCTGAACTTGTCCTCGGTCTGGTGGCCCCGCGAGCGACGCATCGCGGGCTCGAACTCGAGCTCGCCGCCGGTGACGTGGATGCCGTCGAGACGCGTCAGCACGCGCTCCTGGACGCGGACGACGAGCGCGCCATTGGCGGCGATCTCGAATGTCGCGTCGCCATCCTCGGGACGAACGAGGAACTCGGTCGCGAGCTGCGAGAGCGGGACGGGCGGCGCGCTGCCGCGGCCGACGCGCATGCCCGGCGGGGCGGCGGTGGGCGAGGCGATCTCGACGGCACGCGAGATCATCGACTGGCCCTCGGCGGGCTCGGGCACCGCCTCCTGCGGCGGCAGCACGAACTGCAGCGAGTCGCTGACGCGCGGCGCCTGGATCTCGGTGGCCGCGGACGCGTCCTGATCGTCGGTCTCCTCGCGGATGTCGGGCTCGCTCGGGCGCGGGATGGGAATCGCGACCTGCGATTGCACCGGCGGGCGATCGATCACGATCGCGACCGCCGATTCCTCGATCGCAGGGCGCGGCTGCGGCGCGGGCGGCGGCGTCGGCCGGGTGGGGACGCCCGCCGGCGGCGTCGGTCGCGTCGAGATACGCTCGGGGCGCTCGATCGCGATATCCGAGAACGAGTGCTCGCTGCGCGACGTCGTCGACGGCGGCGCGGGCGGCTTGTTGCGAGGGTCGACGCCCGACCGCTGGAGCTGGCTGTGGATGCCGTCGCGCTCGGCCTGGGTCAGGTTGATCTCGATCTCGCTCGCGAGCTCGGCCTGACCGGCGAGCAGGAACGAGCGATACGCCTCGGCGTAGCGGCCGGCCCGGGCGTAGGCGAGGCCGAGGTAGCTGACGGCGCGTCCCTGGCTCGGATCGAGCGCGCGACTCGCTTCGAGCGAGCCGATCGCCTTGTCGGATTCGCCGAGCTTCAGGTAGACGAGGCCGAGGTTCAGGCGATGCGAGGCGTCGGTCGGCGCGCGCTCGACGAGCTCCTCGTAGATCGGTCGCGCCTGCGCGAACTGAGCGGCGCGGAAGTGCGTGAGGCCGAGCAGGGCGAGCACGCGCGGGTTCTCGCCGTCGAGCAGGAGCGCCGCACGAAATGCCTTCTGCGCGTCGTCGAGCTTGCCCTGCTTGAGCAGCTCGCTTCCGCGGCTCACGGCTTGATCGACGGCCTCGCGATCGAGAGCGGGACTGGCCACCGCCACGAATTATCCAACGGGTGGCGGAGCAAGTCACGCGCTCACGGTGCGAAGTGCTCGACGGAGAGCTCGCCGTCGGCCGTGACGGTGACCGTGATCGCGCCATCGAGATCGGTGCGCGCGACGCGGGCGCCGGCGGCGCGCCAGCGGCCGACGACGGCGGGCGAGGGGAACCCGAACGCGTTCACGACACCGCACGAGATCACCGCGAGCGCCGGATGGGTCGCGGCGACGAATGCCGCCGATGACGAGGTCGGGCTGCCGTGGTGTGCGACCTTCACGACGTCGGCGGCCGGGAGCCCCGCGTCGACGAGGACCTCCTCGCCTTCGGCCTCGAGATCGCCGGCGAACAGGAGGGTCCGGCCGGCGTAGCGGACCGTGAACACGAGCGAGTTGTCGTTGACGCCGCGCACCGGATCGGGTGCGAGCACGGGAGGTGACCCTGCGCTCGCCACGTAGCGCGGCGCCCATACGTCGAGCGCGACGCCGCCCTCCGTGCGGGTCGTACCGAGGGTCGGTCGCACGAGCGCCGTGCCGCGCGCGGCGAGTCCGGAGGCGATCGCGGCGAACGTCGGGATCCGGCCGGCGCGAGGCGGAGCGGCCGCGAGCTCTCCGGCGAACCACAGCTGCCGGATCGGCACGTCGAGCGCGGCGAGGCCGAGGTAGTGATCCGGGTGCGGGTGCGAGATGAACGCGCGGTCGATCGAGGTGTGGCCGTACACCGCGAGCGTTCGCGCGATCGCGGTCCCCGGAGCGGACGCTGCCGCGAGGGTGCGCCCGCTCGCGTTGCCGCCGGCATCGACGAGCCAGACGCCGCCGTCGGGCAGCTCGAGGATCGCCGCGTCTCCCTGGCCGACATCGAGGAACGTCACCCGCAGCGCGCCGGGCGGCGGCGGCGTGCGCGCGAGCGTCCACAACGCACACAGCACGAGCCACGCGACGAGCGTCGCGCGAGTGGCTCCGCGCGGCCGCGACGCGAGCCACAGCGACAGGGCGACGAGCGCGGTCATCACGACCGCCGAGCCGATCGCGATCGTGCCGACCGGCATCGCGCGCGCGAGCAGGCCGGCCAGCGCGTCGACACGGCCGACGATCCACACCGCGATCGCGATGAACGGCCGCCCGAGATCGCCGAGCAGGACGCCGGCAAAGCCGAGCGGTAGCGCGATCAGCTCGACGAGCGGCGTCAGGACGAGGTTGCCGATCACGCCGCCGGGCGCGACCTGATGAAAGTGCAGCGCGGTCAGCGGCGCGGTCGCGATCGAGACCCACGCCGACGTCGCGATGCCGGTGCGAAGCCAGTGACCGATCGCGCCACCGGTTCGCTTCCGGCGCGGCAGCACGGCGAGCGTCAGTGCGGCGACGAACGACAGCTGGAACGACGGGTCGAACAGATCGGCAGGCCGCCACAGCAGGATCGCGATCGCCGCGGTACCGAGCGCGTCGACCAGCCGCACCGGACGATCGAGCATGTGACCGACGAGCACGATCGCGACGACCGCGAGCGAGCGCAGCGTCGCGAGCTGCGCGCCGGTGACCGCGGTGTAGACGATCGCGAGACCGAGCGCGAGTGGCGCGGCCCAGCGGGCGGGGCGCGTGCGGCGGCCGAGCGGCGACGCAGCGACGAGCCGGCGCAGCAGCGCGAATGCGAGACCCGCGACGACGGCGAGGTGCAAGCCGCTGACGCTGAGCACGTGGTAGATGCCGGCGATCCGCCAGCGCTGGTCGAGCGCCTCGGGCACGCCGGAGCGGTCGCCGGTGACGATACCGCGCAGCGCCGATGCCGCCGGTTCCTCGCCGGTGATCCGCGCCGTCCAGGTCGCCTGGATCCGTGCCGCGTGCCGCCACCCCGCGGCGGCGAGG
>JAEWJO010000147.1 GCA_023386455.1 Pseudomonadota bacterium | reverse complement strand
CGGCGGGACCGGCGCGATCGGCGGCGCGATGGCGGGTCCCGCGAGCGGCGACGTGCAGTCGCTCGTCCGCGCGAAGCAGGCCGACATCAGCGCGTGCTGGGGTGGCAACGGCTTCGGCGTGGAGCTGAGGATCGTGATCAAGGCCGACGGCACCGCGTCGGCGAGCGTATCGTCCACGAAGGCGAGGCTCTCGGCGCAGGTCGATGCGTGCGTGGCGAAGATCGTCCGGACGATCGAGTTCCCCGCGAAGGCCGCGGTCGTGACGCTCGCGTTCCCCTAGATCTTGAACGTGTCGGCCGCGACGCCGATCTCGGCGCACACCGCGTCGAGCGCATTTGCATCGACGCCGCGCCATGCGAGCGCGTCGAGGTCGCACTCGATCGGGCAATCGAGCCGGAGCGTCGCGAGCTTCTGGTAGAGCATCGCGAGCTCGCGATTGTCGCGCAGCACCGCGGCGAGTCGATCGGTGCTGCGCACACCCGGGACCTTCCATGCCGCGCCGTCGTCGGGGATCGCCTCGATGTGGCGATAGACGGTCAGCACCTTCGCGGCCGAGCTCTTGCCCCAGCCCTCGAGGCCCGGGATGCCGTCGGCGGTGTCGCCGACGAGCCCGAGCAGATCGGGGATCGACTCGGGCAGCACGCCGTGCTTCGCGACGACCGCCGGCTCGTCGAGCACGACGTCCTTGAATCGCTCCCACGTGACGACGCGCGCGCCGACGACGCACTGGCACATGTCCTTGTCGGGCGACACGATCCGGATCTGCTCGAGCCGGCCGTCCTTCGCGAGGTGCGCCGCGGCGGTCGCGACCGCATCGTCGGCCTCGAACTCGACCATCGGCCAGACCTTGAGGCCGAGCGCCGCGACGGCGCGCTCGACGAGCGGGAACTGATCGGTGAGGCGCGGGTCGAGGCCCTCGCCCGTCTTGTAGCCGGCGAACAGGTCGTTGCGGAACGACTCGATGACGTGATCGAACGCGACGCCGACGTGCGTGAGCTTGCCGGCGCGGAGCATCCCGACGAGGCTGCGCATCACGCTGCGAGTCGCGCCGACCTCGCGGCCCTCGAACTGTGCGGGCGGCGCACCGAACCATGCGCGGAACAGCTCGTAGGTACCGTCGAACAGATGGGCCTGCACCGCCGCAGCGTAATACGTCACGCGCGCATCGGCGATCGGATGTGTGTACGTACCTTGCAGCGATTGCGGTGCGAAGTGCCGGTCGTACGCTTTTGCCAAGGACGAGGTGTCTACATGGCTTCCACGGCAACCAAGCGGCAGCCGGCGTCGGTCACGACGGCTGAATCGTCGCCGGAGATTCAGGATCACGCGTTGCTTGGCGACCTTCATACGGCCGCGCTCGTCGCCAAGGACGGCTCCATCTCCTTCCTGTGCCTTCCCGATTTCGACAGTGGAGCGTGCTTCGCGTCGTTGCTCGGCACGCCCGACAACGGTCGCTGGCAGATCGCGCCGATCGAACCGATCCGATCGACGACACGCCGGTACCGCGAGGACACGCTCGTGCTCGAGACGACGTTCGAGACGGACGCAGGCGATGTCCGGTTGACCGACTTCATGCCGATTCGCCAGCGCGCGCCGCGTCTCGTGCGCATCGTCGAGGGCATCCGCGGAGCCGTCACGATGCGCTTCGAGCTCCACCCGCGGTTTGCGTACGGTTTGACGGTGCCGCGCGAGCGGACGATCGAAGACGTGTCGGCGGCGATCGCCGGCCCCGACGCGATCTACGTGCGCGGCGGGCCCTATCACGGAGCGCCGCCGTTCGACACCGAGCTGACCGTGCGCGCCGGCCAGCGAGTCGAGTACGAGCTCGCGTGGGCACGTCCGTATGACGACGTGCCGCCGCCGCTCGATATCGCCGAGGCACTGCAGAGGACCGAACAGTACTGGCGCGACTGGAGCGCGCAGATCCGGTTGCCGCCGGAGTACCAGGATGTCGTGAAGCGGTCGTTGCTCGCGCTGAAGGCGTGCACGTATCGGCCGAGTGGGGCGATCGTCGCAGCTCCGACGTTCGGACTGCCCGAGACACCGGGCGGCGAGCGCAACTGGGACTACCGGTTCACGTGGATCCGCGACTCGGTGCTCGTGCTGGGCGCGCTGATGCGCGCCGGCCTGGGAGCCGAGGCCCAGGCCTTCGGTGCCTGGTTCGTCGACGCGATCGGCGGAGCGCCCGGACAGTTTCAGATCATGTACAGCATACGCGGCGAGCGCATCCTGACCGAGAACACGCTGCCGTGGCTGCCCGGCTACCGTGGCGCGGCCCCGGTTCGCGTCGGCAACGGCGCGTACGAGCAGTTCCAGCTCGACGTGTTCGGCGAGCTCATGTCCGCGCTGCGCACGTATTCACACTCTCTTGGTCGGATCGATGAACCGACGCGTGTCGCGCTCAGGTCGGTTGCCCGTGTTGTCGCCGAGAACTGGAACAAGGACGACCACGGCATCTGGGAGATGCGCGGCCCGACGCGCGCCTTCACGGCGTCGAGGTGTTCGGCGTGGCTCGCGATCGATCGCTACCTCGAGATGATCGACCAGTTCGACATCGCCGAGGACACCCGGCCGTGGGAGCAGCTGCGCGAGACGATCCGCGCCGAGATCCTGGCGAAGGGGTTCGATACGCAGCGCAACACGTTCACGCAGTACTACGGCTCGGACAACGTCGACGCCAGCCTTCTCGGGCTTGCTCTGAGTGGGTTCCTGCCTCCGACCGATCCGAGGATCGTCGGCACCGTGAAGGCGATCGAGGAGGACCTGATGGAGGACGGACTCGTGTTGCGGTACCGCACCGACGCGAGCACGGACGGGCTGACGGGCAAGGAGGGCGTCTTCCTCGCGTGCTCGTGCTGGCTGGCCGACACCTACGTGCTGATGGGGCGCCACGACGACGCGCGCCGCCTGTTCGAGCGTGTGGTCGGCCTGTGCAACGACGTCGGATTGCTCGCCGAGGAGTACTTGACGGACGAGCAGAAGCAGACCGGCAACTTCCCTCAGGCGTTCAGCCATCTCGCGCTGATCCGTACCGCCTACCTCCTCGGCGGCGGCGGCAGCACGCGCCTGATCTGACGCGCATGGCGGATGAAAGCACCAGCCTCGCGATCGCCCGGATCGAGTTCCTCGAGGCCGCGCGATCGAGCGAGAACGAGCTCCTGGCGCAACGCGCGACCTGGCTGGTGCTCGCACAGTCGTTCCTGTTCGCGACGTTCGCGATCGTCGTCGGACAGGTGGAACAGCGTCAGGACGCCGACCCGATCCCGTGGCTGCTGTTCCGCATCATTCCGATCGTCGGATTGTCGATCGCCGTACTCGTCGAGCTTGCGGTCGGCGCGGCGATCTACATGCTCTGGACCTTGCACCGGCAGCTCGTCGCGCTGGAGGAGAGTCCAGACGTCGTGGCCGTTCGCTGGCCTTCGTCGCGTCGACCGGCGGCGGCGATGATCCTCGGTCAGCTGCCTTCGATCGTGGCACCCGTCGGACTCGCGATCGTGTGGGGCGTGTTGCTCGCGCAGCCGGGACCACCCGGCTAGGCGAGATAGTTCTTCAAGATGCGAAGGTCCGTGACCGAGTAGGACATCCCGAGACGGAATCCGCGGCCGACACGACGCGGCGCGAGCATGTGCATGTCCTCGCCGCGGACGACCGGGATGCTCAGCTCTGCCGAGCCGCTCCACATGTCGACGATGGATGGGTCATCGGTCAGCGAGAGCGTGAGCTCGTCGACGGCTGGCTTCTTCTGCCGCGCGACATCGAGGTTGGGAAAGTAACGTCGCATCGTCGTCGGCCGATCGAGCACCGACGCAGGATTCGCGACGGTCTGCTCGAGCTGCACGCGTGCGGTCGCCATCCGCTCACCGTGCGCGGACACGCTGCCACCGAACCGGCTGCCCTGGGCAAGAGGAGCCGCCGCGGCGCTGGGGGCCGCAAACGTGCGCGTCTGGAAGATGCTGCCCAGCTTCTTCGGATACCCCTGGGCCCATCCACGAGCGAGCGCGGCGTCGTTGTCGACGAAGATGTACGGACAGTACGAGACCGGCGTGCCCTCGAACGTCGCGTCGACCAGGAGGAACGCTTCGCGGTACTGATAGCGCGCAGGATCGGTGACCTCGTCGTGCGAGCCGTTGAACTGCCAGTCGAGGAACCAGAAGAATGCCCGGCCGTCGGTGGTCTTGTCGGGCTGCATCCCCGGCGGCAGCACGGCTGCGATCGCAGAGCTGTCGGTCCAGTACTCGACCGCGATGCAGTCGCTGGAGTAGTGCCACGGTGGACTCGGCGTGAGCGAGGATTCGCCCTGTGGCGTCAGCGGAACCGAGAAACCCTTGAGAGTAGTGGTAGTGGTCATGGTCGTTTCCTCACGACTCGACCTGCAAGGCAGGTTCCGCGAGGACCGCGCGCTCGCTCCTCGGCACAGCGCATGCGGGAACGGTGTCTGCATCTCTCTCGGTGCGAGTCCGCATTTCGCTGCGGGCATGATCGAGGATGCGATCGAGACGCGACCCGACACTACTTCTCCTGGCATTCGCGGCCGGCGGGATCGACGCGGTCGTGCTGTTTCGATTCGGTGCCCTCGTCGCAGCACAGACGGGGAATACCGTCTTGCTCGGACTCGGGCTCGGTCGTGGCCGGGTGCTGGAGGCGTTGCCCTCCGCCGTTGCGGTCATCGGTTATGTCGCCGGCACGATCCTCGGAGATCGAGCCGCCTCGGCGGGACTCCGTGGCTTCGGTCCGGAAACCTCTCGCGCTCGAGCTCGTGTTCGTGGCGATGCTCCTGGTCGCGGCGCACATCGCGGGCGATGGTGTCGGTCCCGGGGGCAAGCTCCTGCTGATCGGGCTCGCCGCCATCGCGATGGGCGCTCAGAGCGCGACGGTGATGAACCTCCACAGGGGAGTGACGACCACCTATGTGACAGGGACCCTCACCACGTTCAGTATCGGCGTGGCGCGGTGGCGCCGGAACGCTCGTACGCATCCAGCCGATCCGCGCAACGCCGAGCCACCATGGCTGTATGGCGTGACCTGGATCGTCTACCTGGCCGGCGCGCTGGCGAGCGCGTCGTTGATCGGTTGGCTGCCGAGCGTGGCGCTCCTGCTGCCGCTCGCGATGATTGCATTGGTCATGCTGCAACCGACGGCTCGCGCAGGCTAGCCGACGAGGACGTCGAGCAACAGCTTCAGGTTGAGCACGACGATCAGACCCGCCGCGAGCCAGGAGACGATACACATCCAGCGCGGCAGGACGAGCTCTCCCATCTTGCGGCGGTTCGAGACGAAGCGGATCAGCGGGATCACCGCGAATGGCAGCTGCATCGACAGCACGACCTGACTGAGAACGAGCAGGCGCGCAGCGCCCGTCTCGCCGAACGCCGCGATCACGAACACCACCGGCACGATCGCGATGCCTCGCGTGGCAAGCCGGCGCGCCCAGAGTGGAAGCTGTAGCCGTAGAAACCCCTCCATGACGATCTGCCCGGCGAGCGTCGCGGTGACGGTCGAGTTGACGCCGGATGCGAGTAGCGCGACGGCAAACAGCGTCGACGCCACACCGACGCCAAGCATGGGCGACAGGAGCTGATGCGCCTGATCGATCGCTTCGACATCCGTGCGGCCGCCCTCGTGAAAGACCGCGGCCGAGACGATCAGGATCGACGCGTTGATGAACAGTGCGAGCATCAGCGCGATCGTGCTGTCGGCGACCGCCCAGCGAAGCGCGAATCGCCGGCCTTCCGGGGTCCGCTTGTAGGCACGCGTCTGCACGATCGACGAGTGCAGGTACAGGTTGTGCGGCATCACCGTCGCTCCGACGATGCCGATCGCGATGTAGAGCATCGCCGGTTCGCGGACGATTCGAGTCGACGGCACGAAGCCCGAGAGCAGCGGGCCGATCGACGGTGATGCGAGAGCCACCTGCACCGCGAAGCACAGCGAGACCAGAACGAGCAGCGCGATCACGAAGGTCTCGAGACTGCGGAACCCTCGATTCACGAGCAGCAGCACGAGGAACACGTCGACCGCCGTGATCGCAGCACCCAGTGCGAGCGGGATCCCGAACAACAGCTCGAGGGCAATGGCAGTGCCGATGACTTCCGCGAGATCGCAGGCGACGATCGCGAGCTCGCACAGGAACCAGAGGGCGAGATTGACGCGCCTCGAGTAGTTCTCGCGGCACGCCTGCGCGAGGTCGCGGCCGGTTGCAATGCCGAGCCGCGCCGCCAGCGACTGGAGCAGGATGGCGATGATGTTCGAGACGAGGATGACCGACAGCAGCGAGTAGCCAAACCGCGAGCCGCCGGCGATGTCGGTCGCCCAGTTGCCCGGATCCATGTAGCCGACCGCCACGAGGAACCCCGGCCCGAGGAACGCGAGAAAGCGCCGCGTCCACGGCGAGCCGGCGCCGGGCACGAGGACACTGGCACCGAGCGCCGGCGTGGTCTCGGCCCGCTCGTGCCGACCGCGCGTCGTCATAGCGGCAGGATCGGAGACTTGTGGGGCGCGATGTTTGCGAGGACGGACTCGTCGATCTTCAGGTGTGCCCGGACGAGCTCGTGCGGGGTGAGCGAGAGCCAGCTCCGCAGCGAGTAGTCCTCGAAGTGGTCACTGCGGAACGCCTCGAGAAACCGGACCGGCGAGTCCCCGGTGTTCTCGATGTAGTGCGGCATCGCGCGCGGGATGATTCCGACGTCACCTGCCTGGAAGTCGTACGTGATCGCGCGACCAGCCCCGCCAAAGATCGTCACGCGCGCCTGACCGTCGAGAAAGTACAGCCACTCGTCGGCGTTGCCGTGCCAGTGGAGCTCGCGCAGCCCGCCGGGATTCACCTCGTTGAGCGCGGCGGCGATCGTCTTGGACGCCGCGAAGTTGTTCGAATCGACGACCCGGACCGTGCCACCGGCGGTGCGAGTCGGCTCTTGTGCGTGAAGTCGATGGCTGAGCCACGGCGACGCCAGGCCCTCGCCGTTCGTGCGATCTCGATCGAGCGAACCGGGCTCTTGCATGAGGAAGATGTAGAGTTCGTGATCGGGGATGTTGTTGAACGCACTCTCCGGCACACCGAAATTCTTCGCGAGCACGGAGCGAGGCGTGTGTGCGAGCCAGTCGGTGAGAAGGATGGTGCCGTTCTCGTCGAAGCTGCCGTCGTCGAACAGCAGGAGGAACTCGCAGCCGTCGTCTCCGAGACCCTGGATCGAGTGGGGGGTGCCCGCCGCGAAGAACCACAGGTCGCCCTCGCCGACATCGTCGACAAACGTCTTGCGATGGCGTTCGACAGCGCTGATCCGCGCGCGCCCCTTCAGCATGTACGCCCACTCGCCCTGGCTGTGGAAGTGCAGCTCTCGCACCGCGCCCGCATCGAGGCGCATGTTGACCGCGCAGATCTCCGTCGATGTTTGCAGCTCGCGGACCGAGGTCTGCCGCGCCCAGCCGCCTTCCTCGAGTCGCATGTGACTGTCGGCGAACGTCCATTTGAGATTCGGGAACGTTCCAGCATCGGTCTTCGGTGGCGCGAGTGCCTCCGGGACTTGCGCCTCGCGCGCTGGATTGCGCGGGCCGATGATGTTCGAGCCGACTCCATTGCGTCGCGGTTGCGGAGCAACCGGGTTCGGACCGAAGCGCTTCACCAGGTCATCGGACATCGCCATGCTCCTCCGACTGCCGCATGCAGCGATTTGGAAACTAGCGGTCGCGTTCGGGAGGGCAAGACCGTGTCGAGCGCAGCTCGCGCGTGCATCGATGTGCCACTTCTGCTCACCGAATGGCTGACGACGCGCGCGACTCCGGAGAGGGCACTGCGATGTCGAGCCTGCGGTCGGGGCGTAGTACAACCGTGGGCCGTGCCGAGCGCGTTGCGCGTCGCTGTTATCATGCTCGTTGCCGCGTGCGCGCCGCATGCGAAGGACACCATGAGGAAGCCCGTCCACGAGCGATCTCCATTGGCTGCCGATGCGGTCGCAGGGATCCGTGACTCCGCGCTGCGGGCGGTCGTCGCCGATCACTGGGAGTACCTGATGAAGTGGGCGCCGACCTGGGCGACGACGCTCGGCGACCATCGCTACGACGACGTGCTCGCGCCGCGCGACGCCGCATCGATCGAGGCGGCGAACGCGGAGGGCGCGGCGCTGCTCGCACGGCTCGACTCGATCGATGGCACGACGCTCGGCGAGGTCGATCGCGTGACGCACGAGCTGTTGCGCGCGCGGCTCGCGGCCGAGCAGGCGCTCGCGGTGTGCAAGTTCCACGAGTGGGTCGTCGACTCGAGCGGCGGCAGCACGCTCGGCGAGCTGTCCTATCTCGTCGAGTCGCACACGGTGAAGGAGCCGCGCGACGCGGAGAACCTGGTCGCGCGTCTGCGCCTGGGCGGCAGGCTCGTCGACGATACGATCGCGAACCTCGGGCTCGGCCTCGCGGCCGGTCGCGTGTCGTCGGCGGAGAAGGTGCGTCGCGTCGTCGAGCAGCTCGACGCCGAGCTCGCCAAGCCGGTCGACACCTGGGCGATGACCTCGCCGGCGTGGGGCACGCTGAAGCCGGGTGTCGCCGAGACCTGGCCGGCGGGGGCGCGCGCGCGACTCGTCGCGGAGCTGCGGAGCGTCGTCGGCACGGACATCGCGCCGGCGATCGGGCGGCTGCGCGACTTTTTGCGCGATCGCGTGATGCCGCAGGCGCGAACCGACAAGGAGGGGCTCGCGGCGCTGCCGGATGGCGACGCGTGCTACCGCGCTTCGATCCTGAACCACGTCGGCCTCGCGATGACGCCGCAGGCGCTGCACGAGCTCGGCCTCGCCGAGATCGCGCGCACCGATCGGGAGATCGCCGAGCTCGGCAAGCGCGTGCTCGGGACGGCGGACCTCGCGGCGACGATCGCGCGCCTGCGCGACGACAAGGCGCTCTACTTCTCGTCGCGCGAGGAGCTGCTCGCGGCTGCCCAGCGCTCGCTCGACCGCGCGAAGGCGGCGATGGGGAGCTACTTCTCCGTGCTGCCGAAGACCGACTGCGTGATGCGCGAGATCCCCGACTACGAGGCGCCGTACTCGACGATCGCGTACTACCGCCAGCCGCACTACGACGGCACGAAGCCGGGCGAGTACTTCGTCAACACGTACAAGCCCCAGACGCGGCCGCGGTTCGAGCTCGAGGCGCTGACGTGGCACGAGTCGATCCCCGGTCACCACCTGCAGATCGCGCTCGCCCAGGAGCTCGGCGAATTGCCCGCGTTCCGCAAGCTCGATGGCTCGACCGCGTTCGTCGAGGGCTGGGCGCTGTACACCGAGCGGCTCGCCGAGGAGATGGGACTCTACTCGGCCGACCTCGATCGGCTCGGCAAGCTGAGCTACGACGCGTGGCGCGCATCGCGCCTCGTCGTCGACACCGGCATCCACGCGCTCGGCTGGACGCGGGCGCAGGCCGAGGCGTTCATGACGGCGCACACCGCGCTGACGCCGATCAACATCTCGAACGAGGTCGACCGCTACATCGGCTGGCCCGGGCAGGCGCTCGCGTACAAGGTCGGCCAGCTCGAGATCTTGAAGCTGCGCGCCGGCGCGGAGGCACGCCTCCGAGCGCGGTTCGATCTGCCGGCCTTTCATGCGGTCGTGCTCGGCGCCGGTGCCGTCACGCTCCCCGTCCTCGCCGAACGAGTCAACGTGTGGGTCGAGAGCCAGGCCAGGTAGGGGCGGTCCAGCTCCGGCGGGACCTCGGGCCGTGGGCGGCGTCGTCGCTCGTCGTCGGCACGATCATCGGCACCGGCATCTTCCTGAAGACGTCGACGATGGCGCAGACCGGCGGCTCCGCGCTCTGGGTGCTCGCGGCGTGGACGACCGCGGGCCTCCTCTCGCTGTTCGGCGCGCTGACGTACGCCGAGCTCGGCGCGATGTTCCCGAAGGCCGGCGGCGAGTACGTGTTCCTGCGCGCCGGCTACGGCCCGGCGATGGGCTTTCTGTTCGCGTGGAACCGGTTCTGGATCGGGACGCCGGGCTCGATCGCGGCGTACGCGGTCGGCACGACGACGTTTCTCGGCGGCGTGCTGCCGATCGATCCGAACAGCAAGGTCGTCGCGGTGACGCTCGTCGCCGTGTTCACCGGCGTCAACTGCCTGCACGTGCGGGCGGGCGGCCGGTTGCAGACGGTGCTGACCGTGATGAAGGTGTTCATGATCGGCGGCCTCGCGTTCGGCGCGCTGTTCTTCGCGAAGGACGGCGACTGGTCGCGCGTCACCGACGACCGCGGCTTCCCCGGGTTCTCCGCGTTCGGTGCGATGGTGCTCGCCGCGCTGTGGGCGTACGACGGCTGGAACAACCTGCCGATGGCGGCGGGCGAGGTCCGCGATCCGCAGCGCAACTTGCCGCGCGCGATCATCTGGGGCGCCGTCGGCGTGTTCGTGATCTACGCGCTCGTCAACCTCGGCTACTTCCACGCGCTGCCGCTCGGCGAGATCACGACGCCGAGCTCGACGTCGATCGCGCAGAAGACCGCGACGCAGTTCCTCGGCGGCCCGGCGCAGGCGCTGCTCGCGGCGGCGATGGCGATCTCGGCGATCTCCGCGATGAACGGCTCGATGCTGACCGGCGCGCGCGTGCCGTACGCGGTCGCGAGCGATGGCCTCGCCCCGAAGGCGCTCGCGCGCCTCGCGCCTGGTGCCGCCGTGCCCGCGACGAGCGTGATCGTCCAGGGCCTCCTCGCGTGCGGCTATGCGCTCGCGGGCGGGTTCGACCAGCTGACCGACGCGGTCGTGTTCGCGTCGTGGCTGTTCTACGCGCTCAATGCGGGAACCGTGCTCCTGCTGCGCATCCGCGAGCCCGACCGCGAGCGCGCGTTCCGGGTGCCGGGCTTCCCGGTCGTGCCCGTGATCTTCATGGCGCTCGCGCTGCTGCTGCTCGTCAACACGATCTGGGCGGCGCCGCAGGCGAGCACGCTCGGTCTCGGCATGACCGCGCTCGGTGCGCTCGTCTACGCGGCGTTTCTGCGGAACCGCGGCGGGAGCGGGTCGGTAAAACCGTGATGGCCAGGGGGCGCATTCCCCGCCGAATTCGCCGTTTACGGTCGATTCTCGATTGCGATCGGTGGAACCCGTACCCATGATCTGAGCATCGAAAGGGTGGGAGGCCAGCGTTGCAACATCTCTATCTCGGAGCGGTCGCATTCGGAGTCACGTTACTCCTCGCGTCGTTCGTGCTCGGTGGCAAGGACACCGACGGCGATGGCGGCCATCACGAGGCAGATGCCGATGTAGGTCTTGCGTGGGCGCCGGTTGGGTCGTTCCGGTTCTGGATCTTCTTTCTGACGTTTGGCGGCGGTGTCGGCTTCGCGCTCACCAAGCTCGGCTCGAGCAGCGTCGTGGCGGCGATCGGCGCCGGTGCCATCGGCTGGATCGCCGGTGGGCTCGCGGTGACGGTGATCCGACGCATGACGGCGAGCTCGGTCTCGAGCGAGGTCGGCGCGGCCGAGCTCGTCGGCACGACCGGCACGCTGCTGCTGCCCATCGGTCCGGGGCAGCCGGGCAAGGTGCGCATCGAGGTGAAGGGGCGCGCCGAGGATTTCGTAGCGAACATCGTCGACGACGGTGGAAATTTACCGAGCGGAACGACGGTGTTGATCGTCGCCGAAGGCGACCGCGGATCGTTGCTCGTGGCCAAGTCCGACGTGTAGCGTCGACGGCTGGGTCTGGGTTGTCCTGCTAACAGGGGAGAGAACTATGAAGTTACCGCCCGAGGTCGTCGCCGGCGTTGCCGCAGGCATCGCCGTGCTCCTGGTGCTGATGGTGATCTATCGCTACCTGCTCCGTATCTGCAGGCCGAACGAGATCCTCATCTTCTCTGGTCGCAAACACCGGACGCAGGACGGCCGCATGGTCGGCTATCGCGTCGTGTTCGGCGGCCGCGGCGTGCGCATCCCCGTCGTCGAGACGGTCGATCGCATGGACGTGTCGCTGATCTCGGTGCCGATCGCGGTACAAGGCGCGTACTCCGAGGGCGGCATTCCGCTCAACGTCCACGCGATCGCGAACATCAAGGTGTCGACCGATCGCCGCTTCATCGGGAACGCGATCGAGCGCTTCCTCGGCAAGGGACGCCAGGAGATCGCGCGGGTCGTCAAGGAGACGCTCGAGGGTCACCTCCGCGGCGTGCTCGCGACGATGACGCCGGAGGAGTCGAACCAGGACCGCCTGAAGTTCGCGCGCCAGCTCGAGGAGTCCGCGAAGCCGGACCTCGAGAAGCTCGGCCTCGAGCTCGACGTGCTCAAGATCCAGCACATCGCCGACGACCGGAACTACCTCGAGAGTATCGGTCGCCAGCGGATCGCCGAGATCCTGCGCACCGCCGAGGTCGCCGAGTCCGACGCGACGCGCGAGGCCGAGCAGGCCGAGGCCGCGGCCCGTGCGCGCGGCGAGATCGCGATGACGAACGCGCAGGCGGCGCTGCAGCGCAAGCAGAACGAGCTCCGCCAGATCAAGGCAGAGGTCGAGGCGGAAGCGCGAGGCGAAGAGGTTCGCGCCGAGGCCGCCGGCCAGCAGGCGCGCGCCGAGGCCGAGCTCGAGCTCCAGAAGATCCGTGGCGCGCTCGAGCAGCTCCGGCTCGAGGCCGAGGTCACGATCCCGGCCGAGGTCGACGCCCAGGTCCGCGAGCTGTTCGCGGCCGGCCAGGCGGCACCGATCGCCGCCGACGGTGAGGCGATGTCGCGCTCGCTCGACGAGGTCGCGAACGCGTGGCGCGATAGCGGCGGCCGCGCGATGGACATGTTCGTGCTGCAGCACCTCGACACGATCTTCGGCGACGTCGCGAACGCGGCGGGCCGGGTCAAGGTCGGCGAGGTCAACCTGATCGACGGCGGCGACGGCAAGACGATCCCGTCCTACGCGGCGTCGTATCCCGCGACGATGGCGGCGCTGCTCGAGCAGGTCACGAAGACGCTCGGCATCGACATCGCGAAGGTCATCACCGGCACGTCGCCAAACGGCGACGGGAGGAGGAGCTAATCATGGCGAACGTCATCATGGTCGGCGCGGTCGCAGTCCTGCTCGCGCTCGTTCTCATCGGAATCATCGTCTCGCGCATCATCTACATCTGCCCGCCGAATGAAGTGCTGATCTTCAGCGGCGGTCACCGTCGCATCGCCGGCACCGAGGACCGCCAGGTCGGCTACCGCGTCGTCCAGGGCGGTCGCGGCATCCGCATCCCGCTGATCGAGGTCGTCGATCGCATGGACCTCACGAACATGGTCATCGAGCTGCGCGTTCAAGGCGCGTACTCGCGTGGCGGCATCCCGCTCAACGTGCAGGGCGTCGCGAACGTGAAGGTCTCGAGCAAGTCGGATCACCTCGCGAACGCCGTCGAGCGCTTCCTCGGCATGACGCGCGAGCAGATCATGAACGTCGCGCGCGAGACGCTCGAAGGTAACCTGCGCGGCGTGCTCTCGACGCTGACGCCGGAAGAGGTCAACCAGGACCGCGAGAAGTTCGCCGGCGAGCTGCTCCACGAGGCCGACGTCGACCTCGCCCGGCTCGGTCTCGAGCTCGACACGTTGAAGATCCAGCACGTGTCCGACGACAAGGGCTACCTCGACTCGATCGGTCGCCGGCAGACCGCGGAGCTGTTCAAGCGCTCGCGCATCGCCGAGGCCGAGAACCACGCGCTCTCGCAGCAGAACAGCGCGCAGAACCTGCAGAACCAGGAGATCGCGAAGGTCGAGGCCGAGATCGCGACGGCGCGTGCCGAGGGCCAGCGCCGCATCGCCGAGGCGCAGACGCGCAAGGGCGCACTGATCGCGGAGTCGCGCGGTCAGGTGCAGGCGCTGCTCGCGAAGGCGTCGGCCGAGGTCGAGGTCCAGAAGGCGCGGCTCGCGCAGGTCCGCTACCAGCTCGTCGCCGACAAGGTGAAGCCGGCGGAGGCGCGCAAGGCGCAGATGGTCCAGCAGGCGCGCGGTGCGGCGGCGAAGATCGTCGAGGACGGCAAGGCGACCGCGACCGCGATCCGCTCGCTCGGCGAGACGTGGGCGAAGGCGGGCGACAACGCGCGCCAGATCTTCGTCGCGCAGAAGCTGCAGAGCCTCGTCAACACGATGATGCGGACGGTCGGCGACATGCCGATCGACAAGCTGACGGTGATCGACAAGGAGCTCGCGGCGAACGGCTCGAACTTCGCCGTGAAGGCGGCGGTGACCGCCGAGCAGCTGAAGCAGATGCTCGGGATCGATGTCACGCAGCTCGCACAGCGCGCGCTGCCGGGCGCTCTGCCGCCGCCGGTTCCGTCGGCTCCGCGTCCGCGCCCGCCGACGCAGCCGGGTCCCGGTCCGAAGCAGGGCGGCTGATCAGAGGCTCAGGCCCACGCGGCGCCTTGCCGTCAGGCAGTGGGCCGAGCCGAGCGTGAACTCGCGGCAGGTCCGCGGGCGGTCGTCGTAGATCACGCAGTGGAAACGCTGCTGCTTGCCGCCGACGACCTCGCCGCCGTGCAGCGCGGCGCAGCGATCGCCGGCGCGCTTGATCTCGAGGTACGTGCCGCGATCGACGATGTAGTCGGGCTGCGCTTTCACCGCCGGGTCGCGCTTGCTCACCTCGACCGAGTGATACGCGGCGCGGCAGCACGCACCGCAGGTCTGGCAGTCGAGCGCCGCCTCGTAGCGCTCGCACGCGGGCCACGCCGGATCGACCTTCCGATCGTCGGCCTGCCGGCACTTCGCGACGCCGCGGTGCTCGTAGCGCCACGCGCACGTGCCGCACGCGTCCGCCGAGGCACGGCGCGGCGGCAACCCGGTCGGATGCGGCGCCGGCGGATCCTCGACGCCGCTCCACAGCACGTCGGGCTCTGCCGCGAGCCGGCCGGCCTCGCGCGCGATCCGCGCGGTCGCCTCGAGCGCCTCGGTCAGCGCGGGCGCCCACGGCGGATGGTTCACGCGACGCAGCGCCGCGATCGCGGCCTGAACGGATCGATCGGTGCGATCTGCGAGCACATCGTCCGACAGCTGATCCCAGAACGCGCGGAAGTCGGTCGTCGGCGCGAACAGCACGCGCAGGCCGTGGCGACCGGTCAGCACCCACTGCACGCGCAGGCAGGCGTGCTCGCGCCAGTCGTGGTCGGGGCCGGTGTTGTCCATGCCCCAGTCGGCCTTCGCGAACGACTCCTCGCCCTCGACGAGCGAGTGGCAGAGCTCGTGGAAGATCATCTGGGCGAGGCTGTCGTCGGCGTCGAGCGTCGCGGCATCGCCGATCGCGAGCGTGCCGTTGCCGTCGGTCGCGGCGTAGGCGTCGGGCGTGCGAATGACTCGCAGGCCGATCCGGCGCGCGGTGCCGACCCACACTTGTGTAAGTGGATCGATGTACCGGCGGGTCACCGAGCGGGTCACGGGCTGACAGCTAGCACGAAAACTTGCCGCTCGCGCACGGGATATCGAAGGTGGAGGTATGAAGGGTGACATCGCGTTCGTCGGCTTCGTCATCACGGCCGAGGAATGGCGCGACCTCGATGCGGAGAGTCGGGCGGCGCTGTGCGCCGTGGCGACGCGAAAGCACGACACGTGGCTGCCGCAGCGCGCCGCTCGCGGCTCCGGCGCGCCGCCGATCTCGGACGCGGTTCAGACGCTCGCGGACGGCAGCGGACCGCTCGAGCTCGTCGAGGTCGAGGCCGACGTCGAGGCGCCCGCAAACGACTACGTCGATCTCGACCTGAACGACTAGAGGGTGAAGCGCGAAGCGCTTCGGGACCCTCCTTGTGCCGGCTTGCCGGCCTAGACCTGCGACCGCAGGTACAGCACGTACGCGGAGCTCGCGACGATCGCGCCGAGCGTGATCACGACGCCGCTGAACCGATACGGATTTGGCGATCGCCGCGGCAGGCCGAACGCGTGTGCGATGCGGCCGACGAACAGCAAGCCGCCGGTGATGTGCAGGTACAGCGTCGAGCCGCCGCACAGCTCGACGAGCAGCATCATCACGATCGCGAGCGGTACGAACTCCGCGTTGTTCGCGTGCGCGCGGATCGCGACGAGCAACGGCTCCGCGTCGCCCTGGCCGATCGACGTGTTGTGGACGCGTCGCATGCGCGTCACGCGCTCGGCCAGGAACACGTTCAGGAGCGCGTTGAGCGCGCCGTACAGCGCGGTGATCACCGGTGGCATCGTCGGCGAGAGTACCGCGAGCGCCGCCCACAGAACGCGTCCATTCGGCGATTGCAGCGATCTTGCCATGCCGTCCGGAAACGGCCAGTCACGCACCCATGCGCGTGGTACCCCCATCTCGTGCTGAACGACGATGCTCGCTACGAAGCGCTCTCGGCGCGCGACCCGCGATTCGACGGCGTGTTCTTTGTCGGTGTCCAGACGACAGGCATCTACTGCCGGCCGATCTGCCCGGCGAAGACGCCCGGGCGGACGCGCTGCCAGTTCTTTGCGACGCCGGCGCAGGCCGAGCGCGCCGGGTTCCGCGCGTGCTTCCGGTGCAGGCCGGAGCTCGCGCCCGGCAACGCGCCCGTCGATGCGGTCGACGCGCTCGTCGCAGTCGCGACCCAGCGGATCGCCGAAGGTGCGCTGAACGACGGCTCGATCGACGAGCTCGCAAAGGAGCTCGGCGTGTCGGCGCGCCACCTGCGGCGCGCGACCGAGGCGAAGCTCGGCGTGTCGCCGGTCGAGCTCGCGCAGACGTCGCGGCTCGCGCTCGCGAAGCAGCTGCTGCAGGACACGGCCGTGTCGGTGACCGACATCGCGTTCGCGGCGGGCTTTCGCAGCGTGCGCCGGTTCAACGCCGCGTTCGCGGAGCGGATGGGCACGCCGCCGTCGGAGATCCGGCGCGCGCATGCCGAGACGACCGGCGAGGGCGTCACGCTCCGGCTCGACTACCGCGCGCCGTACGACTGGCCGCACTTCGTCGAGTTCCTGCGCGGGCGGACGATCACCGGCGTCGAGATCGTGAACGACGATGGCTACCGCCGTGTCGTCCACCTCGGCGGCAAGGTCGGCGAGATCTTCGTGCGCCCCGCGCCGAATGGTCGGCCGGCACTGCTGATGACGGCGTCGCCATCGCTGCTGCCCGTGCTGATGCAGGTCGTCGCACGCGTGCGCCGGATGTTCGACCTCGACGCGCATCCCGAGCAGATCGCGCGCGTGCTCGGCCGCGACAAGAAGCTCGCACCGCTCGTCGGGAAGCGGCCCGGCCTGCGCGTGCCCCGTGCGATCGATCCGTTCGAGGCGGCGATCCGCGCGATGGTCGGCCAGCAGGTGTCGGTCGCGGCGGCGACGACGATCGCCGGCCGGTTCGCGGCGCGGCTCGGCGCGGCGTACGCGAGCACCGACGGCGCGCTCCAGTACCGGTTCCCGACGGCGGCCGAGGTCGTCGCGGCGGGACCCGACACGATCGGCAAGCTCGGCATGCCGCGGACGCGCGCGATCGCGATCCACACGCTCGCGAGCGCGATCGTGCGCGGTGCGATCCGGCTCGACGGCGTCGACCTCGACACGTTCGTGACAGCGCTCGTCGAGCTTCCCGGCATCGGCCCGTGGACCGCGAACTACCTCGCGATGCGCGCGCTGCACCTTCCCGACGCATTCCCTGCCGCCGACCTCGGCGTGCAGAAAGCACTGAACCGCAGCGGCGCGCGTGCCGCGGAGGAGCGCGCCGAGGCGTGGCGTCCGTTCCGCGCGTACGCGGTCCTGCACCTCTGGACCTCCCTGGGAGATTGACCATGACCATCTCGACCATCTCGATCAAGTCGCCCCTCGGTACGCTCCGCCTCTACGGCAGTGCCGACGAGCTCGTCGGGCTGTACCTGCCGGCGCAGGCGGCCCCCGACGCACCGAGGCGCGCGACGCCCGCGCTCGACGTCGCGGCCGCACAGCTCGCGGAGTACTTCGCCGGCAAGCGCCGCCAGTTCGACCTGCCGCTCGCGCCGCGCGGCACCGGCTTCCAGCAGATCGTGTGGCGTGCGCTCGCGCAGATCCCGTTCGGCGTCACGCAGAGCTACGGCGAGCGCGCGCGCTCGATCGGCCGGCCGTCCGCAAGCCGCGCGGTCGGCGCCGCGAATGGCAGGAACCCGATCTCGATCGTCGTGCCCTGCCATCGCGTGATCGCGGGCAGCGGGGCGCTCACCGGCTACGCCGGCGGCATGGCCGCGAAGCAGTGGCTGCTCGAGCACGAGCGCTCACTGCACGTACCTCGCGGCATGGGCGATGCGCGCGCGGCCTGCTAGGGTCGCAGCGTGCCCTGGTCACTGATCGCCGGTCTCGCTGCAGGTGCGGCATTCCTCGTCGGGCGTTCGCTGTTCCGCAAGCAGAGCCAGGAGTCCGCCGCGCACGCGAGCGGGCTCGAGCCGACCGGCGATCTCTCGCACCTGCCGGTGACGCTGCAGAAGACCGCGCTGTGGGCGCTGGCCGACGGCGGCTTCGAGCGCCGCGTCGTCACGGGCCGGCTCGCGCGGACCGGCGGCGACGTCGACGTCACCGCATTCGACCTCGAGACGTTGCGCGAGCATCGCGGCGAGTGGGCGTGGCTGCCGATCGATCCCCCGTTCCGGATCGGCGGCGTCGTGTCGATCGCGATCTGCGAGGTCGACCGCGCGTTCCCACACGTGCTGCTGAAGCGCGCCGGGCACGGCGACGACCTGGTCGATGACAACCGGATCGAGCGCATGGGCAGCCTGACGAAGAACGTGCGCGACCGGCTCGGCATGGCGCGGTCGTACGAGTCCGAGCTCCCGGCGACGCTCCCGAAGGAACCCGCGGCCGTCTCGCTCCCCGAGCACTGGCGTGCCTACACGAACGCGCCCGATCTCGTCGAGACGCTGCTCCCCGGTGGTCTGCGCGACGCGCTCGAGCGCGCGAACCGTCGCGACCTCGTCGTCGAGCTGCTCGACCGGCTGATCGTCGTCTATCCCGCGGCGCGCGATGTCGTCGGCGCCGACGCGTTTGCCGATCTGACGACGACCGCGCTCGTGATCGTCGACGGCATCCTCGCGGCCTCGACGCCACTGACGCCCCGCGGCGTCGAAGTAACAACTTCGTGACCCGTTCGCTTCGCGTTGATGTCGGCGTCGCGACTCGCTAGCGTGCCTCTCGATGAGGCTGGCGAGCATGCTCGCCGTGCTCGCCGCATGTAGCGGTGGGGCGGGGGACACGTCCATCGACGCGACGGGGTGTAGCGCGTTCTGTGATGGTGCCGAGATCGATGCGCCGATGTCCGGCGACGCGATGGCAGGCGCGGACGGCGATTGCGATGGCCTTGCCGACGACGTCGAGCTCCAGCTCGCGCGCGACTACCTGCCATACCTCTCGCTCGATCCCGCCGACGGCTGCGCGCTGTCCGGTCTCGTCGCGCGCGTCCGCAAGCACCCGGCCGATCCGACGAAGGTCCTCGTCGTCTACTCGCACCTGTTCCAGCGCGACTGCGGACTCGGCGGCCATGTCGGCGACAACGAGGCGTTCGGCATCGCGATCGATCCGGGCCTGCCCGCACCCGCGGGGATCCTCGCGATCAAGACCGCGTCGCACCAGAACACGCCGTGCGAGCGGATCAGCGAGTGCACGACCTGCGCCGGCGATCCTCGCGACGCGTGCGATGTCGCGACCGACGGTGCCGCGCAGTGGCCCGTCCTGTACGCGAGCAAGGGCAAGCACGGTCAGTACGCGACGAAGGCCCGCTGCTCGCTGCTCGGCACGTGCCTCGATCAGTGCACGCTCGCGCCCGCGCGCACCGTGCCGCCCGTCGTCAACGTCGGCGAGCCCGCGCACCCTCTCGTCACCGATCTCACCGCGCAGGCGTTCATCACGCCCGCGAACGGCTGGACCGAAGCCGAGCTCATGAACTTCGATCCCTGGAACGCGGCGTTCGACTTCGGCGGCGCCGGCAATGTCGCAGGCGACCTGCAGGACGCGACGTTCGAGCCTGCGCCCTGCGACTAGGGGTGGGGGGAAGAAAGTTTTTAATATGGACCCCCCC
>JAEWJO010000099.1 GCA_023386455.1 Pseudomonadota bacterium | reverse complement strand
CGCCTAACGGCTTGCCCGAGCCGCTGCTGTGCGTCCTGAACACGAGGATCCGCGGAACCGTCGACGCGAGGCTCGCCGCGGGGCGGTTCAAGGCGAGCGGCCTCCTCACCGACGAGGGCCTCACCGTGCGCTGGCTCGAGGACGCGCCGGCCGCGGCGCTGCGCAACATCAACGCGCCCGAGGATCTGTGAGGCGTGTGCGGGAGTTAACCCCGCGTCCTTGTTTGCGATTTATCACCGTTCACTTCTGCACCGGCATCCGGTAAATACCTTCGTCCAATGCGCGTGGGACCGCTGACGATCGATACGCCCGTGCTCCTCGCACCGATGGCGGCGGTCACCGACCTGCCGTTCCGCACGGTCGCCGAGGAGCTGGGTGTCGGCTTCACGATCACCGAGTTCCTCTCGGCGCACGCGCTCGCGGTCGGTGACAAGAAGACGAGCGCGAAGATGACGGCCTCGCTCGACGGCCGGCAGTTCGGCGTCCAGATCTTCGGCCGCGAGGAAGACAAGATGGCCGAGGCGGCGAGGATGGCCGTCGCGATCGGCGCATCGCTCGTCGACATCAACATGGGCTGCCCGGCCAAGCGCGTCGTCGCGGGCGAGTGTGGCTCGGCGCTGATGCGCGAGCCGGCGATCGCGCAGCGGCTCGTCCGTGCGGTCATCGCTGCCGTTCCCGAGCACGTCCCGGTGACGGTGAAGCACCGCGCGGGCTGGAACCAGGACAACCGCAACGCGCCGGAGTTCGCGTGCGCGCTCGTCGAGGCCGGCGCGAAGATGATCACGGTGCACGGCCGCACGCGGACGCAGGGCTTCTCGGGCCGCAGCGACAACGAGATCATCAAGCTCGTCCGCGACGCGGTGCCGCGTCACATCCCGGTCGTCGGCAATGGCGACGTCGTCGACGTCGAGGGCTTCCTCGCGATGCGCGAGCAGACCGGTTGCGACGCGGTGATGATCGGCCGCGGCGCGCTCGGCAACCCGTGGCTGTTCGCGCGCCTGCGCGAGGTGTGTGCCGGCCGTCCCGACCCGGGGCCGCCGACGCTCGAGGAGCGCGTCCACGTGTTCCGTCGCCACGTCGATCTGATCGAGAAGCTGAAGTCCGGGCCGCGGACGCTGCACGAGGTCCGCAAGGCATGCGCGTGGTACGCGCGCGGCCTCTACGGCTGCAACGCGCTCCGCCTGCGCGTCTGGGAGTCGCCCGACCTCGCGACCTCGCGCGCGCTCGTCGACGAGTACTTCGAGCAGCTGCTCGACCGCCAGAACCGGCTCGGCCTGTCGCCCGACGGCGAGCGCGGCACGAAGGACGCCGCCTTCGAGGACGCCACAGAGGCGGCCTGATGCTCCGCTCGGAAGTACGCGCGAACGATTTCCTCGTCGCGAATTCGAAAGCCATGAAGGCGGTGGCCGCGCAGGTCGCCGAGTACGCCGATGGCGACGCGCCGGTGCTGATCACCGGCGAGCACGGTACCGGCCGCGAGCTCGTCGCCCGCGTGCTCCACCTGCGCGGGCCTCGCAACGGCGGCTGCTTCGTCGCCGTTCGTCCCTCGTTCGAGGGCTCCGACATCCCGCACGTCGCGGGCGACGATGCATGCGAGCGCGCCCATCGCGCGCTGCGCGCGGCGAGCGGCGGGACGCTGCTCGTCAAGGACGTCAGCGACCTCTCGGCGCCATCGCAGAAGACGCTGAAGCGCGCGATCCGCGATCGCCGATCGGGCGACGAGGCCCCGGACGTCCACGTCGTCGCGACCGCCGACATCGACGTCGATCGCGCCGTCGAGGCGAAGATCGTGTCGAAGGACTTCTACGACCTGTTCGCCGCGCGCCGTATCGAGGTGCCGCCGCTGCGCGACCGCGTCGAGGACCTGCCGCCGCTGTTCGACCGGTGGATCAAGCACTACAGCGCCGAGGTCGATCGCGCGAAGCCGACGATCTCGAGCCGCGCGCACGAGCGGCTCGCCGCATATCCGTGGCCGGGCAACGTCGCCGAGCTGAAGTCGATCGCTCGCCGGCTGCTCGTCCGCGTGTCGCGCAATCGTATCGAGGCCGGCGATGTCGACGAGGTGCTGCCGAAGGTCGCCGCGCGCGTGCCGCTCGAGGACCTCGCGTTCGAGGAGATGGTCAAGGCCAAGCTCGGCGTGCTGCTCGCGCGCATCGACGGCTATCCCGTCCACGACCTCTACGAGAAGGTCGTCGCCCGCGTCGAGCGCCCGCTGTTCGACCTCGTGCTCGCGCACACGGGCGGCAATCAGGTGAAGGCCGCCGAGATCCTCGGGCTCAACCGGAACACGCTCCGCAAGAAGCTCGACGAGCTCGGCATGAAGCAGAAGAAGAAGAAGACCGGGCGCGAGGATCGCGCGCTCGACGAAGCCTGAGCGCAGTCGCCTCAGAACGTACCGGCGGCACCGAGGCCGGGCGCCATCTCGATCCCGTCGGAGACCATCGTCGGCATCACGTCGGTGCCGAGCAGGTCGAGGCCCTTGCGCGGCGGCTCGGTCGGCGCGATCCACGTCCGCAGGCCATGGATCGCGAGCGCGCCCGAGACCGCGCCGAGGCCACCGTAGAGCAGGCCAGGCCCGCCGCGTCCGGTCGAGAACCGATCGTACGCGAGGTATCCGAGGCCGGCGGCAAGCGGCGCGTTGACGAGAAACTCGCTCGCGCCGTAGCCGCGGCCGTGCGTGTCGCCGAGCTGGCCGACCCAGATGGCCGTGTTGACGCCGTAGGCGCTGCCGAGCACCCACGGCAGCGAGTACATCGGCGCGCGGAGGTCGCTGCGGTAGCGGCCGATCGTCTCGGCGCCGTGGAGCGCGAGCGTCGTGTGGAGCGCGGTGAACCCGCCGAGCACCACCGTGGCGCCGGCGTTGTGGTTGCGCGCGGAGTCGATCGTGCCCGCCGCGAACAGCGTCGCGAGCAGGGCGTTCGCGCTCAGCTCGGTGATGCCGTAGTTCAGCGAGTCGTCCTGACCGTTCAGGTCGCGGTAGATGAACGTGCCGGTGCCGTACCCGTAGCCGCCGACGATGCCGGCCGCGAACGTGTAGCCGATGACGTCGAGCCACGCCGGGCACGGCGAGAGCCGGCAGGCGGCATCGGCGGAGCGCGGGAGGGCGACGGCGAGGGCGAGCGCGGCGACGAGGGCGATCTTGCGCATGGTCCGACCAATAAGCGAACGCCGTGCCGCGCTTAACTATTTGAAACTGCCAGGATGGAGTGATGGTTACCGTCAGGTGCCAGATTGGTTCGACCTTTTTCTGACACTCCATCCGGACCACATGATCACGCCCGCGCCGGCGACCATCGCGACGGCCGCGGTGATGCCGACGAGCGCGCGCGTGTGGTCGTACAGGGCGCCGAGGAGCAGGCTGCCCGCCCACCACGCGACGCCGAACACGAGGTAGTAGAGGCCGTACGCGCGGCCGCGCTGCGCACGCGGGACGATCGCCGCGATCATCGCCTTCGCGATCGAGTTGGTCGCTGCGTGCCCGACCGACCACAGCGCGACGCCGGCGATCGCGAGGTAGGGCGATGCGGCGGACGCTCCGAACGCGAGCGGTGCGTACGCGGCGCCGAGCGCGACGAACAGCGCGAGCACGCCCGCGCCGGTCGTGCCCTTCGCGCGGCGGCGATCGAACGCGAGGCCGGCGACGAGCGACACGATCCCGTCGAAGCCCATCGCCGCGGCGTAGACGACCGGCAGCCACGCGCCGCTGACGACGTGGGTCTTGCCGAAGTGGTACGCGATCAGCGGCCAGTCGGCGAGACCGATCGCGACGAGCGCGACGCCGACGAGATAGAGACGATAGCGCGGACCGAACCGCGCGTCGGGCTCGCCCTCGGCGCCTTCCTCGAGGGCCTTCGGATCGGGATAGAGCCGGCGCGCGCGCAACAGGATCGCGATCGACGTCGCGGCGGGGATCGCGAGGAACACGAACGCGAGCGCGAAGCCGGTCGCGGTCTCGCCCTTCCACGCGAGCACGCCGGCGACCGCGAGCGGGCCCATGAGACCGCCGAGCTGATCCATCGCCTCGTTGATCGCGAATGCCCTGCCGGCGCCGAGGTCGGTCGCGGCGAACGACGTCAGCGTCGACTTCGCCGGCGAGCGAATCGCCTTGCCGAGGCGCTCGAGCGCGACGAGCGCGGCGACCATCGGCCAGTTGCCGGCGATCGCGAGCAGCGGAACCGCGACGAGGTTCGTCGCGTAGCCGGCGATCGTGATGCCCCAGTACTTGCCGGTGCGATCGGCGAGCGCGCCGCTCCAGTAGCGGACGGCGTAGCCGATCATCTCGCCGGTCCCCGACACGACCCCGACAGCGGTCGCGCTCGCGCCGAGAAACTCGAGGTACGGCCCGATCGCCGAGCGCATGCCCTCGTAGCAGAGGTCGGCGAACAGGCTGACCCAGCCGAGCAGGATCACGAAGCGGCGGGCGCGCGCCTTGCGGTCGTCGGTCATGGCTCGTCGCGCAGGCGAGGATCGAGGCGGAGGTAGACGAGATCGACGACCAGGTTCGCGACCGCGATCGCGATCGCGCTCACCGTGACGACGCCGAGGATCAGCGGGATATCGACCTCGAGCACCGCCTGCAATACCTCGCGGCCGATGCCGGGCCACGCGAAGATGAGCTCGGTGACGACCGCGCCACCGAGGAGCAGGCCGAGGTCGAGGCCGACGAGCGTGACGAGCGGGCCGAGCGCGTTGCGCAGCGCGTGGCGGACGACGACGTCTCGCTCCGCGAGGCCCTTCGCGCGCGCGGTCCGGACGTAGTCCTCGGACAGCTGATCGACGAGCTCGCTGCGGACGACCCGTGCGTAGTAGGCGACCGATGCGGTTGCGAGCGTCGCGGCCGGGAGGACGAGGTGATGGAGTCGATCGAAAAAGCCCTCGCCGTAGCCGGCAACCGGGAACCAGCCGAACCGGTACGCGAAGACGTAGAGCGCGAGCGTACCGACGACGAACGCCGGCGTGCTCTGGCCGAGGAGGCCGACGATGCTCGCCGCGTGATCTGGCCAGCGTCCGCGCCGCGTCGCCGCGATCGCGCCGAGCGGGATGCCGACGAGCAGCGTCAGCACGATCGCCGCGAGCGCGAGCTGCGTGGTCGGCCAGATCCGATCGGCGATGATCGCGCTCACGGCTCGCTTGCTGCGATAGCTCTCGCCGAGGTCCCCGCGCGCGATGCGGCCGACGTAGCAGCCGTACTGGACGACGAAGCTCTCGTCGAGGCAGTAGTGCTCGCGCACGCGCTCGACCGCGTCCGGCGTCGCGTGCGGCCCGAGCAGCGCCTTCGCCGGATCCGCCGGGATCGCCGTCGTGACGACGAACGTCAGCGTCACGACGAACCAGACGACGAGCGCGGTCCACGCGATGCGGCGCAGGACGAGCTTCATCGCGCGACCCTCCGTCCCTGCGCGTCGAGATCGAGCCACGTCGTCGAGTAGTCGCGGTTCCACACCGGGTGCGGCGAGTACGCCATGACGTACGGCTGCACGACCTCGCTGACCATCTGGTGATAGCCCCAGATCCACGGCGCGTCGTCGTGGAGGATGCGCTCGGCCCGCTTGTACAGGTCGGCGCGCGCGCCGGGATCGACCTCGGCCCGTGCGCGATCGAGCAGCGCATCGAGATCGGGGTTCGCGTAGAACGACTCGTTCGGCGAGTTCTCCTCGGCGATCGCGCTGCCGTGAAACTTCGCATCGATGAAGCTCACCGGATCGGGGAAGTCGCCGACCCAGCCGTCGTACGAGAACGCGGGGCCGTCGGGCTTGCCGTACGCGGTGCCGAAGCTCGCGAGCGACATCACCTCGATCCGCATACGCACGCCGACCTCGGCGAGGTCCGCCTGAAGCGAGGCGGCGAGCCGGCTCGCGAGCTCGTCGTTGATCGTCACGTAGTCGACGGTGAGCCCGTCGGGGTAACCGGCCTCGGCGAGGAGCGCGCGCGCCTTGCCCGGATCGTGAGGGTAGGGGGCGAGCGCGACGTCTCGTCCGGACATCCCCGGCGGCAGCATGCCGTGCGCGGGAACCGCGTCGCCGTAGAGCAGCTTCACGACGTGGGCCTTGTTGAACGCGTAGTTCAGCGCCTGGCGAACGCGGCGATCGTCGAACGGCTTTCTCCGCACGTTCATGCGCGAGCCGTACACGTTCATGCTCGCGACGTGGCGGATCGAGGCCTTCCACGCGTCCTGGCCGGCGATCCACACGTAGTCCGGCGCCGAGAGCCGGTCGACGGTATCGAGCTCGCCGCGCTCGAACATCATGAACTGCGTGTCGGTCGGGATGTTCTCGAGCCAGTGAATGGCGTCGAGGTACACCGCGCCGGCATTCCAGTAGCGCGGGTTCTTGCGCAGCTCGATGCGCTCGCCCTCGCGCCACGAGGCGAGCACGAACGGCCCCGAGCCGAGCGGTTCCCGGCGCAGCTGGTCGCCCGCGCGCGCGACGTGGTCCGCGCGCTGCGGTGTCGTGAACGGCATCGTCATCACGTAGACGAACGCCGCGTTCGGCTTCGCGAGCCGGACCTCGAGCGTGCGCGCGTCGACCGCGACGATGCCGCCATCGGCGACGTCACCGAGCATCGAGCCGAACGGGGAGTCCTGGGTGGTCCGCGCGCGCTCGAGGCTGTACGCGACGTCGGCGGCGACGATCGGCGTGCCGTCGCTGTACACGACGCCATCGCGCAGCACGAACCGGTAGACGAGGCCGTCCGGGGAGACCTCCCAGCGCGACGCGAGCCGCGGCTCGAGCGCCATCGAGTGCGCGTCGTAGCCGACCAGCGTCTCGAACAGCAGGTGCACCGCGATGTTCGAGACCTCGTCGTACTCGATCGTCGGATCGAGCGTCCGCACCGGATCCTTCGTCGCGATCCGCAGCGTGCCGCCGGCGCGTGGCTCGGTGTTGCCGGCCCCGCGATACTGCGGTCCGCGCGACGGCGCGTTGCACGCGGCGACGACCAGCGCGAGCGCGAGGAGGCGCATCATCGCGACCGTCCCTTCGGGTCGACGTGGTCGCGCAGGCTCTCGCCGAGCAGGTTGAACGCGACGACGGCGGTCAGGATCGCGAGACCTGGCGCGAGCGTCAGCCACGGCGCGCTCCGGTAGTACGCGCGGCCTTCGTAG
>JAEWJO010000677.1 GCA_023386455.1 Pseudomonadota bacterium | reverse complement strand
GACATGAGCAGGCCCTTCAGCAGCAGCGCGCGGCGGGAGTCGTCGTCGACGACGAGCGCGACCGAGTTCTCGCCGAGGCCGCGGCGGTTCGGCCGGGTCTCGAGCGCGCTCGGGATCTGGATCGACTTGTCGGACTTCGCCGAGACCGGCAGCGTGAACACGAACTTCGTACCGCCGGAGCCGGACTCGACCCAGATCCGGCCGCCGTGTGCCTCGACGATCGTGCGCGAGATCGAGAGGCCGAGCGCCGTGCCGCCGACGCGCCGGCTCGACGCCGAGAACGGCTCGAAGATGCGCTCGTGATCCTCGGGCGCGATCGGATCGCCGGAGTTGTGGACGGACACGCCGACCGCGTCCTCGGACAGCGGCGGGCCGAACACCTGGACATCGATCACGCCGTTCGCGGGCGCGAACCGGATCGCGTTCGTGATGAGGTTACCGAGCACCTGCGCGAGGCGCTCCGGGTCGCCGAGGATCGAGATGTCGTCGGCGGAGGCGCCGAGGACGATCGTCAGCTGCTTCGTCGCGGCAGGCGCGCGGTAGCGGTCGATCACCTCGCGCGCGAGCCGATCGAGCTGCACCGGCGCCGCCGACACCGTGATCGAGCCGGCCTGCGCGCGAGCGAGGTCGAGCAGCTGATCGACGAGCTGGTTCATGCGCGTCGCCGCCTGGCGCGCCATGTCGACGTAGCGCAGCTGGCGATCGGTGAGCGGACCGGCGTAGCCCGAGAGCACGATGTCGAGCGCGCCCGCGATCGACGTCAGCGGCGTGCGCAGCTCGTGGCTCATCACCTGGGCGAACTCGGCGCGGCGGCGCGCGACGTCGGCGGTGTCGCCGAGATCACGGAGCACGACGATCGCGCCGATCGGCTCGCCCTCCTCGCGGAGCGGCGTGACGACCGAGTGGAGCACGCGCTCGCCGATGCGAACCTCCTCGCGGATCGGCTGGCCGTCGGGCGCACCCGCGGCGAGGTCGAACGGATAGAACCCGACGACGTCCTTCAGGTACGCGGTGTTGACCGGCTCGTCCTGCGGAACGCCGAGCATCACGCGTGCGGCGCGGTTGATGATCACCTCGCCGGTACGCGTATCGGCGAGGATCGCGCCGTCCGCCATGACGTCGACTGCGACGCGCAGTCGTTCGTACATCCCGGAGGACATCGGTACTGGATGATACCCAATGGATCGCTAACTAGCGACCAGCCTTTGGGAGTACCCGGTCAGGCCACATCTGCGCACTCGCGCAGTGACGCAAAATGATGCGGGGTTGAGCGTCATTCCTGGCGGCGGAACGTCTTCTCGAGTGCCGCGTACAGGCCACCCTTGGCGACCAGCTCGTCGTGAGTGCCCTGCTCGATGATCTGACCCTTGTCCATGACGACGATCAGGTCGGCGTTACGGATGGTCGACAGGCGGTGGGCAATCACGAGCGTCGTGCGGCCCTTCATCAGCTCCGCGACGCCGCGCTCGATCAGCTCCTCGGCCTCCGGATCGACGTGCGCCGTCGCCTCGTCGAGTACGAGGATCTCCGGATCGCGGAGCAGCGCACGGGCGAACGCGACGAGCTGGCGCTCGCCGGCGGAGAAGTTCGCGCCGCGCTCGGCGACCTTCGCGTTCGTGTCCGCGGCGCGGCGGACGAGCGCGCGGTCGAGGCCGACCCTCTTCACGGCCTCGTCCATCCGAACCGGATCGTAGGTCTTGCCGAGCGCGATGTTGTCGGCGAGCGACCCGGCGAACAACGTGACGTCCTGCGAGACGACGGTGATTCGCCGGCGCAGCTCGTCGAGCGGGAGATCGCGGACGTCGACGCCGTCGATGCAGATCGAGCCGCGGTCGCGCTCGTAGAGCCGCGTCAGCAGCTTGATGACGGGCGACTTGCCGGAGCCGGTCGCGCCGACGACCGCGACGGTCGCGCCTCGCGGCACGCGCAGGTCGACCCCGCGCAGCACCGGCTCGGCGCCGTAGCTGAAGTGGACGCCCGCGAGCTCGACCGCGGGGCCGCTGTCGCGCGCCGCCGGATCGTCGTCGGGCTTCGTCGCGCTCGCGTAGACGCCGCCGTCGTACTCCTCGGTGTCGAGCAGCTGGAAGATCCGTTCGCTCGCCGCCATCGCGCCCTGCATGACGGCGTACTTCGCCGAGAGGTCGCGGATCGGGACGAAGAACTTGTTGATGTACTCGATGAACACGACGACGATCGCGACCGTCGCGATGTCCTGAGCGCGGTGGCCGGCCGCCCACCACACGATCAGCGCGGTCGCGATCCGGCCGATCGCGTCGACGAACGCGTACATCGAGGCGTCGGCGCGAATCTGCAGCAGGTAGGCGTCGCGATGGCCGGCGTTGATCTCGTCGTACTCGCGCTGCGCGATCTGGCCGCGGCCGAGCAGCTGGACGACGCGGATGCCGAACAGGTGCTCCTGCGCGAACGCGTTCATCGCGGCGAGTCGCACGCGGATCTGGCGGAACGACTTGCGCATCGCGCGGCGCGCGTACTCGACGAGCACGATCACGAGAGGCAACGTCGCGAGCGTCATGAGCGACAGCTCGACGTCCATCCGCAGCATGATCACGATGATGATCACCGCCTTGACGGCGTCGGCGATCAGCGTGATCGCGCCCTGCGCGAACATCTCGTTGAGGCTCTCGATGTCGTTCGTCATGCGCGTCATCAGCCGGCCGACCGGGATCCGGTCGAAGAACGCGGCGCGCTGCGACAGCACGTGGTCGAAGATCGCGATGCGCAGGCCGTGCATCGTGCGCTGGCCCGCGAGCTGGAGGACCCACTGCTCGACGTACGACGACAGGTTCTGGCAGATGACGAGACCGACGTAGAGCAGCGCGTCCATCGGCAGGGCGTCGATGTCGCCCGGGATGATGTGGTGCTGCAGCGAGTACATGAACAGGTACGGCTGCGCGAGCTCGAACCCGATCGTCGTCAGCATGCAGACGACCCAGATGCCGAGCAGGTGGGCGTGCGGCCGGATGTACTTCGACACCCGGCGGATCAGCCGGACGTCGTAGGCCTTGCCGAGGACCGCCTCGGCTTCGATGCCGGTCTTCTTCGGAGGCGCCGCGGTAGCCACTACACGGCCTCCTGCAGCTCGAACTGTGTCTCGAGCTGCGTGCGATACAGCTCGCTGTAGAGGCCGCCCTTGGCGATCAGCTCCTCGTGCGTCCCGTGGTCGACGACCTTGCCCTGGTCGAGCACGAGGATCTGATCGGCGTCCTTGATCGCGGCGACCCGGTGCGAGATCAGCACCGCGGTGCGGCCGTGCATCACCTCGCGCAGGCTCGCGAGGATCACGCGCTCGGTCTCGGCATCGACGCTCGACAGCGAGTCGTCGAGGACGAGCAGCCGCGGCGCCGCCGAGAGTGCACGCGCGAGCGCGACGCGCTGGCGCTGGCCGCCCGACAGCGTGATACCGCGCTCGCCGACGATCGTCCCCATGCCCTCGGGCATCCGCGCGAGGTCGCGCTCGAGACCGGCGGCCTTCGCGGCGGCGGTGACGCGCGGTTCGTTCGATACGTCGGGCGCCGACGCGGCGGCACCGGCGCGCTCGAGCTCGGCGCGACGAGCGGCGGGGATCGCGGTGCCCGAACCGTACCCCATCGCGACGTTGTCGGCGATCGTCGTCGAGAACAGGAACGCTTCCTGCGGCGCGTAGCCGAGCTGCGCGCGCAGGTAGCCGAGCGGCAGCGCCGTGATGTCGTGGTCGTCGAGGAACACGGTGCCTGCGGGCACCGGGTTCATCCGGCACAGCGACTCGACGAGCGTGCTCTTGCCCGAGCCGGTGCGTCCGACGATCGCCGTGATCGTTCCCGGCGCGAGCGTGAAGCTGACGTCGTCGAGCACGGCGCGATCGCCGTACTTGATCGTCAGGTGCTTGACGTCGATGCGCGCGGGCCCCGCCGGCGTCGCCGGTCCATCGCCGCCGACGTCGGGAATGTCGGACTTCGTGTCCTGGAGCTGGACGAGGCGCGACCACGACGCGCGGCCGCGCTGGAGCAGCGCGAGCATGAAGCCGAGCGTCAGCGTCGGCCAGACGAGCTGCGCGAGCAGGATGCCGTACGCGGTGTAGAAGCCGACGTCGATCTCCTGGTGGATCACGGCGCGTCCACCGACGAGGATCAGGATCGCGACCGCGAGCGGAGCGAGCGTGTTGAGGATCGGCCCGAGCTGGATGCGGACCTTCGCCGCGTCCATGTTCTTGTCGAGGAGTCGCACGCTGGACTCGAGGAAGCCCTTGCGACGCACCTCCTCGAGGCCGTACGTCTTGATCACCTGGATCGCGCCGAGGTCCTCCTGGATGCGCGCCGACAGCGTGCCGAGCTCGGCCTGGACCTCGCGCGTCGTCCGGTAGATGCGCTTGGACAGCGCCTGGCCGACGAGGACGATCAGCGGGTAGGGAATGATCGACAGCAGCGCGACGACCGGATCGAGGACGATCATGTACGTCAGCACCGTCGCGAACGAGCAGACCGAGTTCGCGAGGTGGACGAGGCCGGCGCCCCACATCGCACGCACCGTCTGGACGTCGTTCGTCAGCCGCGACATGACGTCGCCGGTCGGGTGCTCGCGGTAGTAGCCCGGCGACAACCGCATGAGGTGGCCGAACAGATCGGAGCGCAGGTCGTACTCGGCGGCGCGCGCCGCGTTGAAGATCGAGACGCGCGACCAGACACGCGTCACCGCGGTCGCGATCGCGAACACGATGAGGAGCACCATGTGGCGCGGCAGGTCCTCGGTGTGGCCATCCTTGAGCGCCTGGACGCCGCGGCTCAAGAAGTACGGCACGCCCAGGAAGCACAGGTTCGTGAGCAGCATCGCCAGGACACCGCCGACGAGCACGCGCCGGTACGGGCGGAGGTAGCCTAGCGAGCTGCGTACGTCCACGACTGCCTCCGTAGTAGCACCAAACGCCGGAGGTCGGGCCACGCAGCGTGCGCGGATCTCCTCGCCGAGCGGGTAGGGTGATGCGCGATGGACGGTCCGCGATCGCTCAGCGCAGGACGCGGCCCATCGCGCGATACTCGGCGCGCGCGGCTCGCTCGAGGTGGCCCTGCGAGATCGACGCGGATTCCGAGGCCGCCGAGAACGCCGCCGCGAGCACCGCGTTGCGGATGTTCGCGCCGGTCATCGCCTCGTACGTGCGGGCGAGCTTCTCGAGATCCAGCGGACGCACGACCGGCGCCGAGGCCGCGAGCATGCGCTCCCACAGCTTCATGCTCTCCGCGAGCTCCGGCGCCTGGAACACGATGTGCGATGCGAGCCGCCGCTTCAGCGCGGGATCGATGCTCGTGTCGAGGTTCGTCGTCAGCACCGTGACGCCGCCGAAGCTCTCGATCCGCTGGAGCAGGAAGTTCACCTCGAGGTTCGCGTAGCGATCGACGGCGGACTTCACCTCCGTGCGCTTCGCGAACAGCGAGTCGGCCTCGTCGAACAGGAGCAGGGCGTGGCCGGCATCGGCCGCCTCGAAGATCTTCGCGAGCTGCTTCTCGGTCTCGCCGACCCACTTGGAGACGACCTTCGAGAGATCGATCTGATACAGCTCGAGGTCGAGCTCGCGTGCGAGCAGCCCGGCGACCATCGTCTTGCCGGTGCCAGGCGGACCCGAGAACAGGGCGGCGACGCCGATGCCGCGCGGCATCTTCTGCTTGAAGCCCCACTTCTCGTAGACCTGGTGCGCGTGCTTGACGCGCGCGATCAGCGAGCGCACGTCCTCGAGCGTGTCGGGCGGCAGCACGAGGTCGTCCCACGACTGCGAGACCTCGACGCGCGTGGCGAGATCGCCGAGGCGCTCGGCGATGTTGTTGCGAATGCCTTCCTGCAGATCGTGCGGCGTCAGCGGCGAGCCCGGATCGCGCGCCTCGCGCAGCGCGCGGGCCGCGGACGCACCACCGGCGATGCCGCCGGCGCCGAGCCGGTAGCGCAGCGCCAGCTGGTCGAGCTCGCGC
>JAEWJO010000001.1 GCA_023386455.1 Pseudomonadota bacterium | reverse complement strand
CAGCTGGAGGCCGCGCATGCGGCGCGCGACGCTGGCGGCGCCGCCGATCTGCAGGCCATAGGCATCGCGCGCTGCGCTCGCGGCACCGCCGATCTGGATCCCGACGGTATTGCGCGCGACGACGCCGGCACCACCGATCTGGAGCCCGACGGTGTCGCGCGCGGCGACGCCAGCGCCGCCGATCTGGATGCCACGCAGGTCGCGGGCGACCGAGGCCGCGCCGCCGATCTGGATGCCATGGAAGTCGCGTCCGATCGATGCGGCGCCGCCGACCTGGAGACCGACGCTGTCGCGCGCGATCGCGACGGCGCCGCCGATCTGGAGACCGCGCAGGTTGCCGCGTGCGATGTCGGCCGCGCCCGAGATCGAGAAGCCCTCGATGTTCGTCGTCGCGCCCGCGACGGCGTAGATGCCTGCGCGGACGGTCGTGCCACCACCGACGAGCATGCTGGTCGAGACCGGCGGGACGATGCCGATCGCGAACGGTACGACCGTCTCCGGTCCGCGCTCGACGCGCGGCGCGATCGTGGTCGTCGACGACGCGATCGTCGTCGCGGCCGGCGCCGTCACGGTCGGCGCGGGCGCTGGCGTGACCTCGTCGGGAGGCGGCGTCACGTCGACGTCGGCGGTCGGGGCGCCCGCCCCGAATGCAAGTCCGTCGAGCTGATCGCGGACGAGGTTGCCGGTCACGAACGCGATCACCGCGAGCCGGTCGGACGGGTGGGCGGGCAGTGTGACGACGCGCACGAGCACGTCGCCGTCGGGGCGCCGGTACTCGATCGCCAGCTTCTTCGCCGGATCGAGATGGATGTCCAGCGCGCCGAGGTCGGGCGCGTCGGTGACGATCGCGACGCCGAGCTCGGCGGCGATGACCGCCCGGACCTCTTCGGCGGGGATCGCCAGCTCCGGGGCGACGCGCACGACGAGCCGGCTCCCCGCAGAATCTGCGTGGGCCGCCGTCGCCAATGCGAGCGCGAGGGCCAGCGGAAGAGCGCGAATCAGCCAGGGAACGGCGGATGGCAAGGTCATGTGGTTATGTCCCCGCACCCGTCTCGATCGTTCTGCCATAAATTCGACCTCAGGCGTTGAACACTTTGCGCGCGACCGGGGACGTACAGGAGATGACCTCCTCCGTGGCAGCCAGCGCGGCCGAAATGCCCGTGTCAGGTGTTGCCGAGGACGAGCTGGTCGCCCGCGTGCGTGCGCGCGACGTCGATGCGATCGCGCGCATCTACGATGCCCACCATACGGCGCTCCGCGCACTCGCGCGCCGGCTGGTCGGTGACGAGGCGATCGCGGAGGACCTGGTCCACGAGACCTTCATCGCGCTGCCGGGTGCGATCCGCGGGTTCCGCGGCGATGCATCGCTGCGCTCGTTCGTGATGGGCATCGCGGTCAACCGCGCGAAGAAGTACATCCGCGCGGCGACCCGCCGGCGCGCGGCTCACGACCGTCATGCTGCCCAGCCACCACCGGCCGACGCGCCGGGGCCGGACGTCGCGCTCGCGCGGCGGCAGCTTGCCGAGGCGCTACACCGCGCGCTCGATGCGCTGCCTCACGATCAGCGGGTCGCGTTCGTGCTGTGCGAGATCGACGAGCTGACGTCGGTCGCCGCTGCAGCGATCGTCGGCTGCCCCGAGGAGACGATCCGGACGCGGCTCTATCACGCGCGGCGCAAGTTGCGCGCTCACCTGGAGGAGCTGCGATGAACCTGCACGACGCGATCGGTGCCGTCCGCGAGGAGTCGCTCGAGCGCACGGGGCAGAGCGGCGCGACGCGCGCGCGCGTGCTCGAGTCGATCGGCACGTCCCCGCGCCGCCGTCTGCACGCCGCCGTTGCCGCGGTGATCGCGAGCCTGTTCGGTGCGAGCGCGTTCGCGTACTACGGCCGCCCGGCGGCACCGGCCCCGCAAGCGCCGGTGATCGCCGCCCTCGTGACGACGAGCGAGGCTGTCGCGAGCAGCAGCGAGGCGAGCACGCCGCGCGAGATCACGACGGTGCGCATCGAGGCGCCGCCTCTCGTCGAGCCGAGCACGTCGCTCGGCATCGCGGCGGAGGTCGCCCCACCGCCACCACCGCCGGTTCCCGACGAACCGATGGTCGTCGAGCGCGATGCCGAGCTGACGCTCTACGCCGAGGCCCACCGCGCGCACTTCGTCGATCGCGACCTGACCCGCGCCGTCGCCGCGTGGGATCGCTATCTCGCCGCGATGCCGCAGGGTCGGCTCGCGCCCGAGGCGCGGTTCAACCGCCTCGTCGCGCTCGTCAAGCTCGAGCGCTGGCCAGAGGCCGCAAAGGCGATCGACACCGTCGATAGCCGTCCGGCCGACGTCGAGAAGCTTCGCGCACTTATCGACGCGCACACACGCTGACCGATCGCGCGAACCGTAGATCCGCGTGGCGCTCGCTACGTACGCTCGATCGGCCTAACGCGCGGTGACGCGCCGCTGTCTTGCCGGAGCGCATTTCTCCCCGGACAGTGTCCCCACACGAGGAGGAGACGATGCGTACGTCGACGTGGCTCCTGCCACTCGCGATCGCCGCCGGCACGACCATCGGTCTGATCGCACGCGCGGAAGTACCGAAGCCCGGACCGCGCGCGAACCCAGCGAAGCCAGGACAGCTCGGTACACCCGAGCTGCTCACGAAGCTCGCGACGCCGAAGGACGGGGAGCACGATCCGGCGCGCGTCGCGCTCGGGCAGAAGCTGTTCTTCGACGGCCGGCTCTCGGCCGATGGCACGGTGGCGTGCGCGACCTGCCACGATCCGGAGAAGGGCTTCACCGATCAGGATCCGACGTCGACGGGAATCCAGAACAAGAAGGGGACGCGCAACTCGCCGAGCGTGTTGAACGCGATGTTCAACGAGGTGCAGTTCTGGGACGGCCGCGCGGGGACGCTCGAGGATCAAGCGAAGCTCCCGGTCCTCAATCCGATCGAGATGGGGATGAAGGACGGCGCGGCGGTGACCGCGGTCCTCGTCAAGATCCCGGAGTACGACGCCGCGTTCAAGAAGGTGTTCGGTCGCGCGCCGAACTTCGATGACTTCGCGAAGGCGATCGCCGCGTACGAGCGCACGCAGGTCGCGTTCGGGTCGCGGTTCGACAAGTTCATCGCCGGCGACGAGAAGGTGCTGAACGCGCAGGAGCGGCGGGGCTGGGCGGTGTTCAACGGCAAGGGCCGGTGCACGTCGTGTCACGCGTTCAACCCGACGAACCCGCTGTTCACCGATCACAAGTTCCACAACATCGGCATCGCGGCGCACAAGACGAACTTCCCCGAGCTCGCACAGAAGGGGCTGAAGCTCGTGAACTCGAACGACGCGACGGCGGTCGATCGCGCCGCGCTCGAGACGGACATGTCCGAGCTCGGCCGGTTCCTCGTCACGAAGCAGCCGAAGGACATCGGCACGTTCAAGACGCCGGGCCTGCGCAACCTGCTCGTCACCCAGCCGTACTTCCACGACGGCTCGCAGGCGACGCTGTGGGATGCGATGGACCACTACAACAAGGGCGGGATCGAGAATCCATTCCTCGACGGTGGGATCGTGCCGCTCGGCCTCACCGAGCCGGAGATCGATGACCTCGTCGCGTTCCTCGCGACGCTGACGAGCGAACGTTACGAGGCCGCGGCGAAGAAGGAGCTCGCGAAGCAGCGCGCGCTCTCGCGAACGAAGCGGCCCGAGCGCGACACGGCGCAGGCGCTCGGCAAGAAGCCGGCGCTGCAGAATCCGCTCGGTGACCCGCAGCCCGAACCGGATCAGAAGAACCCCGCGAAGATCGGAGGTCGCTAGCCATGGCGCCGAAGCACAAGAGCGTCGAGACGAAGTACATGGAGGAGCGCGAGGAGGTGCTGCGCGCGCTGCGCGGGCTCGATCGTCGATCGTTTCTCAAGGTGTCTGCGGCGGCCGCCGCGGTCGTCGCGGCGAAGGGCCTCGTCACGCCGCACGGGTTCCAGCTCGTGAACGTCGCGCACGCGGGGCCTGACAAGAGCGCGGCGACGAAGGGCGCGGCCGGCGCGGCGCCGTTCTCGTTCGCGTACATCAGCGACTCGCACCTGTACGAGCGCAAGGTCAACGAGCGGTTCATCCGCTCGGTGCTGAAGGCGGTCTCCGACGTCAACGCGCTCGATCCGCAGCCGGACTTCGTGTTCTTCGGCGGTGACCTCGCGCAGCTCGGCAAGCCGGGCGAGCTCGAGCTCGGCGCGCAGATCCTGCGAGAGGTGAAGGCACCCGTGAAGCTGATGGTCGGCGAGCACGACTGGTTCCTTGACATGGGCCAGAAGTGGCAGGAGCTGTTCGGCCCGCCGAACTACTCGTTCGACTGGAAGGGCGTGCACTGCGTCGTGCTGATGTCGGTCAACGAGAAGGACTTCTGGACGGCGCGCAAGATGACGCCGGAGCAGCGCATGCAAACTGTCGCGGGTCTCGACAACGCGGTGCAATCTCGCTTCGAGGTCGGGCAGGCGGGGCGCGACTGGCTGAAGCGGGACCTCGCGAAGGTGTCACCCGAGACGCCGCTGATCGTGTTCTCGCACTCGCCGCTCTACAAGTACTACCGCGACTGGAACTTCTGGACCGACGACGCCGACGAGGTGCAGGCGATCTTGAAGCCGTACAAGCAGGTGACGGTGCTGCACGGCCACACGCACCAGATGCTCTCGAACCGGATCGGCAACATCGACTTCCACGGGTTCTTGTCGACGGCGTGGCCGTGGCCGTACGCGCCGCAGGGGCTGCCGCCGCTGACCATCCAGATGAATCGCGCCGATCCGTTCAGCGACTTCGACGGGACCGGCAACGGCCGGCTTCGCGTCGCCGCCGGCGGGCTCGTCGACAAGATCTACAACCTGTGGGATCGCAACCCGGTGACGATCACGCACCGCTACCTCGCGTCGGGGGGCCGGAGCGATCGGCCGCCGGAGCCCACGCGCAAGAGCTACTGAGGAGATGACCATGACGAACAAGCGTTCCTGGATCCTCGCGGGCCTGCTCGGTAGCGCGGCCGCCGCGGTCACGTTCGCATCACCGCGCGCGTACGAGCGGCGGCCTGCACCGAAGCACGAGGTTCCCACGGCGAAGAACGGTGGGACCGTCGTCGAGCTGTGTGACGGCGAGACGAATGTCGAGGTCACCGGTGACATGACCCCCGAGAAGGCACGCGCAGCGTCGGCCGAGCTGATGCGGCAGTGGCGCGCGAAGAACCCGGACGCGCTGTGGGACGACAAGGTCG
>JAEWJO010000805.1 GCA_023386455.1 Pseudomonadota bacterium | reverse complement strand
GTGGAGGCGGCGGTGGCGTCACCGCGACGCAGTTCCTCGCGCAGATGAACCAGAAGTACTGCACGCAGGCGTTCTCGTGTCAGGCGTCGTTCCCGACGGACGCCGGCGTGACGTTCGCCGAGGCGTTCGGCGCGGACGTGCAGGCGTGCGTGACGATCGGCGAGCAGTACGACATGCCCGCGGCGGTCGAGGCGGCGATCACGTCGGGCAAGATCCAGTTCAACGCGGCCGACGCCGCCGCATGCATCGCCGGCATCACGTTCCCGGCGTGCGCGCAGTTCTGGACCGATGGCCCGACGGCGCCTGCGTCGTGCGGCACCGCGCTCGTCGGTACCGTCGCCGACGGCGGCGCATGCTCGACCGACTACGAGTGCCAGAACCTCGCGTCGTACTGCGACGAGACGTCGGGGAAGTGCACCGTCGACACCGGCGCGCGCAGGTCCTACGACGAGCCGACGCTGCACACGATCCCGCGCGGCTGATCGGCGCTGAAAAGTTGATGGGGCGGCACGTGTGTTTTTGCGCATCCACCGTTCACGTGCCGCCCCGAACCAGCCGTCTCCAGCCGATCCATTCTTGTCGAACGCGATGTCTCCAGTGCAGCGCGTGTGCCACGGATCAGCCCCGTGTCGTCGCGTGCTTGCGCGAGAACCCGCCGGGCGCGCTGATCCCGTCGGTAGACGAAGCGATCATCCGGGGTGACGGCTACGAGAGTCGCCGCCGCAGCCGGCCGAAGAACTCGCGCCCGACGTCGCTCTCGGGTGCGTCGACGACCTGGGACGGCGGTCCATCCTCGGCGATCGTCCCGCGATCGATCACCCAGACGCGGGTCGCGATGTCGTGCGCGAACTGCATCTCGTGGGTGACGACGAGCATCGTCATGCCACCGGCCGCGAGGTCCTTGATGACGCCCATCACCTCGTCTCGCATCTCCGGATCGAGCGCGCTCGTCGGCTCGTCGAACAGCAGCACGTCGGGATTCTGGGCGAGCGCCCGCGCGATCGCGCCGCGCTGCTGCTGGCCGCCGGACAGCTCGTGCGGATACGCGCCCGCGCGATCGCCGAGCCCGACGCGCGCCAGCAGATCCATGCCGCGCCTGGCCGCCGCCGCCGCGTCGAGCTTGCGGACGACCCTCGGCGCGAGCGCGATGTTCTCGAGCGCCGACAGGTGCGGGAACAGGTTGAACTGCTGGAACACCATGCCGACCTTGACGCGGAGCGCGCGCAGGACCTCGCGCTCCCGGACGCCCATGCCCGGCCGCAGCTTCACGCCGGCGATGTCGACCTCGCCTCCGTCGAAGTGCTCGAGGTAGTTGAGGCAGCGGAGCAGCGTCGACTTGCCGCCTCCCGACGGGCCGACGATGGCGATCGTCTCGCCCTTCTCGACCTCCGCGTTCACCTCGCGGAGCACGACGCGATCGCCGTGACGCTTAGAGAGCTTGCGGACGCTGATCACGCGCCAGCCTCCTCTCGAGTCGACGCGCCAGCTCCGACAGCGGGAAGCTGAGCGCGAGGTAGAGGCCCGCACACGCGAGGCCGGGTACCAGCCAGCCGCGCATGTCGACGGCGGCGATCGTCATGCGCTTCGTCAGCTCGATCACCGTGATCACGCTGACGAGCGAGGAGTCCTTGAGCAGCGACACGAAGTCGTTCGTCATCGGCGGCAGCGCGAGGCGCAGCGCCTGCGGCAGGAGCACGTGGCGGAGCGTCTGCGCCGGCGCCATGCCGAGCGCCTTCGCCGCCTCGGTCTGGCCGCGCGGGATCGCGAGTAGCGCGCCGCGGTAGACCTCGGCCTCGTACGCGCCGTAGTTGAGGCCGAGGCCGAGCACCGCGGCCTGCACCGGACCGAGGCTGTAGTACGGCGCGAGGCCGTAGTAGAGGACGAACAGCTGCAGCAGCACGGGCGTGCCGCGGAACACCTCGATGTAGATCCGCGCGAGCGTCGCGACGATCGGTCCACCGTAGACGCGGCCGACCGCGAGCACGATGCCGACGGGCACCGCGAGCAGGAACGCGAGCAGTGACAGCTTCAGCGTCACGAGCGCCGCCTCGACGAACTGCCACAGCATGTCGCCGTCGAACGCGCGCAGCTGCACGGTCGTCGCCGCGCTGATCGCGGGTGCGGGCTCGGTCTGCCGTGGGTCCCACAGGTTCGCCTTGCGGAGGATCCGCTCGAGCGTCCCGTCGGCTCGCATGCCGGCGAGCGCGCCATCGATCGCCGCCTTGAGGTCGTCGTCGCCCTTGCGGATGCCGATCACGTACGTGCCGCGCGCGAGGTCGCCGGGCACGCACTTCACCGTCGGGCGGCTCGACGTGCAACCGTAGCGATCGGCGATGATGTTGTCGAGCAGCACGGCATCGACGCGGCCCTGCTCGAGGTCGATGTACGGCTCCTCGTTGCCCTCGTAGAGCACGGCCTCGAGCGGCTGTGCCTTCAGCAGGTCGTGCGCGTACGTCTGATTCAGCGTGCCGACGCGCTTGCCCCGGAGGTCCGCGAGCGACGTCGCCTTGCTGCCTTTGCGAACCGCGAGCGTCTCGGCGTAGATGAAGTACGGCTCCGACAGCAGGATCCGCTCCTGTCGCTCGGCGGTCGCCTCGAGACCGTTCATCACGACGTCGAAGTCGCCGCGCTCGAGCGACGGGACGAGGTTGCTCCACGCGTACTGGACGAACCGTGCCTTCACGCCGAGCCGGCGGCCGATCTCGTCGGCGATGTCGACCTCGAAGCCGATGATGCGTCGCGGGTGCTGCGGATCTTCGTAGAGATACGGCTCGCCACCCTGGAGGTCGGAGCCATACGTGAAATAACCACGCTCCTTAATCGCCTTCAGGGTGTGACCGCGATCGTCCTCGCCGGCGCACCCCGCAAGGACTGCGAGCAGGACGAACACCGCGCGCTTCATTCCGCGGCGAGTATGCAACGGATTACGGTACAGTTTGGGGCATGGACCTGGCGCGCATGCTCGACAAATGCGTCCGCGATCAATGGTCGGTCGACGATCTCGACTGGTCGATCAAGCCGCCGGCGATGTCGCGCGACAAGGAGGAGGCGATCGTCCAGTGCTTCGTCGACATGGCAGGCATCGAGCGGCTCGCCGGCGCCCTGTTCGAGGTCCAGCGCGCCAAGACGAAGGATCCGACGCTGAAGAAGATCTTCTCGACGTTCGTCGCCGACGAGAAGCGCCACGCCGAGGTCGCCGCGCGCCTGGCGACGCACTACGACGTCCATCACTACCGGAGCTACACGGAGAGCGAGTCGCTCGAGCGCTTCCGCCCGCACTTCCTCGCGGTCGTCGAGCGCACGTCGCCGGAGATCGCCAACGCGTACATCACGTCCGGCGAGCTGATCCTCGATGTCGCGCTGCTCCGCTCGCTCGACGACTACGTCGCCGACGACATGAGCCACGCGGCGATGCACCTCATCAACCGCGACGAGTCGCGGCACATCGCGATCGATTTCTACATGACCGAGCTGTACTCGTCCGACGAGTACCTGACCGCGGTGAAGAAGCGACCGCGCCCGACGCCGCGCGAGCTCGCCCGCGCGCTCCGCGACATCGCGACGATGATGTGGCACGCCAAGCCGTTCCTCCAGCAGGTGTTCATCGCGCCGATGGACCGCACCGATCCGAGCGGCAAGCGCATCGCCGAGGCGTTCAAGCGGATCCAGTTGATCATGCGCAAGCCGACGGTCGCGCGGCAGCCGTTCTCGCGGTTCATGCTCGGGATGCAGCGGCTCTACAACCATCCGGTCGCCGGCAAGGTGCTCGGTCCGATCCTGCTCCGCGGCCTCGGCGCGAACGAGCACGCGGCGAAGTACCTGTTCACACAGGAAGAGCTGGCGCGCAGCCAGCAGATGTCGTTCGACGAGCTCGCCGAGGACGCACTCGCCGCGAAGTTCTCGTGATCCCTGGTTTACTCCGGACCGCCGAGTTACGTTCACGGCCGGGAGGGACGGGATGAAGCCAGCCGACACGCTTCCTGCACATTGTCACGCGCGCGCCCAGCGCCTGCTCGGAGAGCTCGGGCTCGTGCGCACCGCGATGGGACGCGCGAAGGACACGCGACCGGTTCCCGAGGTCATGAACGCCGCGTCGCGCGAGGTCTACTTCGCGGCGATCGCCGCCTGGCACAAGGTCACGCGGCTCGCGGCCGAGATCGGCGCGCGCGGCGTGCGTCCCGCTCCGGCGGTGCCGGCGCTGCAAGGTCTCCAGCCGTCACATGTCCTCCAGCTGATCGACGCGGTCCTCGATCGCGTCGAGCACATCAAGCGGTCGCTCGAGATCACGGACAAGGTCAGCGAGCCCGCGATCGATCCTTCGCGCGTGCCGAGCGACGTGCTCCTCACGCTCGTCCGCGTCAACCGCGAGCTGTCGCGCGTGCTCGAGCGGCCGATGACGCCGAGCGACTCGTACCGCGCGGTCGCGCTCGCCTCGGCGTACGCGAACCGGGCCGGCGCGACGTCGACGACCGCGGAGTTCGCGAAGGACCGCCAGCCCTCCGAGTGCTACGCGCGCCTCGAGGCGTGCCTCGCCGCCTGCACCGCCGCGATCGCGAAGAAGGGCGGCAGCACGCTGACGATGCACGGCACGCCGCCCGACGTTCACCTGTCCGACGTCTACGATCTCGCGATGCTCGTCCTCGGCGAGGTCGCGTTCCTGCACTCGCTCGTCGGCGGCGCACCGCCGGTGCACGCATTCGAGCCCGGCGGTGAAGGCCACCGCCTGCCGTCGCACATCTACCAGATCGCGCGCGTGCTCGAGTCCCAGCTCGCGTCGCTGACGTAGTCGCGGGAGTGTTGGGCCGGTTGTCGACGAGGTAGCGTTCTCGTCGCACGCTGTCGCACGCGGTCGCAGACTTGACGTGCTCCCGCACCTCCGACGACCGTTGACGGTGACGTGTCACGCACGAGAGCCGAGGTCCAGCTCGCAGCCTGGAGCGCACTGACCTTCGGCTCTCTGCTGACGAGCTTCATGTGTCTGCGCCCGGTGCGCGACGCGCTCGTCCTCGACGGCGATCCGGATCGGCTGCCGTGGCTGTTCACCGCGAACTTCGCGGTGTTCATCGCGATCGCACCGCTGTGGGGCGCCGTCGTGCGGAGGTCGCCCCGCCGCGTCGTCCCGATCTCGTTCCACGTGTTCGCGGCGGTCTCGCTCGTGTTCTTCGTGCTGGTCCACCAGAACGTCGCGCCGAACGTCATCAACGTCGTCTTCTACATCTGGGCCGCCGTTCACAACCAGTTCGTGGTCTCCGTGTTCTGGAGCCTGCTCGCCGACGTGCTCGGCCCCGGCGCCGCGCGCCGCCTCTACGGCCCGATCTCCGCGGGCGGCACCGTCGGCGCGGTCGGCGGTCCTCTGCTCACGAAGCTGCTCGTCGGTCACGTCGGCGTCGCCGGGGTCCTCGTCGTCGCCGCGCTGTTTCTCGAGCTCGCTGTCCTCGGGACTTCACAGATCAAGCGCATCGCGAAGACCATGCCGCTCGCCGAGGAGCACGACGCGCAGCCGATCGCGCAGGGCGCGCTCAACGGCCTGCGCGACATCGCGCGCTCGCCGTACCTCATGGCGATCGGCGGCCTCGTGTTCTGCACCGCGACCGCGGCGACGTTCGTCTACCTCGCGCAGGCCGACATCGTGAAGGTCGCGTTGCCCGATCGCACGGCGCGCACCGACTACTTCGCGACCATCGACCTCGTGCAGCAATCGGCGACGTTCGTCGTCCAGCTCGTGGTCGCCGCACCGCTCCTGCGCTGGCTCGGGCCCGGCATCGTCATGGCGGTGCTTCCGGTCGTCCAGTGTGTCGGCATCCTCGGGCTCGAGGCGTCACCGACGCTCGCCGTGCTCGTCGCGGTCCAGGTCACGAGCCGCACCGTCGCGTTCGGCCTGCTCCGCCCGGCGCGCGAGCTGCTGTTCACCGTCGTGTCGCGCGACGAGAAGTACCGCGCGAAGAACGTGCTCGACACGCTCGTCTACCGGCTCGGCGACTTCGCGTCGTCGTGGGTCTACTACGGCCTCGTCTCCGTCGCGGCCGGCGGCCTCGCGCTGACGCTCACCACGATCCCGCTCACGCTGATCTGGCTCGCGCTCGCCATCGGTCTTGGCATCGCGTTTCGCCGGCGTGTCAGTCTTTCGAAGGAGCCCATCTCATGACGATCGATCGCCGCGACTTCCTGCTCGGTTCCCTCGCCGCCGCCGCGGCCGCTGCGTGCGGCGGCAAGCCCGGCTCGCCGGCGACCCTGCCGGTGGACCCGCCGCCGGAGCCCGCCCCCGCGAAGAAGACGATCCTCGTACTCGGCGGCACGAACTTCCTCGGCCCACACATCGTCAACGCGGCGCTCGCGCACGGTCACACCGTGACGCTGTTCAACCGCGGCAAGACGCACACCGAGCTGTTCCCCCAGCTCGAGAAGCTGCAGGGCGATCGCGACGGCAAGCTCGAGGCACTCGCCGGTCGCCAGTGGGACGCGGTCGTCGATCCGTCGGGCTACGTGCCGCGCATCGTGAAGATGTCGGCCGAGCTGCTCGCCCCGAACATCAAGCACTACGTGTTCATCTCGACGATCTCCGTCTACAAGCAGCCCGGCACGCCGCACGCCGACGAGAACGCGCCACTCCAGACGATCGACGATCCGACGAACGAGGTCGTCCGCGAGAACTACGGCGCGCTGAAGGCCCTGTGCGAGCAGGCGGCAGAGGCCGCCCTGCCCGGCCGCGTCACCAGCGTTCGCCCCGGCCTCATCATCGGCCCGGGCGATCCGACCGGCCGGTTCACGCACTGGCCTTCGCGCTGCGCCGACGGCGGCGAGATGCTCGCGCCCGGCGATGGTTCGACGCCCGTCCAGTACGTCGACGGCCGCGACCTCGGCGAGTGGATCGTCAAGCTGATCGAGAAGGGCACGATGGGCACGATGAACGCGCTCGGCCCCGAGAAGGCGATCACGATGAAGGAGGTGCTCGACGCCTGCAACGAGGCCGGCGGCAACAAGGCCCAGCTGACCTGGGTGCCGTGGAGGTTCCTCGAGAAGCAGGAGGTCGCGCCGTGGGCCGAGCTGCCGATGTGGATCCCGACCGAGGAGGATCCGGGCTTTGGCACGATGTCGAACGAGCGCGCCCAGCAGGCGGGCCTGCGGTTCCGTCCGATCGGCGAGACGGCGAAGGACACGCTCGCGTGGCTCGAGACGCTTCCCGAGGATCAGCGCGCGAAGCTGCGCTCGTCGGGCATCGCGAGGGACAAGGAAGCCAGGGTCCTCGCCGCGTTTCGCGCCGTGACCCCGGTGAAGGCGAGCGGCGCGAAGGCCGGCTAGTGCTGGTGGCCCTCGTGGCCGTGCATCGACTCTTTCGGCGGCGGCTGCACGCCCTGCGCGGCGGTGACCGGATAGCCGCGGCGGTGCCACTCGAGGACGCCCTCGTCGAGGACGAGCGCCTTCTTGTGACCCCGCTTGATCAGCTCGTCGACGACGATGCCCGAGAGATGATGCGGGCACGCGCAGTACGCGACGACCCACGCGTCCTTCGGCACCTCCGCGAGGCGCGACATGTCGTGGTACGGGATCGAGACGGCACCCTGGATGTGCGCGCGCATCCAATCGGACGGCGGCCGCGCGTCGACGACGATCACCTTGCGCTTCTCGTCGAACGCGCGCTTCAGCTCGTCGACCGAGACGTAGCGCGGCGGTCCACCCGGATCGGCGCGCAGGTTCTTCCAGTCGGGCTCCTTGCCCTTGGGATTGAGGACGAGCGGCTCCTTGCCTGTCGGCGGCGGTAGCGTGCCCTCGGGCTTGGAGATGCCGAGCGAGCGGACGTAGGCGACGACGTCGTCGGTCGACTGCGCGTCGAGCTTCTTCGCGAACGACTCCATCGGCGTGCCGGGACGGCCCGCTACGATGGCGTACCGGATGAACGCGTCGCTCGCGACGGCGAGGAACTGCGGGTTCGCGAGGTGGACGGTGTTGCCGCGGGTCTGCTGATCGCCGTGGCACTTCTGGCACTCGCGCGCGTAGATCGCGGCACCGCGCGTGGCGTCGCCGGTGCTCGCGGCGGTGCCGAGCTCGGTCGCCGGGCCACCTTGCGCGCGAAGGTAGCCGACGATGCGATCGATCGCGGCCTTGTCGAGCGGCCCACCGATCTCGCGCGCGTAGCCGGCCATCGACGTGCCCGGGCGGCCGGCGAAGATCGAGCGATGGATGTAGTCGTCGGTCGCGCTCGCGAGGAACGTCGGGTTGACGAGCGACGGCGCGTTGTCGGCCTTGTAGCCCTTCATGTCGACGCCGTGGCACTGCGCGCAGAACGTCTCGTACAGCGCCTTGCCCTCGAGCTTGCTCGGGTCGGCGTCGGCGGTGCGGCCGTCGCGCGGGCGGTTCTGCGTGTGGTCGGAGGGCTTCGCCGATCCGCTCTCGCAACCACCGAGCACCGAAACGACGAATAGTCCGAGCAGCGCGTATCGCACGCCCGGACTATAGCCAGTGATCTCCAGATCGCGAGATTCGCGAGCCGCGATCAGTGCCTGCGATGATCGCGGACCGCCGGTCCCGCGGGCGCAGGTGCCGGTGCCGGGCCCGAGCGATGATCGCGAACCGCCGGCTGGGGGTTCGAGCGGACGTTGCCGCCCGCGCGCCAGCGACCCTCGACCCAGACGTGTCCGCGGCCGCGGCGCTCCCAGCGACCTTGCTCCCAGTAGTGGCCGGCGCGCTCGCGCTCCCAGTAACCGTCGCGCCAGTTCCAGCGACCGCCGTTGTGGACCCACCGCCCCTCGACCCAGACGAAGCCCGGGCGGGTGTCGACGACGACGACGCGCGGCGGAGGCGGCTCCTCCTCGACCTCGGCGTAGACGACAGGGGCGCCGACGTGACCATGGGCGCGCACGACGCAACCCGCGCCGAGTGCGGCGAGCGATGCCGCGAGTGCCAGGCTACCGAGTGTGTTCTTCAATGACATATTCGATCCTCCTCAGGCCCGGACTCGAGAGCAATCTCGGGACCAGGCAGATTGCCAAGAGGTTACGCCCGATTCCGGCAGACCGTGAAGCGCCGTGCTGTGAAAGCCACACCACACCACGAGCGCGATTCGCCATACGAGCGGGTTCGACCCGCGTAACCAGTGAATGATTCAAAACGCTCGTATCGCCGTGGTGTGCAGCGTGCGTACGCTCACTTTCGACGCGGGTCTCCGACGATGTGTGGTTTATGATGCAGGCGTGGGCCGCCGTCTCCTCCTCGGGATCTTGCTGATCTCGGCCTGCAAGGCCGAGCTCGGTGAAGGCCCGACGGACGGCAGCACCGGCGGCAGCGGCTCGGACAGCGGCAGCAGCATGACCGACGACGCCGGCACGGACGGCTCGACGCCGCTCGGCATGTGGTCGACGCCGCAGCTCGTGCCCGGCGGCAACTCGGGGGCCGACGAGGACGACATCACGCTGTCGTCGAACAAGCTCGAGCTCTACTTCAAGCGCAACGACGGCGGGAACATCAACCTCTACATGATGACCCGCGCGACGCCGACGAGCGCGTGGGGGACGCCGACCGCGATCGGCAACCTCAACACGAACGACGACGAGGAGAGCCCTCGCCTGTCGCCCGACGACCTGACGATGTACTTCGGCCGCGACGGCGACATCTTCAAGTCGACGCGGATGGCGGTCGGCGGCGCGTGGCCGGCGGCGACACCGGTCGCGGTGCTCAACACCCAGAACAACGAGAAGTGGGCCGCGGTCTGCTCGAACGGCTACGTGATCGTCAGCCGGTCGAACGGCTCGAACGCGCAGGACCTCTACGAGGGCACGATCACGACCGGCGCGACGACGCTGCTCACGCAGCTCAACACGACGCAGAACGAACAGGGCACGTTCCTCACCGCGGACTGTCTCGGGCTGTACTTCCAGTCGAGTCGCAACGGCGCGCAGTTCGACATCTACATGTCGACGCGCACGACGACGACCGCGGCGTGGAGCAACCCGACCGTGCTGACCGACTTCAACACCGGCGCGAACAACGAAGAGGATCCGTGGATCTCGACCGACCAGCGCCTGTTCGCGTTCGCGAGCAACGTCGGCGGGAACAAGAACCTGTACATCTCCACGCGCTGAGCCGATGACCGGTCTCGACCGATTGCGCACGCTCGAGGACGTGCTCGCGTGGTGCCGCCTGCACGGCGCCGACGTCACCGGCGTGATCGTCCAGGACGAGTACACGCACGACGTGATCGTGCGCGCGCCGGCCGCGTACATCGTGTTCGATACGACGTGACTCGGCGCGGTCAATGGCGTCTCCGTGTGGGACCACGAGCCGACCGCCGACGAGCTGCTCGAGGCACGCATCGCGCGTGGCTGGGTGCCGACGCCGACGGGCACCGTCGATGGCCCGGTCGTGCTCGGTCACGCGGCGTGTCGATTCAGATGACGCGCAGCGCTTGCGCCGGATCTCGTCTTGCATCGCTCGGAGGCGAAGGAGGCATCCGATGCCGGACGATCAGTGGGGTCACTGCCAGCACTGCAAGTACTTTGGAAGCCACGCGCGCATGCCGGTCGGCAACGAGGAGGCGAGCTGCACGCAGCCGACGCTGTCGCGCTACAAGCTCGTCGTGTTCGGGGCGAGCGGCTGCACGTTGTTCGTCGTTCGCGCCGGCCTGCGACCCGACATCGAGGAGCACGAGCAACCGCAAGCGTTCACCTGAGCGGCGATCGCGTATGGTCGGATCTCGCGCTCAGACGTAGTTGTTCTCGCGGGGGCAGAACCAGCGCTGGTACTGCGCGACGAACTGGAGCGGCGTCCCGCAGCGCGGACACGGATGCTGCTGCTGCGGCGGCGGTCCCGGAGGCGCGCCCATCTGCGGCTGCATCGGCTGGCTCTGGTTCGCGTACGGGTTCTGCGGCGGCATCGGCTGGCTCTGGTTCGCGTAGCCCTGCTGGCCGTAGAAGCCCTGCGGCGGCGCGCCGGCCGGTAGCGCCGGCTGTCCCGGCGCCGGCAGGAAGCTCTTCAGCTTCTTCGTCATCGCGGCGGCGAAGATCACGCCGCCGATGCCGGGCACGATCGCCCAGCTCGGGTTGACGTCGCCCTTGCCGCCCTCGGCGATGATCCGGATGAAGAACGCGGTCATGCCGAACGACGCGATGCCGTAGGCGACCTGACCGAGCTTGAGCGGTGGCAGCTGGCCCTTCTTACCCGCAAGGGTCATCCCGCCGAACACGCCGGCGGCCGCCGCGGCCGCGAAGCCACCGAGCATGCCGACCATCGCGAACAGCTCGAGCTCCGGCATCTTCTTCCCGAGCCTGTCCATCGGGATGTCGATGCAGCGGCTGCCGTCGCAGACCTCGCCGCCCATGAGGCCGAGGTGGATCGACTCGTCACGATGTCCCGCGGAGAACCAGCTCTTCGAGACAGTGCCCACGAGAATGAGCACTGCCGCGATACACAGCGCGATCGCTGTCCCCTTCGCCGGATCGGCCGGACCGGCAGACGCCGGCGGGTGCTGATGCATCGGCTGCATCGGTTGCTGTGGCATCTGCTGCATTGGTGGAGGCCCGCCCGGTACGCTCATGACCCGCGAGCATACCCTCTGTTACAGTAGCCGCGTGCGGCTGATCGGCTCCTCTGTTGCCGTCGCGGGTGGTCTTGCCGTGGCGCTGGCCGCCGGCTGTACCCGCGACCCCGCGCCGGCCGAGTGCCCGGCTGTTGCTCCCGGGGACATCGTCGTCACCGAGGTCCGCGGCCCGCAGAGTCCCGACGACGCGCTCGGCACCTGGATCGAGCTCTACAACGCGAGCGACGCGTCGATCGATCTCGAGGGCATCAAGATCCGCTTCCGCAAGAAGGACGGCAGCTCCGAGGTCCCCGTCCTCGTCCGGCGCTCGCTGATCGTCGATCCCGGCGAGTACGTCACGCTCGGCCTCGTCAACGACGACGCGACGAGGCCCGCGCACATCGACTACGGCTTCGCGACGGACTTCCACGTCGGCTTCCTGCCGGCGGCCGCGATCGACGTCGAGGCGTGCGGGGTGCTGATCGACCGCGCGATCTACGACGTGTTGCCGAAGACCGGCACGTACTCGTTCGGGACGAGCCCGCCGACCGCCAACGACAACGACGTGCCGGCAGGCTGGTGCACGAACGCGATGTCCGAAGGAACCCCCAAGCAGGCGAACCCACCATGTCCCTGATCTCCACGCGTCGCATCGCCCTGCTCCTCTCGCTCGCGCTCGTCGCGTGCTTTCCCGCGAAGGAGAGCCGCTACCAGCGCAAGGCCGCGCAGAAGTCGCTGCTGCGGCTCGAGACGCCGGGACTCGTCATCGGCGAGTTCAAGGTCACGAAGATCACCGACGGCGACACGATCCGCGTCGACGGTCTCGACAGCTCGCTGCGCCTCCTCGGCGTCGACACCGAGGAGACGTTCAAGTCCGAGGGCGACCGCCGGATGTTCGAGGCAGGCTGGCCCGAGTACATCAAGGCCAAGCGCGGTGACTCGCCGCGCCCGAAGAAGTATCCGACGCCGCTCGGCGAGGACGCGAAGCACTTCGCCGAGGCGTTCTTCGCCGGCGCCGGCAAGGTCCGGCTCGAGCGCGATCATCCCGCCGAGATCCGCGACGCGTACCAGCGCTACCTCGCGTACGTGTTCGTCAACAAGAACGGCACCTGGCTGAACTACAACGTCGAGGCCGTCCGCGCGGGCATGGGCCCGTACTTCCCGAAGTACGGCCAGTCGCGCCGCTTTCACAAGGACTTCGTCGCCGCGCAGGACGAGGCGCGCGCCGCCAAGCGCGGCATCTGGGCGACCGGCGTGATGTCGTATCCCGACTACGACGAGCGCCTCGCCTGGTGGAACGCGCGCGGCGAGTTCGTCGCGAGCTTCCGCGCCGAGGGCGAGGGCAAGCCGAACTACATCGACATCTCGCACTGGGACGCGACGAAGCAGCTCGAGGAGCTCGTCGGCAAGGAGGTCCACCTGATCGGCCTCGTCGACAACGTCCAGATCGGCGAGAAGGGCCCGACGAGAGTGTCACTGTCCCGTCAACAGTTCTCCGGCTTCCCGCTCGTATTCTTCGACCGCGACGTGTTCATGCAGTCGGGCATCGCGACCTGGAAGGGCGAGTACGTCGTCGTGACCGGAACCCCGACCATCTACGAGAACCGTCACAACCACCGCAAGCAGGTCCAGATCGTGATCGATCGCGCATCGCAGATCGCGCTTTCTCCGGTACCAGGGCTGCAGATTCCCACCAGCACCCCCGCCCCATGAATTACCCTACTCAGATGCGCCTCGCCGTCGCTGTGGTCCTGCTCGCTGCATGCGGTCCCGACGAGAACACCAGTGCCTGCAAGGACAACCTGATCGCGGGTGACCTCGTGATCACGGAGGTGTTCGCCGACTACGCCGCGCCGAGCGGCGGCACGGGCACCGACGACGGCAAGGAATGGTTCGAGATCTACAACAACTCGGATCGGCCGGTATCGCTCCAGGGCGTCACGATCGTCCACTCGCGGCCCGACGGCAGCAAGTCGTCGTCGCACTCGATGACCGACGTCACCGTCGCGCCCGGTCAGTTCTTCACGCTCGGCAACTCGACCGACGATCTCGTCCCCGCCTACGTCGACTACGGCTACTCCGCCGACCTCGGCGACTTCTTCAACTCCGACGGCGGCAAGCTCACTCTCAAGTGCGGCTCGAGCGAGATCGACTCGGCCACGTACGACACGGTCAAGTCCGGCCACTCGCGCCAGCTCGGCAACGGCGGCCCGCCCGACTACACGCTCAACGACGAGCCGGCCAACTGGTGCGAGGCGAAGGACACCGAGTTCGAGCCGAACAACTTCGGCACCCCCGGCCAGGACAACGACTGCGCCCCGGTGATCGCCGGCTCGTGCTCCGACACGAGCGGCATGCGCCCTGTCGTATCGCCGATGCCCGGCGATCTGGTCATCACCGAGGTGATGCCGAAGCCGAGCGCGGTGAGCGCGACCGGTGGGCAATGGTTCGAGGTCAAAGCGCTCCGCGATGTGGACCTCAATGGCGTCGGCATCGACCGCGCCAACGATACGGCCAACCCGACGGTCCTCCAGAGCACGACGTGCATCCACATGGACGCCAACAGCTACGCCGTGTTCGCGCGCTCGGATGACATGGTCATGAACGGCGGCCTCACGACACTCGGCACGTTCCCGTTCTCGCTCAACCCGACGACCAACACACCCGACGTCCAGCTCGTGCTCGGCACCACCATCCTCGATGCAGTCTCGTGGACGACCTCGACATCGGGTCGCTCGCGCGCCCTCGATCCTGCCGCCACCGATCCGTCGTCGAACGATGATCCCGCGAACTTCTGCGATGGGAGCACGGTCTACAACACCGTCGGCACGGCGATGGATCGCGGGACTCCCGGCGCGATGAACGATACCTGCCCCGTTCAGGTGGGTCCGGGACAGTGCCTCGATACCAACGGCACGCCGCGCAACATCGTCAAGCCGCCGGCCAACACGCTCGTCATCAACGAGTTCTTGGCCAACGCCGCGGGCAGTGGAACCGATCCCATGCAGGAGTGGTTCGAGGTCACGAATACCGGAACTGCCTCGTTCGACCTCAACGGCCTCGGAATCCAGGGCGGAACGCAGACGGTCTACGTGTTGAACTCGACGAACTGCAAACCGGTCCCCGCAAACGGCTTCGCGCTGTTCGCGCACCTCACCGACCCGGCCCAGAACGGTGGGCTGAATGGCGTCGACTTCACGTTCACGTTCGCACTCGGAAGCACGATCAAGGTCCTCGATGGCGCCGTGCTCCTCGACCAGGTGACGTTCGGCACGACGCCGGACGGCGTCTCCAAGCAGCTCAAGCCGACGAACACCAACGCGACGGACAACGACGACATCGCGAACTTCTGTGATGCCCAGCCGACGCAGAAGTACGGTACTGCAGAGAACTACGGCACGCCGAAGGCCGCGAACGTCTGCCTGTGAGGTACCGGCTCGCGCTCGCCGTTCTCGCCGCAGCCATGCCCGTCGCCGGCTGCGGTGGCTCGCCGTGCGGGCCGAGCGAGGCCAAGGTCACCCGCGTCCTCGACGGTGACACCGTCGAGCTCGAGAACGGCGACAAGATCCGCTACCTGCTCGTCGACACGCCCGAGGTCTCCGGCGGCGGCGACTGCTACGGCTCGAACGCCGCGCAGTTCAACTCCGACCTCGTGCTCGGCAAGACGATCCAGATCAGCTACGACGTCGAGTGCACCGACAACTTCGGCCGCACGCTCGCCTACGTCAGCGTCAACGGCCAGGAGGTCAACTCCCTCCTGATCCAGCGCGGCTACGGCTGCGTGCTCCACATCCCGCCCGACGGCGACTCGCGCGTCGACGAGCTAAAGGCGCTCCAGCTCGACGCGAAGAACGCGCGCCGCGGCCTGTGGGGCGCCTGCGATCCGCTACCGCCCGCCTGCAAGTAGCTCAGCGCGCGCGACGCCGGACGCGCCGCAGCGTGCCCTTCTCGCCGGCACACCAGAACTCGCCGTCCTTCGCGCGCTCGATGCCGGCGATCCCGTCGACCGGCACCCGCAGCGTCTCGACGACCGTGCCGTCGGCCGCGATGTGCCGCAGCTCGCTTGGCTTGCCGTCGTAGCTGACCGCGTGCCACAGCGCACCGTCGACGCACGACACGCCGGTGACGTACCGATCCGACGTCAGCGTCTTCACGACCTCGCCGGTCTTCGCGTCGACCTTGTGGATGCGCGACTCGCGAAACTGGCCGATATAGAGGTAGCCGTCGGCCCAGGCCATGCCGCTCGGCGAGCCGTCACCGGGCACGGCAAACCGGCGAACGATCCGGCCCTCCGCCGGATCGACGACGAGGACCTCGGTGGTCGTCAGCTGGTACAGGTGCTCGCCGTCGAACGCGGTGCCGCCCTTCGCCTCCGGCACCGGGATCCGGCGCACGACCTGCTCGGTCTGGGGGTCGAACGCGACGAGCTCGTTGTCGCGGGCGAACCAGACGCGCGTGCCGTCGAGCGTCACGCCGTGCATCGTCGCGCGGTCGGGGAACGGGATGTACTCGCGGACGATCTCCGCATCATGGATGTTCGTGGTGGTCATGAGGATGTCTCCTGATCCCTGTCTGCCACGTCGGGTGCGAGGCCAAGGAGTAACATCCGTGACGCGATCGGCGCGCCGGCGCGCGCATACCGAACATTGCGCCCGCTGCCGCTGCGCACCGCGCGTCCGCTCTCGACGAGCTCGGCCAGCGCACGCTGCGCCGTCCGCTTGCTGATGCCCGCGCTCTCCGCCACGCGCTGAGCCGACCACGACGCGCCGTCTCCCAGCAGGATCGCGACGTGCGACGCATCGTCCGCGTCGCGCGGTGACAGGATCGCGACCGGCCGCTTCGACACGAGCGCATACCCATCCGCCGTCGCGACCGGCTCCGCACCGAGCTCCTCGAGGATCTTGCGCAGCCGGCCGATCTCGACGCGCAACCGCCCGCGGTGCGACTCGTTGATCTTTCGCACCTCGAACGCGCGCATCGCGAGCCCGTCGCGCGACACCGGTGCCGGCGCCGCCCTCGCGAGCTCGACCAGCAACGCGAACAGCACGGGCCGGGTCGCCAGCGGCACGCGCGCCCTCCCCGCGATCACGATGCGCCGGCACGCGTCGACGACAAACACGTCCCCGCGCGTCACCTCCTCGATCGCATGAACGTCCGCATCACGCGCCGCCCCACCCCCACCCTCCTCGATCCGCGCGACCGGCGCCGACAGCTCCGCCTCGCGGTTCGCGAGCTCGCGCGCGAGCAACGCATTCGGCGCGCTCTCGAGTGCCGCGCGCGCCCGGACGAGCGCAGCCGACGCTTCCGTCGCCGCGAGCCCGCGCGTCGCGATCTCCGCCACCGCGAGCGACGCGACCGCACGAAGATCCGGCGGCAGGCTCGCATCGAGCACCTCGCCGACCACGCGCCGCGCCTCGCCGAGCCGGCCCCGCAGCACCTCCGCGCGCGCGAGCACCAGCCGCTGCATCGCCGCATTGCGCGTATCGCCGAGCCGCTCGAGCTCGTCGACCGAGGCCTGCGCCGCCGTCGCCGCCTTCGCCGGATCCCCCTCGGCAAACCAGATCTCGACGAGCGCCGCGCGCGCCCGTGCCGCGAGCACCGCATCGCTGCTCGCTGCCAGCCCTCGCTCGAGCGCATCGCGCGCCGCCTCGAGATCGCCGAGCTGCGCGTACGCGATTCCCTTCAGCACCAGCGCGACCGCCCCCGCCGTTCGCCCGACGAGCGACAGCGCACGCAGCCCGTCGCCCGCCGCCAGCGCGCGCGCCGCGGCCGCGAGCTCGGTCATCTCCTGCGGCGCGGCCATCGCGCACAGCATCGTCCATTCGCGCCACCGATGTCACTCCCAGCCCGGGCACGAGCGCTCCCATAGTCGCTTCGAAAGGAAGCACACCATGTGTCCCCTCTGCATCACCTCACTCGCACTCAGCTCGTCGACCGCCGCGGGTGCCGCCGCACTCGCCTTCGCGGCGAGCGTCGCCCGCCTCACCCGCCGCACGAAAGGATCCAGGCAATGACCACACATCCCCGTACCGTCACTCGCGACGAGTGGCTGGTCGCCCGCAAGGCCTTCCTCGCCCGCGAGAAGGCCTTCGACCGCGAGCGCGATGCGCTCGCCGCCGCCCGCCGCGACCTCCCGCGCGTCAAGCTCGACAAGCCGTACACGTTCCGCGGCCCGTGCGGTGACCGCACGCTGCTCGAGCTGTTCGAGGGCCGGCCCCAGCTCATCGTCTATCACTTCATGCTCGGCCCCGACAAAACCGCCGGCTGCGCCAGCTGCTCGTTTGTCACCGACAACATCGCCCTCGCCTGGCCGCACTTCGCCGCGCGCAACACCGCCTTCACGCTCGTCTCGCGCGCGGAGCTCCCCGTCCTCGAAGCGTTCAAGAAGCGCATGGGCTGGACGATCCCGTGGATGTCGTCGGCATGCAGCGACTTCAACTTCGACTTCGGTGTCAGCTTCGCGACCGACGAGGATGCGCAGCAGTACAACTACGGCGGCGGCCGCCACAAGGCCGGCGAGTGCCCCGGCATCAGCTGCTTCTCGCGCGAGGGCGACGACGTGTTCCACACGTACTCGACCTACGAGCGCGGCATCGACCTGATGTGCGCGGCCTACAGCTACCTCGACCTGACGCCGCTCGGCCGCCAGGAGGCCGACCTCGACTGGCCGATGCAGTGGATCAAGCACCGCGATCGGTACGAGCGCTGACCCGGCCTGCAGCCGGGCCGGACGGCAAACCGTCGGGGCTGGCTGTGATGTGGTCACGGGAACGCCCGATGTCGAGCTGGCCTGCGCGTCATCGAGCTGCTCGTGCGCGTCGCCCCGACTCTGCGTTCGGAACGCGTTGCTCTCGTTCGAGTTCCCTTCGGCCAGGTCCCTCTCCTCCACCCTCTCCTCGGCCGGTTGACCGGCGTCGTTCGAGGGCTTCTTCGGTGCTATGGACCTGTCCGACTTCCCGTGCCCGTTCATCATCGGCGTGAGTCCTTAGACTTCCCGATGCGGTCTGCACCTCGTCGTGCAGACGGGTCGCGGGATCTCTCGGTTCCCGTGCGCGGCGTGTCCATGCATGCGTGGGGTCTTCGACCGCGCCAGGTTCTCCGCTGCCTCGCACATAGCGGCATCGGGGATGTTGCCTTCCATCTTCTTGGACGATGTCGGCACCCAGAACATCCGCAGCTCTCCCTGCGGGTTGGCATTTCGCGGCTCAGTGCCCAGCCTACATGTTCCCCCTATCAACGCTTGGCCGTCGCCCTTGCGGGAGCTGGCCCATGACTCGGGGCCAACGTGGATCGCTAATCCTTCATTGTTCGACTCTTTCATTCGTAACACCGCGCCGGTTTCACCGACGCACCCAAGAGGCCAAGCCGGCCAAGAACGCCATGGCAGACAGCAAGCAGGCCACACGGGCCGACGGATTCCCTGACACAACGAGTGGATGAACTGGCGCAACGGAATACGTCGCTCCTCGAGGTCGATGGCGTCCGTGTAGACGTGCGCGAGGAGACCGGGCCGAGTCGTCGACGAACCGCGATGGCCGCGTCGATCAGGCGGGGCCGCACGGTCGCGTCGCGGGCTCTACTCGATCGTGAGGCACTGCACGATGTCGAGCCCGCTGCGTGCCTGCAGGTCATCTGATCACGGCGGAGATCTGCTCCCCAAGCGCCTCGCCGCACAGCGTCTCAGCTCTGTGGTTCCTGTAAAAATATCGGCGTAATCAAGTTGCAAGTCGCGACTGCTGGTGATATCGAAGCTGGATGGTCGGGCCGCTCGATAGCGCACAACTCCAGCTGCCAATTCGCGAGAAGAAGCAGCGGAAGACGCGCACGCACGGTGGCAAGCGTCCCGGCGCCGGTCGCAAGCCCAAGGGGGCTCGTGCGGGCTCGCCTCACAAGGCGCGTCCGGTCCTCAAGGGACGGTTTCCGGTGCACGTGGTCCTGCGCGTCGATCGAGCGGTCGGCAGCCTTCGCAAGCGGCTGATGTATCGCGCCCTGCGCGAGGCGACGATCGCCGTCGCGATGCGCGAGCTCCACGACAAGCGCGACGGCGCGTTCCGGATCGTGCACATCAGCATCCAGAAGGACCACGTGCACCTGCTCGTCGAGGCAGACCACGCGAAGGCGCTCTCGAATGGCATGCAGCGCTTCCAGATCTCGGCGGCAAAGCACATCAACGCGGCGTTCTCGGTGAAGCTCGCGGTCCGTCGCCGCGGCCCGGTGTTCCCGGATCGATTTCATCAGGAGATCATCGAGACGCCTCGCCAGGCGCGCCGCGCGCTCGCGTACGTGCTCAATAACTGGCGCAAGCATCGCGAGGATCGCGCGGACCACACGCGGACGTGGAACGTCGATCCGTTCTCGACGGGCGTCGGCTTCCTCGGCTGGAAGGAGCGCGAGGACGCGGAGGTCTTGTGGAAGATCCGCGAGAGCTACGATCCGCTCGTCGTGTATCTGCCCAGGACGTGGCTACTGCGCTGCGGTTGCATTACACACGGCCGGATCTCGTGGGACGAGGTGCCGGGACCGCGGGCCAGCGCGACGGCCCGCGCGTAGCGCGCGCTCGGCGCGACCGCATCGGCGCAGGCCACCTGCGGCTCGCTACGGAGACCGTGGCGCAGCTGCGCGGCGCTCTCCCGCTTGCTCGGCAGGAAGAGCGCCGCGCGCTCCTACGCGATGGCAGGGCTGTTCTTCGTGACGGGCGCGTCCCGTGCATGCGCGACAGCAGCGTCAGCTGGCGCTGGGGGGGATAGAGCCGCCTCGGGCTCGTCGAGAATGTAGAGACCGCCGCCGAAGAACCGATGATTGATGAGCGCGAGGAAGGACTCCCCATGCGACTGCTCGTGCAGCGACCGCCCACCGTGGCTGGCGATGATCGGCGGGTCATCGCCCACGCTGGGCCCCTCGTCGAGGCGCTCGATCTCCGTCGCGACGTTGAAGTAGCTCTCGGCGCGAAGGAAGTAGCCCGTGCGCGGACACCGCGTGCCGCGGACCAGACGCATGTGGTTCTTCAGGTCGGACTCGGATCGGCGGGTCGCGAAGCTGAAGTTGCGCGAGCCACCCTCGGCGTTGAAGCCCGCGAGGATCGCGATGGCCTCGACGAGGGTCGACTTGCCGGAGCCGTTGTCTCCGACGAAGAACGTGACTTGCGGGTTCAGCGCGAGCTCGTCGAGCGAGCGGATCGACGGAATCGCGAACGGGTACTCGTCGAAGCTGGGGACCTTGTCGCGCTCGAGCCGGAGCGCGCGTACGTAGACCTGCAGCCCGTTCACGGCTTCTCGTTGCACGCGGTTGCGTCGCCGAGCTGGCACGCGTTGTCGAGATCCTTCTGCGCACCCGCGGTGTCACCGGCGGCCGCGCGGGCACGCGCGCGGAGACGGCGCCACTTGGGCTCGGGATCGAGCGCGACGGCCTTGTCGAGATCGACGAGCGCGGCCTTCGGATCGCCGGTCTGCAGGCG
>JAEWJO010000803.1 GCA_023386455.1 Pseudomonadota bacterium | reverse complement strand
GCACGGTGTGGCCGTGGGCGCTCGCCGCGTGCAGCTGGCAGCGTGCCGCGTGGCAATCGGCGGTCGCGGTCGAAGCCAGCGCGTCGCCGGAGTATCGCCATCGCGTCGACGTGCTGTTCCAGCTCGCGCGGCAGTGGGGCGTGCCGTGAACCGCACGTGGCTCCTGCTCGTCGCGATCGCCGTTGCCGCGTGCGCCGGCGTGCTCGGCCTGCGCAAGCCGTCGTCGCCGAAGGTGTTCCCGCATCGCGCGCACGTCGTCGCCGCCGTCGCGTGCACGACCTGCCACGTCGACATCGCCTCCGGCGACGGTCTGCACCTCCCCGACGATGCGAGCTGCCTCGGTTGCCACGCCAGGCCGCACGACACGCGGTCGTGCCTCGGCTGCCACGCGCCCGACCACGCCGCCGAGCGGCTCGTCGAGGCGAAGGACCACCTCGTGTTCGATCACGGCAAGCACCTCGGGCCGACGGTCGCGAAGGGCAACTGCATGCGCTGTCACGTCGGTGTCGCCGACGGCGACGAGCACATGCGGCCGGCGATGGCGACCTGCTTCAAGTGCCACGACGGCAACGCGCGCACGTGCGAGTCGTGCCACAAGGATCTCGCCGAGTCGGGCACCCTGCCCGCCTCGCACCTCGCGCACGACGGTGACTGGGTTCGCGAGCACGGCGCGCGCGCGTCGTCGTCGGGCGAGCTGTGCGAGACGTGTCACAAGCAGACGTTCTGCGCGAGCTGTCACGGCACGACGGTCGCGGCCCTGCCGGCGACGAGGCGGTTCGCCGATCCGTTCACGCCGAGCGTGCACCGCGCGGGCTTCGCCGCCCGGCACAGCCTCGAGGCGCGGAGTGCCCCCGGTGCGTGTACGACGTGTCACGCGCCCGATCGCTGCGCGAGCTGCCACGTCGAGCGCGGCGTTGCCGGCCTCGGCCGTGGCAACCCGCATCCCGCGGGCTGGGTCGGCCTGACCTCGTCGGAGAACCTGCATGGCCGCGAGGCACGGCGCGATCCCGCGTCGTGTGCGAGCTGCCACGGCGGTGCCGGCGAGCAGCTGTGCGTGTCGTGTCACGCCGTCGGCGGCGTCGGCGGCAACCCGCACCCGCCGGGATTCTCGAGCCGCCAGCCGATGTCCGCGCTGCCGTGCCGGCTGTGCCATCCGAGCGGAGCACGATGAGAGGCGTCGTCGTCCTCGCGCTCGTCCTGCTCGGCTGCGGCGGCGAGCGCCGCGAACCGCAACACGTGCCGCAGGAGTATCGCGACGTGAAGGCGAGCATCGGCCACCGCATGCACGTCGGCAAGCACGGCGTGCCGTGCGAGAGCTGTCACGACGATCGGTTCGCGAAGCCGCCCGCCGATCTGTGCACGAAGTGTCACGCCGAGAAGCGCACGCCGCTGCACCCCGACGACGCGCTCGGCCTCGTGCCGGCGCCGCGCTGTCAGGACTGCCATGGCTTCGGCGCCGAGCCGGGCATCGAGCCGGGCAACTGCATGCGCTGTCACGCCGAGAGCCAGGGCCTGCACACGCCCGCCGTCGGCGCGCACTCCGGCGAGACCTGCACCGACTGTCACTCCGCGCATCGCACGCCGGCGACCGATCCGAAGCCGTGCGCGTCCTGTCACGCCGACGAGAAGAACACGCACCCCGGCAAGCGCGCGTGTCTCGACTGTCACCGCATGCACGAGCAGACGCTCGTCGCGGATCAGGGCTGCGCGCGCTGCCACAGCACGCAGCGCGGCGCGCTCGCCGTCGACGCGCGCGCGATCACCGCCGGCCATCCGAAGTGCACGAGCTGTCACGTCGCCCACGAGTTCGATGCCTCGCAGGTGAAGCCGTGCACGAGCTGTCACGCCGACGAGCGCGTCGAGCATCCGTCGCCGGCGGGCCACGGACCGTGTGTCGGTTGCCACCGGCCGCACACGCTCGGCGTGCAGAAGGCGGTCGCTTGCACGACGTGCCACGACAAGCCGCACCACGCGACGGCAAACTGTCTCGACTGCCACACCGCGCACGGCAAGCGTCCGGTGCTCGCCGCGGCGCTGTGCGCGACCTGCCACGCGACGCAGGCGACGACGGTCGCCGCGACGCCACACGCAGACTGCCTCGGTTGCCACCCGAAGGCCGCGCACGAGCCGGGGCGCACGCCCGCCGCATGCGCGACGTGTCACGCGCGGAAGAGCGCCGAGGTGAACCGTGGCCACGCGACCTGCACGAACTGCCACACCGGCGGCCCGCACCAGCCGCAGGCGCAGCCGCCCGCGTGCGCGACGTGCCACACCGCCGAGAAGGCGACGGCGCCCGCGGGTCACCAGGCGTGCTCGAGCTGCCACGACACCCACAGCGGTGCGCGCAAGCCGCAGGCGAGTTGTGCGACGTGCCACGCCGATCGCGCGAGCTCGGGGCATGGCAAGCGCGTCGCGTGCGCCAGCTGTCACCGCGCGCACGGCCCCGCCGGCGTCGCGTCACCGCCGGCGTGCGCGACGTGTCATCCCGCCGACAAGCGGCCGGGCCTGCACGTCGTCACGGGGCACGATCGCTGCGCGAGCTGTCACCTCGCGCACGAGCCGGCGCCACGCGACGATCGCGCGAGCTGCACGAGCTGTCACAAGGCGCAGGTCGCGCACGAGCCGACCGCGAAGCGCTGCTCCGGCTGTCACCCGTTCGGGCGCTGATCGCGCAGCGGTCCGAGCCAGAGCACGCCGATCGCGACCACGAGGAGCGCGGCACCGACGAGCTCGCCCGTCGACGGAAACGCGACGGCATAGAGCAGCGCGAGCACGACCGACGCGGCGACGCCGCCGAGGATGCTCGACGCGCGATTCAGCGGGACGCTGTACGACGTCTCGCTCGCGTCGAGCAGCAGCAGACCGCCGAACACGCCGGTGCCCTGCGAGCAGATGCCCGCGGCGACGAGCCATGCCGCCATCGGATCCGTCCACAGCGCGAAGCCGGCGCGCAGCTGCTCCCCGGCGCTGCCCGGCGCGAACACCGCGATCAGCGCGATCAGCACGACGGCGGCGGGCGTCGCGACCATCTGCTCCTCGACGAAGTAGCGCCGGCGGACCGCGACGTCGCGGCTCTTGCCGAGCTTCGCCATCAGGCGCAGCCGGACGAAGTAGCTCGCCAGATAGAGCGCGAGATCGATCACGCACAGGATCGGCACCGTGCCCGAGCGGGTGGCGAACGCGTTCGCGAGCGAGCCGAGCGACAGCGCGAGCGCGACCCACGAGAACCAGCGAATCGTCCGCCCGGAGAGCCGGTCGACAAGCGGTGCGATCAGCAGCACGCCGCCGCGCATCACGAGCATCACGAACGTGAGGCTGACGCCGTCGAACGTGTACGCGAGGGTCGTCGTGACGAGGATCGTGCTCGTCGCGAGGCCGGAGAGCAGCGTCCACTTCGTCGGGCGCGGCCACCTCGCGCCCGCGGGCCGTGCGTGGTGCCACCAGCCGAGGCTCGAGATCGTGACCACCATCGAGACCAGCGATGCGATCGTCATCACCGGCAGCAGCGCGAGGCCGGAGGTCGCATGGTCGCCGCGGATCGCCGGCGTCGTCAGTGCCTTCGTGATCGCACCGTATGGCACGTAACAGGCGAAGTAGCCGAACGCGAGCGCGAACAGCGCGACGTGCGACCGCGAGCGGCTGGCAGGAACGACGTCGGTCGCCATCTGCGATGGATCTACGACATCACGCGGTCACGAACCACCGCGCCGGGCCACGAGGACAGGGCAAGGCGCGTGGCGCACGATCTTCTCGGCGACCGAGCCGAGCAGCGCGCGGCTGAGACCGGTGCGGCCCTGGCTGCCGGTCACGACGAGATCGAACGCCGACGCCTCCTCGAGGACCGCGAGCACCTCGGACGCGGGACGGCCGATCCGCGAGCGCGTCGTCACCGTGACCGGGGTCTTCGCGCGCAGCTCGGCGGCCCACTGGTCGAGCGACTCCGCGCCGCGCTTGTCGAGCATCTCCATCAGGCCGTCGATCTTGGGCTCGCCGTGGTAGTCGACCGGCAGCTCGATCACGTGGAGGAGCGTGATGCCCGCCCCGCCGCGCTGGACGAGCGCTGCCGCCATCTCCATCGCGCGCCGCGCGCTCTCGGAGAAGTCGATCGGAACGAGGATGCTCGCGAACGACTTCGGCTCGCTCTCGGGCGGGATCGTGAGCACCGGACACCCCGCGTGGCGCACCACCTTCTCGGCGACCGAGCCGAGCACGAACCGCTGCAGGCCGGTGCGCCCGTGCTTGCCCATCACGACGAGATCGAACCCACCCGACGCGACCTCGTCGACGATCATGCTCCAGGCGGGCCCGGAGACGAGCCTGGTCGACACGTGCGCGGCGCCCTGCGCGCGGGCCTCTGCGAGCTCGGCGCCGAGGCACTCCTCCGCGGCCTCGACGAGATCGGCGACGAGGGTCGGCGCGAACGCGGACTCGGCCGACATCACCGGGATCTGCCACGCATGGAACAGCACGAGCTCCGCGCCGAGCTCCGACGTCAGCCGGACCGCCCAGCGCATCGCGCGCTTCGACCCGGCGGAGAAATCGAGCGGACAGAGGACCTTCTTCACCTGCATGCCGTTCCCTGCTGCAACGTCGCGGCCAGCTCGGCTGGGCCTGCGCGCGGGGCAACCGCTCCCACATCGCTCGACCTTCGCCCGTATTTCCGGGGCCGCCGCCGGAGATTTCGCGCAGGTCTCGCGCGGCCACCGATCGATGCGCAAGCCCTGCGCATCCTGCGTGCTGGCCCGTACGCTGCACCCGTGACGCGCATGGCGTCGCGACGAGCTGCCTCGGCCCGCGCCCAGGGGCCCGCGTCTTGCTACGTGCCGAGCGGAAATGGACTCGCTCGCACGACTCGGCAATGCCGCTCCGTTCTACGACGAGGGACGCGGCTATGACGTGTTCGGCCTCGACCCTCGCAGCCTCGCGGCGGTCGTCGACCTCGTCGCGCCGCTCTACGAGCGATACTTCCGGGTCGAGTCGTCGGGCATCGAGCACCTGCCCGCGCGCGGTCCGACGATCGTGGTCGCGAACCACGGCGGCTTCTTGCCCGTCGACGGCGCGCTGCTCTGCCTCGATCTCGTGCGGCGATCCGATCCGCCTCGGATCCCGCGGCCCGTCGCCGACCACTTCGTGCCCCGACTCCCGCTCGTCAGCGCGTTCCTGGCGCGCATGGGTGCGATCAGCGGCACGCGCGCGAACGTGCGCCGCCTGCTGCTGCGCGACGAGTTGCTGGTGATCTTCCCGGAGGGCGTCACCGGGCCGGCGAAGCCGTATCGCGATCGCTACCGGCTGCAGGACTGGCGCGTCGGCTTTGCCGAGCACGCGATCCGGTTCGCCGCCCCGGTCGTGCCCGCCGCGATCATCGGCGCCGAGGAGAGCTGGCCGCTGCTCGCGAAGCTGCCGCTTCGCATGTTCGGGGCGCCGTACCTCCCGATTCCCGCGTCGCCGCTGCCGCTGCCGGCGCACGTCCGGATCGTCTACGGCGCGCCGATCGAGCTCCATCGCGGACACACCGCCGAGGATGCCGCCGATCCGGAGCTCGTCGCGCGTGCCGCCGCCAGGGTGCGCGAGGCGCTCGAGGCGCTCATCGCCGGCGCGCTCCGGGCACGCGATGGAGTGTTTCGATGAGGGTGATGGTCACCGGTGCGAGCGCGACGCTCGGCATGGCCCTGGTCGAGAGCCTGCTCGCGGCCGCCGACGTCGACCTCGTGCTCGCGGTCCATCGCCCGTCCGAGTCGACGCACGCGCCGCACCCCAAGCTCGTCACGTACACCACGGACCTCGCGCGCCCCCGCGCGCTACGCGACCTCGTCTGGGGGCCGGTTCGCCGCGCGGGGATCGATGCCGTCGTCCACGGCATCCACCATCGGCGCAGCGCCGACACCGGCCCGGCGATCCACGCCCAGAACGTCGAGTCGACGCGCGAGCTCGTGCTCGCATGCGCCGATCACCCGACGATCCGTCGCTTCGTCTATCGCAGCTTCGCCGAGATCTACGCGCTCCGACACGGAACGTCGGATCTCGTCGACGAGGACTCGCCGCTCGACTTCGATCCGCTCGCGCCGCAGTGGATCCGCGACCGCGTCGAGGCCGACCTGACGGTCTGCGCGCGGCTCGCCGGACCACCCGCGATCAGCGTGCTTCGCTGCGCCGAGATCGTCGCGCCGGGCACCGGCAGCCAGCTCTGGGACTACCTCCAGTCGCGCGTCTGCTTCCGGCCGCTCGGCTTCGATCCGATGCTGAACGTGCTCGGCGTCGAGGACGCCACCCGCGCGATCGAGCTGGCGCTCCGCAGCGATGCGACCGGCATCTTCAACATCCCCGGCCACGACACGCTGCCACTCTCCGCGGCGATCGCGGAGAGCGGACGCGTCGACATCCCGGTCCCGGGTCCGCTGATGTCGCCGCTCTACGGCCTGCGCCGCGTCGTCGCGGGCTTCGACTTTCGCTACGACATGAACCTGCGCCGCTTTCACTTCGGCGGCGTCCTCGACGGAACGCGTGCGGCCGAGGTCCTCGGCTACACGCCGCGTACCTCCGTGCGCTGGCCCGACCCGTGGTGGTCGCGCTTCCTGCGCGGCCATGCCGAGCGCGACGCCGCGCTCAGGTGAAGTGTCGGATCGCCGCTACCGTCTCGCGCAGGTCACCGCGCACGTCGGGATGCGCCAGCTCGATCAGCGCCTCTGCACGCTCGCGCAGCGTCAGGCCGTGCAGGTTGCGCGCACCGTACTCGGTGACGACCCAGTGCACGTGGCCGCGCGTCGTGACGACGCCGGCACCGGGCTTGAGCTCGGCGGTGATCCGGGAGATGGTCCCGTTCGCGGCCGTCGACGGCAACGCGATGATCGGCTTCCCGCCACGGGACAGCGCGGCACCGCGCAGGAAGTCCATCTGGCCGCCGATGCCCGAGTAGATGCGATGGCCGATCGAGTCGGCGCAGACCTGGCCCGTCAGGTCGACCTCGAGCGCGGAGTTGATCGCGACGACCTTGTCGTTCTTGCGGATGAGGCCCGGATCGTTCGTGCGATCGCAGCCATGAAACTCGATCGTCGGGTTGTCGTCGATGAAGTCGAACAACGCACGCGTGCCGTTCACGAAGCTCGTCACCGTCCGATCGGGATGCACCGCCTTGCGCCGGTTCGTGATCACGCCTCCCTCGATCAGCGGGATCATTCCGTCGGAGAACATCTCGGTGTGGACACCGAGGTCGTGACGATCGCCGAGCCGCGCGAGCACCGCATTCGGGATCGCACCGATGCCGGCCTGCAGCGTCGCGCCGTCCTCGACGAGATCGGCGATCAGCTCGGCGATCCGCTGCTCGACCGGCGACGCGGGCGCGCAGACCGCTTCCGGCAGCGGCCGGCTCGTGCGGACGAACGCGTGGACGCGCGCGAGCGGTACCGAGCCGTTCCCATGAGTCCGCGGCATGCGGTCGTTGATCTCGGCGAGCACGATGCGTGCGCTGTCGACGCCACCGCGCGCCGCGTCGATCGAGGTGCCGAGCGAGCACATGCCATGACGATCGGGCGGAGAGAGCTGGACGATCGCGACGTCGAGCGGAATGGATCCCGAGACGAACAGGTCCGGAATGTCCGAGAGGAACACCGGTAGGAAGTCGGCGCGGCCCTGGGCGATCGCGCTCCTCGCGGCGGAGCCGGCGAAGAACGACACCGATCGCAACCGGCCGGCGACCTCCGGCGCGACGAACGACGACGTGCCCTCGGTGTGAAGGTGATAGAGCGAAACGCCTTCGACGTCGGTGCGCGCCGCGAGCGCGTCGAGCAGCGGTACCGGTGTCGCCGCCGCGCCGTGCACGAACACCCGCGCGCCCGACGGCACGTGGCGAACGACGTCCTCGGCGGAGACCGCGCGCGACGTCCAATTTACATCGAGTGCCATGCCTGCATCGTAGGTCAGGTCATCGGTCCGTCGCTGGCTGCGGGCGCGGTGTCAGCGGAAATCGGCGGCGACTCCCGTTCGGTGTCGAGCGCGATCGCGATCTCGCGCGCCCATCGCCGCACCTGCTCCCAGTCGCGCCAGTCGCCCGCGAGCTTCTTCGCCATCGCGGCGGCGATGAAGCCGCTCGGTTCGCGGACGAGCCTGCCTCCGAACGTCGCGTGCGACCGCGCTCGCACGCGCGCGATCAGCGACGCGACCTGGCGCACCGGTGGGATCACGCGCTCGACGGCGCTCGCATCGAGAGGCCCGCTCGAGAACATCCACACCGGACGCTGGGCGAGCGCCGCGGTGTGCCGCTTCACGAACCGCCTCGCGTCCCGGTGCCACCGGCTCGCATAGAGTGAGCCGCCGACGATCACGGCACCGTAGCGAGCGAGGTCCGTGACCTCGGCCGCCGGCAGACAGTCGGCCGACCGGCCGAGCTCGCGGAGCGTCTCCGCGATCCGCTCTGCAATCTCGGCGGTCCCACCGCGGCGAGATCCGTAGGTCACCAGGACGCAAGTCGGCGGTGCCGGAGGATGCATGCCTCCTGCTACAGCAAGCCGCATACCGCGAAACCCGCGGGTCGTTCGCGCACGGCATGCGCACGACGGGCCCTCGTCGCAGTCACTGCGCGAAACCGCCGGGATGTACCCGGCACATCGCTTGCTGCTCGTCGAGACATGAGCGGCTATCCCGTGCAGTTCGAGGTCACGTCGCCACCGCGGTTCGAGCGCATCCAGCTCCTCGTCCGGATCCTGCTGTCGGCGGTGCTCGGCTGGCTCGGGTTCACCGCCGGCTGGTTCGTCGGCGCGCTGTACGGGGTGTTGCCGCTCGTCGCCGCGATCGCGATCTCGACGCACGGACCCGAGCGCTACCTCCGGGAGGATGCGCCGAAGATCTGGCGCGGCCTCGAGTGGCTCCTCGGCGTGTGGGCGTTCAACGCGATCCTCGTCGATACGTTCCCGACCGAGACCGCGCGCCCGGTCCGCGGCGTGATCCGGTTCACCGGTACGCCGACGGTCGGTTCGGCACTGCTGCGATTCATCACGTCGATCCCGAGCGGCCTCGTGCTCTCGCTCCTGTGGTGCGTCGGCTGGTTGCTCTGGATCGTCGCCGCGTTCGCCGTGCTGTTCACCGAGTCGGTGCCGCAGTCGCTGCTCGCATTCCAGCGCGGGATCCTGCGCTGGAACGCCCGGCTCGTCGCGTACCACGCGTCGCTCGTCGAGGAGTACCCGCCATTTTCCGTCGATACCGGCGTCGACGAGACCACCCGCATCGGGCTCGAGCATCGAGTCTGAGCCGGCGCGCAAACGCTGCGCGAATCCACGCGAGCCGTGCCGGCATGCGCCTTGCTCCCTGCCGAACAATGCCGGTCGCATCGCACGCTCTCGCTCCGCGGCATCCGAAGGCAGCACGCATCGTGCTCGCGGCCGTGCTCGGCCTCGTCGCGCTGAACGCGTTCGGCGGCGGCTACTACGGCATGGTCGGCGCGAAGGGCGTTCCGATCGAGTGGCTCGCGGGCACGCCGTTCAGGACGTACTTCGTGCCGAGCCTGATCCTGTTCGTGTTCGTCGGCGGCTCGAGCCTGCTCGGCGCCCTCGCGATGCTCGGCCGGTCGCCTCTCCAGCTCGCGCTCGCATCCGCCGCCGGCGTCACGATGCTCGGCTGGATCGTCATCCAGGTCTCGGTCATCGGCTTCGTCTCGTTCCTCCAGCCGCTGATCGCCGGCGCCGGCCTCGTCGTGCTGTCTCTGACGTCGTACCTGCGAGACACCCGTTAGGGGTGCGGCTGCCGCCGCGCGACGAGCATGCGCTCGATGTGCTCGTGAATTCGCGGCTCGTCGACGTGCTCCGCGACCCGGACGGCGGGAATCTCGTGCATGCGAACGAGGACCGCACCGACGTCGTCGCCGATGATCTGCTCGCACACCTCGTAGAGTCCGTGCGCGCCCTCCTCGAGCGGATTGTGCTCGGCGAGCACCTCGCGGATCTTCGCCAGCAAGGCGTGCGTCGGGGTCGGCACGAGCAGCGAGGCGAGTGCCGCGTGGTCGGCGCGGATCTGCGGAGCCTTCGGTAGCGGTCCCCGCCGCGCACGCGCCTCGGCGAACAGCACCTTCTCCTCGATCGCGATGTGGCGCAGGAGGCCGGCGCGGAACTCTTCATACGCGGCGACGTCGACGTGAGTACCGCTCGACGCGCGGCTCAGCAGCTCGTCGAGACGGGCGTGGTCGCGCTCGAGAAACGATGCAATCGCGCCGGGCACCGGCCTAGCGTACGCGACGTTCTGTCGTCGAGGCTCGCGGCGAACCGCTACTTGCCCGTCGCGCGACGATCGGCCTCACCCCGCGCTCTCGTATGCAGGTGCGGGAGCGGAGCCCGATCCCGCAATTTGGGGCAAGATGGGCACATGAACCGAGACGCGCTGCGAGCCGCGTGGTGGGGCGCCTTGTTCACGCTCGTGCTGGCGGCGCTGATCGTGCTCGGCTCGCGCAACCTCGCCCACTTCGACGCGGCGCTCGTCGGCTACACGTTCGCGACGCTGTTCGCGACGTTCGGGATCACCTACCGCTACGCGATGTGGCTCCGCCGCCCGCCGACGCGCATGTACTGGCGGCGCGGCTGGCGCGCGTTTCTGTCGCCGAGCCGGTTCGTGCGGAACACGTGGCGGTTCGCGAAGCGCGCCGTCGTCGAGGTCGGGCTCAACCGCTTCATCTTCCGGCGGGGAGTCGCGCGCGGGCTCGCTCACTTCCTCCTGATGTGGGGCTGCCTGCTCGGCGCCGCGATCACGTTCCCGCTCGTGTGGGGCTGGATCCACTTCGAGACCGTGCCGGGACGCCTCGACACGTATCGCACGTACCTGTTCGGGTTCGCCGCGGGCGAGTTCCCGGTCGACTCGGTGCCGGCGTTCATCACGTTCCACGGGCTCGTGTGGGCGTCGTTCCTCGTGCTCGCCGGCGTCATGCTCGCGTTTCGTCGCCGCATGCGCGATCGCGGCGCCGAGGCGGTGCAGCAGTTCGCCGAGGACATCCTGCCGCTCGTGCTCCTCGCCGCGATCAGCATCACAGGTCTCATGCTGACGATGAGCTACACGTGGCTGCGCGGCTACGCGTACGACTTCCTCGCGATCCTGCACGCGGTCACGGTGATCGTCACACTGCTGTGGCTGCCGTTCGGCAAGTTCTTCCACATCTTCCAGCGCCCGGCGCAGCTCGGCGTCGGCTTCTACAAGGACGAGGGAGAGCGCGGCGAGCAGGCACGCTGCAAGCGCTGCGACCGGCCGTTCGCGTCGGCGCAGATGGTGCGCGACCTCATCACCGTCGAGCGCGAGCTCGGGTTCCGCTACGAGGTCTCGAACAGCCGCGCCAGCCACTATCAAGAAATCTGCCCGGCATGCCGGCGCGCGCTGTTCGGGCTCGCGCAGGGCGGCCTCTGGATCGAATCGGCCTGACCATGTCCAAGCTCCCCGTCGACGACCTCGCGATCACACGCGCCTTTGGCCCGCACCTCTCTGCCCGTACGAGGGGTGGAACCGAGGAGGTGCCCGACAAGCTGGTGAAGACGCATTGCTGCTTCTGTGGCCAGCAGTGCGGGATCCAGCTCAAGGTGCGCGGCAACGAGGTGATCGGGTTCGAGCCGTGGGAGGACTTCCCGTTCAACCGCGGCATGCTGTGCCCCAAGGGCGTCAAGCGCTACCTCCAGGGCTCGCATCCCGATCGACTCGTCACGGCACTGCGGCGCGATCCGGCCGCGGCCGGCGGCTTCAGCCCGATGGGATACGACGCCGCGATCCAGCAGGTCGCGAACGAGATCGCGCGGATCCAGAAGGCGCACGGCAACGCATCGGTCGCGATGCTCGGCGGCGCGAGCCTGACGACCGAGAAGACCTACCTGCTCGGCAAGTTCGCGCGCGTCTGCCTGAAGACACCGTTCATCGACTACAACGGCCGGCTGTGCATGGTGAGCGCGGGCGCGGCGAACAAGAAGGCGTTCGGGATCGATCGGACGACGAATCCGTGGTCCGACATGGTCGGCACCGACGTCATCTGGGTCGCCGGATCGAACGTCGCCGAGTGCTCGCCGATCACGACGAACTACATCTGGCAGGCGCGCGAGATGGGCGCCAAGATCATCGTCCAGGACCCGCGGATCACGCCGGTCGCGCGGACCTGCGATCTGTACCTGCCCGTGCGGCCCGGCCGCGATGCGGCGCTGTTTGCCGGCGTGCTCGGTCTCATGATCGAGCAGGGCTGGATCGACCGCGACTTCATCGCGCAGCACACCGTCGGGTTCGAGGCGGTCGAGGAGTACTGCAAGCAGTGGCCGGTCGCGCGCACCGCGGAGGTCACCGGCGTCCCCGAGCGTTCGCTCCGCAAGGCCGCGGAGCTGTGGGGCACCGCGAAGTCGAGCTTCCTGTTCCACGCGCGCGGGATCGAGCATCACTCGAACGGCGTGCAGAACGCGCTCGGCACGATCAACCTCGTGCTCGCGACGGGGCGGATCGGCAAGTCGAAGAGCGGCTACGGCACGATCGTCGGCCAGGCAAACGGCCAGGGCGGACGCGAGCACGGCCAGAAGTGCGACCAGCTCCCCGGCTGGCGCGAGATCGCGAACCCCGAGCACCGCAAGTACATCGCGAGCGTGTGGAAGATCGACGAGGCGGAGCTTCCAGGCCCGGGCGTCGACGCGTACGAGCTGTTCCGCAAGATCGACGCCGGCGAGATCAAGGCGATGATCGCGATCTGCTTCAACCCGAAGGTCTCGCTGCCCGACAACCAGTTCGTGACGCGCGCCCTCGAGAAGCTCGAGCTGTTCGTCGCGATCGACTTCTTCCTCAGCGACACCGCGCGCCACGCCGACATCGTCTTGCCCGGCAGCCTGCAGGAGGAGGACGAAGGCACGGTGACGCAGGTCGAAGGTCGCGTCATCAAGATCAACCAGGCCGTCGAGTGTCCCGGCGAGGCGCGCCAGGACTGGCGCATCATCCAGGATCTGGCTCGCGCGCTCGATCGCCCGCACGGCTTTCAGTTCGCGAGCTCGCGCGAGATCTTCGAGGAGCTGCGGATCGCGAGCAAGGGTGGCGTCGCCGACTACTCCGGCATCACCTACGAGAAGATCGACGCACAGATGGGCGTGTTCTGGCCCTGCTACAGCCACGATCCGAAGTCCGGCGAGCCGGTCGAGCATCCCGGCACGCCGCGGCTGTTCGAGCCGGGCAGCTACAACCCGGTGGCCAAGGGCGCCGGTCCGTTCTACTTCCCGGACGGCAAGGCGCGGTTCAACGTCGCCGACTACCGTGTCGCCGTCGACGATGTCAGCGAGGAGTATCCGCTGTTCCTGACGACCGGCCGGGTCGTCAGTCAGTTCCTGTCGGGCACGCAGACGCGCCGGATCGGTCCGCTCGTCAAGCAGTACCCGGAGCCGCGCCTCGAGCTGCACCCGCGTCTCGCCGAGAAGCTCGCGATCGCCGACGGCGACTGGGCGACATGCGAGACCCGGCGCGGCGCGATCACCGTCCGCGCGCAGGTCGTCACGACGATCCGTCCCGACACGGTGTTCATCCCGTACCACTGGGGCGGCGAGAAGAGCGCGAACAAGCTGACCGTCGCCGCGCAGGATCCGATCAGCAAGATCCCGCAGTACAAGGTCTGCGGCTGCCGCGTGCGCCGCGCCGAGGGAGCACCAGCGTACGCCGCAGAACGGGAGCCTCAACAGTAATGCCTGTCCCCCAGCACCTCGAGTTCTTCGTCGATCCGAGCCGGTGCATCGGCTGCCAGGCATGCGTGCAGGCCTGCACCGAATGCGACACGCACAAGGGCGAGTCGATGATCCACCTCGAGTACGTCGACCGCGCGTCGTCGGTACAGACCGTGCCGGTCGTGTGCATGCACTGCGAGCAGCCGACGTGCGCCGAGGTCTGTCCCGCCGACGCGATCAAGCGCACCGGCGACGGCGTCGTGCAGAGCGCCCGCAAGCCGCGCTGCATCGCGTGCGGTAACTGCGTCGTCGCCTGCCCGTTCGGCGTGCCCGAGCTCTACATCGATCGCGCGATCATGATGAAGTGCGACATGTGCTACGACCGCACGTCGATCGGCAAGAAGCCGATGTGCGCGACGGTCTGCCCGAGCCAGGCGCTGTTCTTCGGCACCCGCGAGCAGGCGCTCGCGCTGCGGCCGCAGTCGACTCCGACGAACAAGTTCCGGTTCGGCGACCAGACGATCACGACGCGCGTCAACGTGATGGCGCCACGGCGCGCGGTACCGGAGCACGTCGACGTCACCGCGGCGATGGCCGACAAGCCGTCGAATCGCGGGTTGCGACTGCCGGTGATCGATACCAACGATCCATTCGCCGAGGTGGAGGTCTGAGCCATGCCCGATGATCCGCAGCGCCGCTTCGAGGAGGATCGCACGCTCGATCCGCGCATCGACTCGCCGGGACGAGAGGGTCTGACCGGGACAGCGCGCGGCGACGTGTACGAGCCGACCCGCGATCCCGAGGACGTCACCATCGCACCCGATCAGCGTCCGATGGACGAGCAGCCGCGATGGCGCCGCGACTTCGCGATCGACTGGCCCGAGGATCAATTCGTCGCACGTCGCGACTTCGCGAAGTTCCTCGTGCTGACGAGCGGCGCGTTCGTCGCCGGTCAGGCCTGGATCGCGGCGCAGAGCCTCGTCCGAGGCCGCCGCAAGCCGCCGGGCCGCGCGAAGATCGGCACGCTGTCGGCGCTACCGCCGGGTAGCGTCGCGATGTTCACGTATCCGACCGAGCACGACCCGTGTCTCCTCATCCACACGCGCGACGGCAAGCTCCTCGCGTACGACCAGAAGTGCACGCACCTGTCGTGCGCGGTCGTGCCGAAGCTCGACGAGGGCATCCTGTACTGCCCCTGCCACGAGGGCATCTTCGACCTCGCGACCGGCCGCAACATCGCCGGACCGCCACCTCGCCCGCTCCCCGCGATCGAGCTCGAGGTTGTCGGCGACGAGATCTTCGCGATCGCGGTCAAGGAGCGAACGGTATGAGCACCCGGCCGCAGCGTCAGCTCACGCGCGCGCAACGCACCACCGTGATCACCGGCGTGGTGTGCTTCGTCCTGATCCTCGTCGTGCTCCAGCTGTGGCTCCTGACCGCGACGATGAACGCCTACCTCGGCGGTGACGATGCCGCGGTCTGGCCTGCGCTCGGTGCGAGCGCCGCTTGCCTGCTCCTCAACCTCGGTCTCCTCCGATATCTGTTCAAGCGATGACGACGCAGCCGGCGCCCCCGGCAGGCCTTGCCGGCATGCACCCGGCGTACTTCGCGCTCGTGATGGCGACCGGCATCGAGTCGATCGCGTGCGAGCTGATCGGCTTCCATCCGATCGCGGTCGCGCTGTTCGCGCTGAACCTCGGCTTCTATCCGCTTCTCTGGATCCTGACGATCGCGCGCGTGATCCGTCATCCCGATCGCGTGCGAGCGGACTTCGTCCACCACGGCCGCGCCGTCGGCTTCTTCACGATGGTCGCCGCGACCTGTGTCCTCGGCTCGCAGTGCCTCGTGATCGGTCACAGCGTGACCGCCGCGTTCGTCCTGTGGATCGCGGGTATCGTCCTGTGGGCGGGCCTCGTCTACACCGTGTTCACGCTGCTCACCGTGAAGACCGAGAAGCCGACGCTCGCGGACGGCATCAATGGCGGCTGGCTCATCAGCGTCGTCGCGGCTCAGTCGGTCTCCGTCCTCGGCGCGCAGCTCGCACCGCACCTCCACGAGCACGCCCCCGGTGTGCTCGTGTTCTCGCTCGCGATGTGGCTCGGCGGCGGGATGCTCTACCTGTGGATCATCTCGCTGATCTTCTATCGCTACACGTTCTTCACGATGAGCCCGTCGGACCTCGCGCCTCCGTACTGGATCAACATGGGCGCGGCCGCGATCTCGACGCTCGCGGGCACGATGCTCGTCGCCGCCGCACCGCACTCGCCCGTGATCGAGCAGATCCTGCCGTTCGTGCGCGGCCTGACGCTCATGTGGTGGGCGACCGCGACCTGGTGGATCCCGATGCTGCTCATCCTCGGCGTGTGGCGCCATGGCGTGAAGAAGTTCCCGCTGCGCTACGATCCGCTCTACTGGGGCGCGGTCTTCCCGCTCGGCATGTACACGGTCTGCACCGCCCGGCTGTCGCACGCGATCGATGCGAGCTTCCTCGGCGAGATCTCGAACGTCTTCATCTACGTCGCGCTCGCGGCATGGAGCCTGACCGCGTTCGGCCTCGCCCACAGCATGCTCCGCTCGATCCGCCGCTAGCCCCCGCATATCAACTGCCTCGTGTCGCGCGCGCTGACCGCACCGGTCGTCGTCTCTGCCCGCGTGGTGGCCGCGCCGGAGCGAGCGGCATGATCCTACGTCACGGAATGATGACCGCGCGTCCGCGGATCTCTCCTCTGCGAAGCCTGGCGTAGGCGTCCGCCGCCTTGGCGAGCGGGAAGCGCTCGACATCGAGAGTCACCTTGCCGGCACGCGCGAGCGCGACCAGCTCCATCAGCTCGGGGACCGTTCCCCAGTAGCTGGACGCGACCTCCGCTCCCATCGGCAGCGTGAAGAAGCTGACCGGCAGCACACCGAGTGCGAGCCCGAGGATCACGAGGCGACCTTCTGCACGCAGGCTCTTCGCGCCGAGCGCCAGCGTCGCTTCGGCACCCACGACGTCGAGCACGACCTCGGCACCACCGCCGGTCGCCTTCCGGATCGCATCGGCCCCGTCCGGCCCGGGCTGTATCGCGACATCCGCACCGAGCTTGCGCGCGACCTCGAGCTTGCGCTCGTCGGTGTCGACCGCGACGATTCGCACGCCGGTCGTCGCGCGCAGGAGCTGGATCGCCATCTGGCCGAGACCCCCGATGCCGATCACGACAGCGCTCGCGCCTGGGTGGAGCAGGTGGCGTGACTTCGCGATCGCGTGATAGGGCGTGAGCCCGGCATCGGCGAGCGGCGCGGCGATCGCGGGATCGAGATCCCCGATCGGGATGAGGAACCGTGCACTCGGCACCAGCATGTACTCGGCCATGCCGCCGTCTCTGCCGAGACCTCCACCCATCGCGGGGATCTCCGCGGCGCGCTCGCAGTAATTCTCGCGGCCGAGGCGGCACGCGCGACAGGCGCCACACCCCCAAGGCCCATACAGGACCACCGCGTCGCCTTCTCGGACCGATGTCACGCCGGCGCCGACCTTCGCGACCCGGCCTGCGTTCTCGTGACCGAGCGTGAACGGCACCGTCCCCGGCAGCTGGCCTTCTGGCCAGTCCATGAGGTGGAGGTCCGAGTGACATGCACCCGCACCGCCGATCTTGACGAGCACCTCGCCTGCTCGGACCTCGGGGACCGGGACCTCCGTCAGCTCTCCGGGTCGTCCCCACGCGGTCAGCCGGAATGCGTTCATCTTCATGATCTCCGGTGGAGCAAGCTGTATGCCTCGCGGATACACCACAACGTGCGCAGAACCCGCGCGCGTGACCCACGGCGATGCAGCCCTTGCGCTGTTCTGCGTGCGACCACGTACGCGCGAGTGGCCCTCGCGTTGCACGATCAGGGCTCATGATTCGAACAGCGCTTGTCTGCGCGATGCTCCTTGCCTCGGTGCAGGTGACCGGCTGCGGGAAGGACGAGCCGAAGCACACCAGTGCCGCCGCTGCTGCGCCGGCAAAGCCGAGCAAGGATCCCGAGGCGGCGCGCGCCGCGATCGCGAAGGGAGCGATCGTCATCGACGTCCGGACGCCCGAGGAGTACGCGACCGATCACCTGCCGCAGGCGACGAACATTCCTGTTCAAGAGCTCGGTGCGCGCCTCGACGAGGTGGAGAGGACCACCGGGGGCGATCGATCGAAGTCGATCGTCGTGTATTGCGCCGCCGGCAGCCGCGCGGCGAAGGCCAGGACGCTGCTCGAGGGCGCCGGCTACACCAACGTGATCAACGGCGGTGGCCTCGACGATCTGCGCTGAATCAGCGCGGCTCGAATCGCTCGGGCTCCGCGAGGTACTCGCGGAACGCCTTCATGAGCCGGCTGATCTGGAATCCGTCGGCGTAGCGATGATCGATCGTCGCCGTGATCGGCAGGACGTCTCCGACGACCACGCGATCCTCGACGACGACCGGCCGAGGGCCGATCTCGCCGACGAGGACGAGCAACGGCACGTCGTACATCCACGCGAGCGGTGCGAATCCGTGGGGAAGACCGAACGGGCCGACGTTGGACACCATCGCGCTGCCGAATGGCTCGCGCGGCAGGCCGAGCGACGGTAGATCGAGCCCGAGGTCGTTCGTCACGGCGGCCGCGAGCCGCAGTGCGCCGCGCAGGAGCGGCGTCGGTAGGCCGTCCGTCATACGCTTCGCGCGCGAGAACTGACGATCGGCACCGCCCCGCAGCTCCGTGGCGCGCCGGTCGAGCTCCTCGGCGACCTCGACGACCGACTTCGTCGTGATCTGCGAGACCTTCACACCCGACAGGTCGCTGCCCTTCTTGACCGAGGCGATGAAGAACACGTCGACGCTCTTGCGCTGCCTCGCCCGGCTGCGGTGGATCGCGATGTTGAGCTCGGGAACAGCCGCGAGCGCGTGACCGATCGCTCTGCCGACGACATGCGTCGCCGTGACGCGGTGCCCTGCGCCTCGCAGCCGCGCGACGAGAGCGAGGACCGGCGCGGCGTCGATCTCGAGCGCACCGAAGATCTGAGGATCGTCCGGTGCGTGCCACATCGCGGTGGCGACACGACGCCATCCCGAGAGCGGGCTTCTCATGTCCGCGATACCGCCATGGCGCTGGACCGTGCACGGCAGGTGCCTGGATCGCCGCCCGCGGAACGCGCACCACTTGCGTCGACGCACCACGCTTGCACGCCCGACCGTATGGAATGCCGCGTGCACTCACGTACGTGCACGACGCATGCGATTCCTTGTTGTCGCGATCCTCGTGTCGGGCTGTGTGCGGGTGCCGGCGCACCAGCGACGTCACCTGGCTGGCCCGGCGATGCAGGCGCCGGTCTGGCCGGCCCTCTCGTCGGCGAATGACCACGTGTTCGTCGTTCGCGAAGGAACGTCCGGCGCGACGGCGCCGGGCGGTGGCGGATGCGGCTGCAACTGACGTTGCTCGTCGCGCTGACGCGCACGCTGCATGCGGAGCCCGCTGGCGAGCCGGGCGCGAGCGCCGGACTGCACGTCTACGCCGACGACGATCACGTGACGGTGGTCTCGCCGTCCGCATCGGTACAGAGCGACGTGACGTCACACCTGTCGGTCGTGGCCGATGCGAACGTCGATGCCGTCTCGGCAGCCTCCGTCGATGTCGTCACGTCGGCGTCGCCGAGCACGGTGCACGAGCAGCGCGTCGAGCTCGGAGTCGCCTCGACCTACCGCATCCAGCGGGCGAGCTGGTGGACCGTCGGCGTCCGCGGGTCGCACGAGCACGACTATGACGCGATGCGATTGCGCAGCAGCATCCGGGCCGAGCTCGCACAGCGAAACACGACGGTCGAGGTCGACTACGTCCTGGGTCACGACCTGATCGCGTCGATGATGGATCGCAGCTTCCATCGCGAGCGCACCTCCCACGAGCTCATGGTGACGGCGAGCCAGCTTCTGAACCGTCGTACGGTCGTCGACATCGTCGCGGATCTCGCGCACGCCGACGGCTATCACGCGAGTCCGTACCGGGAGGTTCTCGTCGATGTCCCCGGCTCACCGCTGCCGATGCGGCTCGCCGAGGCGACGCCGCAGCTGCGGCGGAGCGTCGCTGTCGCGTCGCGCGTGCGCCACGCGCTGACCGATCGGTGGACCACGAGCGGAACGTACCGGTTCTATGCCGATACGTGGTCCGTCCGGAGCCACACCGCGACCGCAGAGGTCCTCCGCAGCGTCGGTGACCGTCTCGTGGGCTGGTCGCTTCGCGGCTACACGCAGGGCGCCGCCGCGTTCCATGCGCCGCGCTACGCCGGCAGCCCTCGCTACCGGACGCGCGATCGGACGCTCGGCGCGATGCGTAGCCTCCACGCGGCGGTCACGTTCGACATCCCGGTCGCCGATTGGCACGTGATCGCCTCGGCGGGGGTCTTGCGGCTGTGGTTCATCGAGTCTCCGCTCCAGGCCGATCGCAATGCCGTGCTGCTGTTCTCGAGCATCACCAGAGCCTGGTGAGGCGTCACGGCACGCAACCAAAGCCGCTCGCTGACCGCCACTCGAGCGCAGCGCCGTCGAGCGTGTGCGTGGTGGCGGCCTCGATCACGCGCGGATCGAGATCGCCGGTGGCGACGAGATCCTGCAGGATATCGATCCCGATCGGCTGCTCGTGCAACGACATCTGGATCACCTCGGGGCGCCCGAGCAGGCGGAAGCTGCGCGTTCGCGCGTGGTAGTAGCCCGGCACGGCAGGATCGAGCGTCACGGTCGGCAAGAGCAGCTCGCTCGCGATCGCATCTGCCTCCCACACGAACTGAACCTCCTCGTCGCCGCGCAGGAAGCGACTGCCGAGGATCCACACGTCGGGGCTCTGCGCCGCATGGACGACCGCATTGCGCTCGAACGTGCCGATCGACTGCGTCACGATACCGCCCGTTTGGGCCACGAGCTCCACCCATAGCCGCCGGGCATGGGTCGTCCCGCTCGGGAACGCGTGACCGACCTGGCTGTTGTCGAGCGTGATGTCGACCTCGACGCCTCCGCCGGTCGGTTGAACGCAGAGCTTCGTGACGAGCGCCGGGCGGAGATCGCGCGCGATCAGCTGGCGTTGCTCGGCGACGCCCGGCCACGGCGACGTCGCGACGTCGATGCCGGGGAATGAATGGTCGTGTCGCCGGGGTCCTGCGGGGAACATGTGACAGCCCGCGCACGAGAGGGTGTCCGCGAACACGCTCGTGCTCCACTCGGCGTACGTGTTCTCGATCGCGAGCCCATTCGGAAGCACGACGTCGTGGCAACCGCCGCAGACCTGCGACGACGCAGGGCGATCCGCATCCAGCAGCTCCGAGTACCGCGACTCGTGCGCCGGGGTCTCGATAGGAGCGTGCAGCGCCCCGCGCATCGGACCTTCACGATCCCAGCGAAGCTCGCCGTTGTGCGTGGCCTCGACGGCCGTCACCTGGTGACAGGCGACACAGCCGACACCGCGTCGCTCGCGCGGCACCTCCTCGATGTCGGCTGACTCAGCAAACGGTGCATGGCACCGGACGCAGAACGTGCCGAGCTGGCCGCCGGTCTCGCGCTGGCCGAGCCGGTTCATCGCCACGAAGACCGGATCCTCGCTCGCATACGCGTGCATGCTGCCCGCCCACTCTCTGACCTGATCGGGGTGGCAGCCGTCGCACGTGCTCGCCTCGAGCGTCGCATCCGGGTCCAGCGGCTGGCAGGCGACCATGCAGAGCGCGAGCAGCGCTCTCATCACGCGCCGATCGCGCGCGGGAACAGCACGTTGTTCTCGAGATGGATGTGCTCCTTCAGCTCGAGTTCCATCGTCGAGAGCCCCTGGTACAGCGCGCGCCACGTCGCACAGGCATGCGGCGGTGCCGCGTAGTCGTGCGTCAGCTCGCGAAACCGCGCGAGATGAACCGCATGCTCCTCGTGCTCGTGCTCCATGACGCGAACTGGCATGTGGACCTGCGAGCCTCGCGCGCCGCGCGCGAGCATGGGGAACAGCACCTGCTCCTCCTTCAGCATGTGCTGCTGGAGCTCGAGCCAGAGCTCCTCGAGCGCGTCCGCCAGGCCGACCGGCACCGCGGACCTGTCGGCGTGGACGCGCTCGACCTTGCGCGCCGCCGCGATCAGGACCGGCACGTCCCGGCGCAGCGACTCGTGGTAGCGGTCGACGATGTGCACGGACAGGTCGGCCTGCGAGCACGTGTCCCACCGCTCGGCGGGGACTCGCGGGATCGCGTGCTGGAGCTCGTCGACGATCGCGTCGGGATCGAGTCCTGCCCTCGCGCACGCGTCGCGCAGCGAGCGCCGGCCACCACAGCAGAAGTCGAGCTTGTGGCGCAAGAACACGCGCGTCGAGCTCGGCTGGTCGCGCGCGATGTCACCGATCGGAGTGTCGAGGATTTCCATGAGTACCTGCCTTGCCAGGGGTGGTGGAGATCGAGCGGCCTACGGGACGCTCGCTGTCTGAGCTCGCTCGCCGCGCATCATCGCGGCGCGACCCGCCAGGAGGTGCCAGCACAGCAGCACCGCGACACCGGTCGCGAAGACACCGACGAGCGCGGAGCCGAGCTGCGGCATGCTCGTCGTCGTGAAGTTCGCGATCTGCTTCGTGCCGAAGATCGCCGGCGTGAACGGCTTCACCTTCAGCGGTGCCGTCGGATCCAGGTTGTGACCGAACACGTAGAGCTTGTAGATGAACCGGCCGAACGCGAACACGGTCACGTAGCCGGTCATCACGATGAGATCGATCAGCGAGCGTACGTTGCCGATCGCCGCACACCGCAACGCGAGCACGATCAGGAGGCCGATCGCGAACGGGATCCAGTCGAGATCGGCGAGCTCGCCGCGATCGATCTTGTGCATGCCGATGTAGTGGTTGAGCGTGTTGATCTCCTTGATGTGCTGGCCATCGTTGCCGCCCTCGACCTTGTGCATGTAGACGTCCATCCACAGGCCGTTCGGGTACTGCGGAGCACGCAGCGAGATCCTCCACAGCGGCTCACCGAACGCGAGGACGAGCGGGATGACGAGGAGCGCGAGCACGATCCGCGCCCACCCGAACAGCGGGCGATCGAGGAACTCGTAGAAGCGCGCGAGCTGTTGCTTGACTGTCATACGCGGTCACTCCTTCGAAACTTCTGGAACGCGACGAGGCCGGTGATCGCGCCGACGGCGGTCGGCCACGCGATTCCGGTCAGGAACAGCACCGCCGGGCCGACCCGGTGAGCCAGATAGAGCCCGATCGGCCCGTACGTGCCGAGGTCCGGCTGGAGATGCGAGAGCAGCGCGAGGCGAGCGGCTTCGACGGGATTCGCGATCGCGAGCCCGAACACGAACTGCGCGTTGACGCGCCAGCGCAGCAGGACCCCGATGAGCCCGAAGTCGAGCAGCGCGACACCGAGTGCCCACGCGACCACGAGATACGTGATCACGCGCGCCGGGTCGCGGACGTACGCGGAGATGCACGCGCCGATGCCGCAGAACGCGAACAGCAGTGCCGCGCTGACCGCGAACACGCGCAGCGCGAACTGCCACGGGATCGGGTCACCGTACGCGAGCTGTCCCCACACGCCGATGCCGAGCATCGCGACCGCGAGCGGTGCGACGAGCGCGAGGTAGCGCAGCGTGAACGTCGCGACGAACCAAGACGACGGGGCGAGTGGTTGCGAGAGCAGGAGCTCGAGCGAGCCATCCTCTCGCGCCCGCTGGATCACCGGCGCCGTCGCGGTGAGCGCGATCAGCGGCAGGACGAGCACGAGGGCGTGACTGAACGACAGCAGCACGCGGCTCGACCCGGTGAACCCGAGGACGATCGATTCACGACTCGAGGCGGTGACGAGCACGCCGGCGAGCAGCGCGTACGCGATCAGGCAGAACCATAGCCAGCGCGACCGGCGGATCGCCGCGAGGTCGAGCCGCGCGATCGCGAGCGCCGTCATCGGATGTCCTCCAGCGACAGCGCGCCGGGCGCCGGGGCGCCGACCGCCATCACGCCAGAGCCCATCGGGCTCGCCGCGACGCGAACGAACCGGACCTCGGCGGCAGGGACCCAGCGGTCGCCGCGACCCTCGTGAAACCACGCGCGGTGGATGTGTCCGCGATGGTCGCGCAGGTACTGCGCCGCGCAGCCCGGATCGTCGAACGACAGCACGTCCCCCTCGTCGGTGATCACCTGCGCGGCGAATGCCGGGTCGCCGATCAGCATCCGGCAGTGCGCGCAGGCCTCCGAGCTCCAGGCGATCGGCTGAACCTCGTCCGGCAGCCTCGTGCCGCACCGGACGGCGGCGACGCCGATCGCCGCGGCGAACAGGACGAATGCGAGCTTCTTCACGAGACACCTCCAAGCTCGACGAGATCGACATCGCGCACGCTGAGGTCGGCGAGCTGCGCACCCAGCACCTGGATCGCGGCCGGCACGAGCTCGAGCTTCGCGTCGCGGTCGACGCTCTTGCTCCACCAGCCGTCGACGCCCGCGACGAAGCCGCGCGCGCGCAGCCAGGTCGGATCGGCTCCTCGGTACCGGAGCTCCAGTAGCGTGCCGACCCGCCCCGCGAGGTAGTCGGCCGCGGGCCCGTCGTGGACCACGGTTCCGTCCTCGAGCGCGACGACGTGGTCGACGAGCGACCGGATCTCCTCGAGCCGATGCGAGCACAGGACGAGCGTCGCGTCCGCCGCGAGCTCGCGCTGCAGGGCCAGGAAGCGCCCGCGCGCGTCCGCGTCGAGGCTCGCGGTCGGTTCGTCGAGGATCAACAGGCGCGGCTTCGCTGCGAGCGCGAGCGCGAGGAGCAGCTTCTGCTTCGAACCGCCGGAGAGCGCGCGGAACTCGCGCCGGGCGAGCGTGGCGAGCGGCAGATCGAGCCGGCGCGCCGCTGCTTCGACCGCATCGCGCGGGAGCGAGCGCAGCTCGCAGATCGCGCGGACGAGCTCGTCCACGCTCGCGGCCATGTGCGGCGCGACCTGCGGGACGTACGCGATGTCGCGCCGATCGCCGTCGAGCGTGACCCGTCCCCGGTGGTCGACGAGCCCCATCAGCACGCGGATCAGCGTCGTCTTGCCCGAGCCGTTCGGACCGATGAGCGCGACCTTCGCGCCGCTCGCGATGTCGAGCGTGACATCGCGCAGTGCCTTGACCTTGCCGAAGCTCTTGCCGACCTGCGCGAGCTCGAGACGCATCACTTCACCTCCAGATCCGCCGACATCCGCGGGTGGGCGTCGACGAGAACGGTTGCGGGCTGAAACAGGGGATCGAGATGAGACGCGGCATCGACCAGATGCAGCGCCGGCGTCCCGCGGAACAGGGCGAGCGTCGCGTGCTGCCCGACGAGCTCGGCGCTCGCCGACCTCAGCTCGTACGGGACGTCACCGTACCCGTCGCCATCGAGATCGTAGCCCGTGTAGTCGTCGAAGTAGTTGTCGCTCCAGCGTGCATCGGTCGCGGTCCCGCCGCCGTCGACGCGAACCTGCATGTCGTTGTCGGCGAGGTCATTGTGCTCGATCGTGATGCGATGCGCGCTCGAGTGGAAGACGAACGCCGCCTGGTCGAGCCGGAGGACGTTGTTGCGAATGACCAGCGTGTCGGCGAGCTGCAGCGGGCTCGTGTCGATGTAGATGCCCACGGCATCGTGAACGATCACGTTGTGCTCGATCGTGATGTTGCCGGACTCCTTGAGGCCGATCCCCATCCCGGCGGGGCCGCCAGCGTCGACGATCCGGTTGTGCTCGAGGACGAGGCCTCGGCTGTACATCGCGAAGACGCCGACGACGCCCGCCCGCAGCTCGTTGCGCTGCACGATGTTGTCGTGGCTGTACATGAAGTGCGCGCCGTAGCGGCCACGCACGATGCGGTTGCCGACGATGCGGTTGCGATTCGAGTACCAGACGACGACGTCTCGCCCGTCCTCGACGTCGTTGTCCTCGACCACCGAGTCGTGCGTCTCCCACAGCCGGATCGTGTCACCGCGCAGTCCCATCGCGGCCTCGCGATCGCCCTGCACGCGATTCTCGACGATCTGCACGCGCTCGCTCTTCTCGGCGAGCACCCCGTAGACGGCGTTGACGATCGTCACACCCTTCACCGTGATGTCGCGCCCGGTGATCTTGACCGCGGCGTCGAGCGCGTCGAACGAGCAGCCCGTGCCGTCGACCGTGACGCCGAGCAGCTTCGCGCCGGTCCCGGTGATCGTGACGACGCTGCCTCGGGCAGCGCCGATGACGGCCTCGCGCGGTCCCCACACCGTCACCGCGTGATCGATCCTCACCGGGCCCGCGTGGCGCCCCGCCTCGAGGCAGAGCGCCGGCGCGCCGGAGTCGACCGCTGCCTGGAGCGACTCGCGAGCAGTCACCGTGCGGCAGCTCTCCGGCGGCGGGCCCGGCTCGCTCGCGACGCGACTCGCACCGCCTTCGGCGGTGTGGCAGCCCACGAGCGCGATGAGGAGCGAGCCGCGCATGTCACTTCGGCTCGACGACGAGGTAACCGGCCATCTCGAGGTGGAGCGCGGAGCAGAACTCCGTGCAGTACAGCGGGAACGTGCCCGCGCGGTCCGCGACGAACGTGACGTCGTTCGATTCGCCCGGCTCGAGGCTGAGGTTGATGTTGTACGCCTCGATCGCGAAGCCGTGCGTCGCGTCGTACGCCTGCTCGAGGTTCGTGATGTGAACACGAACCGTGTCGCCCTCCTTCACGCGAATCGTGTCGGGCGTGAAGTGGCTGCGGATCGCCGTCATGTAGACGTGGACGCCGTCGGGGCGCCGCTCGATGCGCTCCTTGCCGCCTTCGACCGCGTTGACCGACTTCCCACCCGCGATCGGATCCTCGCCCGGCGGATAGACGTCGAGCGGCTTCACCTTGTCCGCCTTGATCATCTGCGCGTAGTGCGGCTCCCCGAGCGGAATCGGCAGGTCGTAGAGCAGCTGCATCTTCTCGCCGGCGAGGTCGACGAGCTGGAAGTTCTGCGGCAGGAGCGGCCCCACCTTCGTGAAGCGATCGAGCGCCCACTTGTTCATCGCGATGAGGTACTTGCCGTCGGGGCTGACGGTGTCGCCCTCCGCCGTCACGAGGTGGCCGATGTTGTAGTGCGTCGGCAGCTTCTCGATCAGCTTCAGGTCCTTCAGCGACCACTTCGCGACCGCGGTCTCGAGGAACAGCGAGGTGTACGCGTTGCCGCTCGCGTCGTACTGCGTGTGCAGCGGGCCGAGGCCCACCTCGACTTGACCGCGGATCACGGACTTGAAGTCGAGGACGTTGACGCCGTAGACATCCTTCGTCGCGAACTGACCCTTCTCGATCAGCGACTTGATCTTGTCGAAGCTGTAGATGGTCGTGTGCGTGTCGAGCTTGCCGCCGATCACGATGTCGTTGCCGTCCGGCGTCACGTCGACGCCGTGCGGGCTCTTCGGCTCGGGCGCGAACACGAGGACGTTCTCGGCGGCCGCGGTCGCGAGCGGCAGGACGCGCATCCCGGCGATCTTCGTGAACTTGCCCTGCGCGATCAGCTGCTCGGCCTTCCTCCAGTTGATGATGTGCAGGTAGTCCATGTCGTTCTGCGAGTAGCCCGACTCCATCGGCGGGTTCCCCTCGGCGTTGCCGCCGTACGACAGCTCGGTGTTGATCGAGTTGATGAACGCGTACCCATCCGACGACAGCTTGCCGGCATCGGACAGGTCCTGCGTGTACGGAGGCAGCTCGATCGCCCACGACGCGTCCTTGTCGATCCGGCCCTTCGTGCGATCGAACTTCCAGAAGATCGCGGCGCCGCGAAACTTGTCCTTCAGCTCCTTCGGGTCTGCATACGTGTTGCCGAGCGGCGTCGGGTACTGCGACGACTCGATCACGTAGTCGCTGTTCGGCGTGACGAACGTGCCTCCATGGTCGGACCCGAGCAGCTCGGTCGTCACGATCTGCTTCGTCGTGAAGTCCTCGAGGTCGATGACAGCGACCCGCGCGTTCGCCTTGTCGGCGATGAACAGGAACTTGCCGTCGTACTCGCCAGCGGTCTCGCTGAGCGCGGGATGGTGCGTGTCGGCCCACGTCAGGTCCTTGCCTCCACGCCTGCCCTCGGCGAGCACCGCCTTCGACGCATCGTCGAAGCCCCAGCCTTGCCACGGCTCGGGCGTGAACACGCCGATGTACTTCAGGATCCGCATGCTCGGCACGCCGACCACCACGACCTGGCCGGAGTGCCCGCCCGACGCGAACGTCAGGTACTCGTCGTGCTTGCCGGTCGGGGTGTACGTCGCGAGTGCCGCCTTGACGTCGGCATCGGTCAGCCCTCGCGCCTTCATCAGCGCGGCGAGGCCGGGGCTCTTGCTGGACGCGGCTTTCTGATGCCCTTCGACGTTCGAGCACGCAGCCAGCGCTGCGAGCAACCAGATGATCTTCCTCATGGTGCTCTCCTCAGTTGGCGTTGAAGCTTCGGACCACGGTGCGCAGACCCGCGATGACCTGGGGGTCGTTCAGGTCCGGGTTACTCGGCATCGCCGCGCTCTTGCCGACGCTCGCGCCGCCGAGCTTGACGATCTTCTCGATGTACTCGTCGGTGACGGCCTTCTGCCACTCGGGGTCGGCGAACTTGCGCGGCTTCGGATCGAGACTCGCCGACGCGGGTCCATCGCCATGTCCCGACGCGCCGTGACAGGCGACGCACCGCTGCGCGAAGATCTCCTTGCCCTTCTCGACATTCGGCGTGGCGGATACGGGGGCGGCGGCGACATCGGTCTCCTCCGCCTCGGGTGCCGGCTTCGGCTTCGAGCAAGCGACGACGAACAGGCCTACAAGCAAACACATGGATACGCGCATCGAACTGCCTCCTTGGCTCGCTGCGCCATGGAGCAATTCCGGTGCTCGTTCAAACTGCGCATGGACTGCGAGCGACGCCGAGCGCGGTGCACGCAATGCGCGATTCGTTAACCGCGCATTCCCAGACGCTTTGCCATGCGATGCAGGTTCGCGCGGTCGACGCCGAGCTGCTTTGCCGCGCGCGCCCAGTTGCCGTCGCAGCGTTCGACCGCGGCGGTGATGCGGCGCCGCTTCAGGTCGTCGATCGCGACGTCGAGCGACACCTCGGCCTCCTGTGCGACGTCGGCGATCGCGTGCGGCCGGGTCCGCTTGGTCAGCTCGAGCGCAGCGCTGTCGAGCACGACCGTCTCGCGACGCCGGCCGCCGGACGCGCGCAGCGCGGCACGCAGGATCGTGTGCTCGAGCTCGCGAACGTTGCCCGGCCAGTCGTGGGCGGTCAGCGCGACGCGCGCATCCTCGGTCAGCCGGACCGAACCTAGCCCGAGCCTGATGCGCGCCTCGTCGAGGAAGAACCCGGCGAGCAGGACCACGTCGTCGGCTCGCTCGCGCAGCGGCGGAATGTGGATCGGGTAGACGCTCAGCCGATGAAACAGGTCCGCGCGAAACCGGCCGGCATGGACCTCCGCTTCGAGCTCGCGGTTGGTCGCCGCGATGATGCGCACGTCGACGCGCAGCACCTGGTCGGTGCCGACCCGCTGGATCTCGCCCGTCTGGAGCGCCCGCAGCAACTTCGCCTGGATCGACAGCGGTAGCTCGCCGATCTCGTCGAGAAACAGGGTCCCCTTGTTCGCGACCTCGAACTTGCCGGGTCGATTGTCGATCGCCCCGGTGAACGCACCGCGTACGTGACCGAACAGCTCGCTCTCCGCCACCGACTCGGGCAGCGCCGCGCAGTTGACGTAGATGAGCGGACGCTGGGCCCGCTCGCTGCGCGCGTGAATGGCGCGCGCGACGACCTCCTTGCCGGTTCCCGTCTCGCCGGTGATGAGGACCGCCAGGTCGCTGCGCGCGGCGAGCTGAGCCTCGTAGCAGACTGCCGTCATCGCCTCGCTTCGACACAGGATCTGGCCGGTGTGGCTATCGCCCTCGCGCGCGAGCTGACGCACGAGCTGTTCCGACTGCCGGGCCTCGTGCTCGAGCGTGTCGATGAGGCGGGCCGTGCGCATCCCGGCCGCCGCGAGCGTCGCGAGCCCGGCGATGAGCAGGTCATCGACATCGTCGAGCGCACGCGGGTCGAGCGCGTCGATCGCGAGCAGACCTTCGACCTCGCCCGCGACGACCAGCGGCGCGCCAACGCATGCGTGCACGCGACTGAGTGGATGGCCGCTCAGCAGCAGGCCGTCGAAGGGATCGGCGAGCTCGGGATCGGTGAACCGGATCGGGGTGCGGCGCCGCAGGATTTGCGCGAATCGCGGATGGTCGGCGATCGGGAATCGCTGACTCATCAGCTCGGGAACGAGCCCGTATGCCGCGACGCAGACGAGCGCGTCGCCGTCGAGCCGCAGCAACGCCGCGGAATCGCATGGGATCGCCCGGCGTACGACGTCGACGAGCCGCTGCGAGCGGTCCGCCGACGCGAGCTGACTCGTCAGATCGACGGCGAGCTCGACGAGGAGCGCGAGAGAGTTGTCCTCGGGACGACGCGCTGTCCGACGGACGACGGCGGCTGCTGTCATTGCGACACGGTCAGCAGCAGAAATCGCGCCAGCTACGTACGCCGGGGCATGGAGGTTGCTCGAGATCCCGACATGACCGCCGAGCTCGTGCTTCGCAATGCCGTCGCCGCAGCCGTCATGGCACCGAGCTCTCACAACACGCAGCCGTGGCGCTTCAAGATCGCAGGCCGCTACCTCGAGCTGCACGCCGACGCCCGGCGGCAGATGCTCGTCATCGATCGCGATTGTCGCCAGCTCGTCGAGAGCTGCGGCTGCGCGCTGATGAACGCTCGCATCGCGATCCGCGCGATGGGGTACGACGACGAACCGACGGTCCGGCTCTCCGGCCACGACCTGCCGCTTCACCTCGCGAGCGTGCGGCTCGGCAGGCCGCGCGACGTCACCGAGCACGATCGCCAGCTCGTGCGCGCGATCGGCTGGCGACGCACGAACCGGCGCTCCTTCCTGACGCGGCCGGTCGCGGAGAACATCACCAGCATGTTCGCGATGGCAGCCCAGCGCGAAGGCGCCGCGCTCGTCCGTCTCGATCCGGCGCAGAAGGCTGCGCTCGCCACACTGGTCGAGGAAGCGGACCAGCGCCAGCTCGCGAGCAAGCGGTTTCGCGACGACCTGACGCGCTGGCTCGCGCCGGCAGGGAGTCGCCGCCGCGACGGCATCCCGTTCGAGGAGAAGGAGTACGGCTCGCGCCGCGCGTTCGCGCTGTCGCGCACGATGCGCTCGCCGATGCTCGGCGACCTGTTCGCGACGCTGGAGGAGTCGCTCGTGCGCACCGCGCCTGCCGTCGTCGTCCTCGGCACGACCTCCGACACCCCGGCCGCGTGGCTCGCGTGCGGCCAGGCGCTGCAGGCGGTCCTCCTCCACGCGACGATGTACGGCCTTGCCGCCGCGTTCTTGAACCAGGTGCTCGAGGTCCCCGACCTGCGAACGCGCGTCGCGAACCTCGTGCCCGGCATCGGCTACCCGCAGATGATCCTGCGGATCGGCGTCCCGTCCGAGCCGATCGAGCGGGTGGCGCCGCGCCGCGATCTCGACGCCGTGCTCGACGACTGAATCAGAGTGGCGCGAACCGCGCCGTGAAGTGGCGCAGGAACCGGGGCTCGGACGTGATGCGAACGCCGCGCAGGTCGCCGCGACGCCGCGCGATGTCCGCGATGCCCTCGACGACGTAGTCGAAGTGCGCCTGCGTGTAGACGCGGCGCGGGATCGCGAGGCGCACGAGCTCCATCGCCGCCGGGCGGAACGCGCCGTCGGGCGTCTTGCCGAACATCACCGATCCGATCTCGCAGCTGCGGATCCCCTCGGCCCGATACAGCTCGATCGCGAGCGCCTGGGCCGGGAACTCGTGCGCGGCGATCTGCGGCAACAGCGCCCGCGCGTCGATGTACACCGCGTGGCCACCGGGCGGGCGCACGGTCGGAACGCCACCGCTCGCCAGGCCGTCCGCGAGGTAGCGGGTCGCCGCTTCGCGGTACGAGAGGTAGCGCTCGTCGAGGACCTCGTCGAGCCCGACGGCGAGCGCCTCGAGATCGCGAGCCGCCAGACCACCGTAGGTCGGGAAGCCTTCCGTCAGGATGAGGGCGTTCCTGATCTCGGTGAGCCAGGTGTCCGCGCGCAGCGCGATGAACCCGCCGATGTTGACGAGGCCGTCCTTCTTCGCGCTGACGAGGCAACCATCGGCCAGGTCGAACACCTCTCGTGCGATCTCGCGCGCGCTCCGGTCGCCCTGCCCCGGCTCGCGGACCTTGATGAACCACGCATTCTCGGCGAACCGACAGGCGTCGAGCAGGAACGGAATCCCGTGGCTCCGGCACAGGTTCGAGACGGCGCGAAGGTTCTCGAGCGAGACCGGCTGCCCGCCGCCCGTGTTGTTCGTGATCGTCATCATCACGAACGGGATGCGGCCGGCGTACTCGCGCAGGCAGGACTCGAGTCGCGGCACGTCGATGTTGCCCTTGAACGGGTACTCGAGTGTCGGGTCGCGCGCTTGCACGCACACGAGGTCGACCGCCTCGACCCCGAGCTGCTCGAGGTTCGCCCGCGTCGTGTCGAAGTGGTTGTTCGATGGGACGACCTGGCCTGCCTTGCACCGCAGCGAGAACAGCAGGTGCTCGGCCGCGCGTCCTTGATGCGTCGGGATCACGTGGCGATAGCCCGTGATCCGCTGCACGACCTCCTCGAACCGATAGAAGCTCCGCGAGCCCGCGTAGCTCTCGTCGGCGACCATCATCGCGCCCCACTGCGCTGCGCTCATCGCCGACGTCCCCGAGTCGGTCAGGAAGTCGAACGTCACGTCGGCCGCGTGGAGCCCGAACAGGTTGTAACCGACGTCGCCGAGAATGCGCTCGCGGTCCTCGATGGTCCGTAGCGGCAGGGGCTCGACGACCTTGATCTTGAACGGCTCGATCTTCGTACGGTGCTGCATGGTTTCTCGGCATCCCCGATGCAAGAACCGCATCCGGGAGGTGTCCATGCCAACGATGCTCGTGACCTGCCCCGAGACGGCACATCTCGAATGCGTGCAGTACGAGGACGACCCACTCGGCATGCTGGTCGTCGCATGCACGCGGTTCTCCCCGGTTTGCGCGGTGCGCTGCGACCGCAGTTGCGCAGCGCGTCTCGATCGCAAGCGCAAGCTCTCGACCGAGCCCGACGAGATCACGCATATCGGAGATGACACGCTCGTCCAGATCCATCTGTGATGGATCGCGCAGGGCTGGCGCGCCCGCGTAAAGCGTTCGCGCGACAACGTGCCTCGGGAACGACTCCGAGGGAGGGAATACGGTGGGTGTATGGGCGCCATTCGGAACATCGGCGCGCTGGTGGCGACCCTCGCGCGCGGCGCGATGATCGCCGGGGTCGCGCTCGTCTGCGCCGCTCTCTACGCGGGCGGCTGGGTCTATCGACGGACGCTACGGGACCGCGAGGCGCGCGCTCGCCATCGGCGCAGACAGCGCGGCGTGCTCCTGCGCTGGGCGTTCGAGCGACTCGGTGCCGGGTTCATCAAGATCGGGCAGGTCATCAGCTCGCGCCCCGACGTGTTCAGCCCCGAGGTCATCGACGAGCTACGCCGCCTGCAGGATCACGTGCACTCGTTTCCGTACCGCCGGGTTCGCAGGATCATCGAGCGCGAGCTCGACGTGACGATCGCCGACGTGTTTCGCGAGCTCGATCGAGAGCCGGTCGCGGCCGGCAGCATCGCGCAAGTTCATCGCGGTCTCCTGCGCGACGGTACCGAGGTTGCGGTCAAGGTCGTTCGCCCTCGAGTGCGCGTGCGTGTCCGGCGCGACGCCGCGATCCTGCTCGCGCTCGCGCGGCTTGCCGAGTGGATCTCCGCACGCGCGCGCACGGCGGACGTTCGCGGCCACGCGCGCAGCCTCGTCGCCGGGATCATCGCGCAGACCGATCTGCGTCACGAGGCGGCGAACTACGAGCGGTTCCGGCGCGACTTCGCGAGCACGCCGGGCCTGGCGTTTCCGCGGGTTCACCGCGCCCACTCGACGAGAGACGTGCTCGTCATGGAGTTCGTCCGCGGAGAGCCGCTGGCGCGCGCGTCGCGAGAGCACCTGCCGCAGGTCACGCGCGTCATGCGCGCGACGTTCTTCGCGATGTGCTTCGAGCACGGGCTGGTCCACGCCGATCTTCACCCGGGGAACGTCCTGGTCCGTCATGACGGCGTGCTCGTCCTGCTCGACGTCGGCCTCGTCAAGCACCTGCGGCCCGACACGATCGACATCATCGTCGACTTCGCACGATGTCTCGTCGCGGGCGCCGGCGCCGATCTGGTTCGCCACCTCCGCGCGCATCACGCCGACGGCCGTGTCGACTGGGGCGCCGTCGAGGTCGACGCCACGCGGTTCATCGACACGATCCGGGGACGCATGGTCAGCGAGCTGGAGACGAGCGCCATCGTCGGCCAGCTGTTCGACATGGCGCGCCGGCACGGGCTGCGGCCGATGCCCGAGCTCTCGCTCGTCCTCCTCGGGATGGTGACGATCGAGGGCGTCGCGAAGCAGCTCGACCCGACCGCAAACACGATGCAGGAGATCGCCGCGTACCTGTCGTCTCGGCTCGCGCCTCGACTCGCGCGCGGATCGATACCGCCGCCGATCACGCGGACGGGAGCGGCGGCGGCGTCGCACGGAGCGCGTCGACGATCTCCCAGCCGAAGGCGGGTGCTGCAAGGACGTAGACGTCGTCACTGTGCGCCATCGACAGCGCCTTCCACCCGGACGGCTTCGAGCTGACGATGACGATCCGCGGCGACCTCGTGCCGCGGAGCCAGCCCTGCACGGATGCTCGCGCGTGCTCGTTCGCGTCGGTATCGACGATCACGACACCGACGAACTGGCTCGCGATCGCCAGCTCCTCGCACTCGAACACGTCGTAGCCGCCATCGCGCAGGTACTTCGCGATCTGGATCCGCGACTTGTCGGCATGCGCGACGAGCGCCACGCGGCTTGGCTTCACGACGCGAACCTCGTCGCACCTCGGCGCTGGATCCACAGCGCGAGATCGAGACCGACGCCCGGCATCACCTCGTGATAGAGCAGGTCGAAGCTCGCGGGCATGACACCTCCGAAGCCGTGCAGCGTGACGACGCGCGTGCAGCTCGGCAGCGCCGCGAGCCGCTGCTGGACACGTGCGATCTGCTCGGTGGGCGACGCGATCGCGTCGTGGTCACGCGACAGCTGGAGCTCGAATGGATTGTAGAAGTAGAGCGCATCGAACTCGCTCCAGTCGATCGAGAACGCATCGGCAGACAGAAAGCGCGTGCGGCGCGCCACGCCGAGCGACCGGGCGAGCGCGGTCGCCGACTCCACGAGGCGCGGGTGATGCTCGACGCCGACCCACAGACCTTCGCCCGAGAGTGCACCGATCGCGCAGACCTTGCCGATGCCCGAGCCGACGTCGAGCACGCGCGTGTTCTTGCCCGCGCACAGCAGGCTCGCGGCTCGCACGGCCGCACGTACCGGTGTCCAGTGCGCCGCGGAGAGGTGCCTCAGCTCGCGCGGCGCGAGATGGTCGAACTGATGATCGAGGCTCGAGGCGGCGAAGCGCCGTGCGGTGTTGCTCTTCATGGTCGGACTTCTCTCTCCGAGGTCATCCCGGCACCCCGAGCAGATCGAGGATCGCGTTGACGAACGTCAGGGGATGCGGCGGGCAGCCGGGCACGTAGAGCGCCGGAATGACGTCGTCGAGAAAGCTTCGCTCGACCCCGCGCGCGCCGTCGTAGAGCCCGCCCGAGATCGCGCAGGCACCGACCGCGACGACGAAGCGCGGGTCTGGCATCGCGTCCCACGCGAGGCGGACGGCATCTCGCATCGTGCGCGTCAGCGCCCCGGAGAGCACGAGTGCATCCGCGTGCCGCGGCGACGCGACCCACTCGATGCCGAAGCGCTGAAGGTCGAAGTTGACGTTCGCGGTGGCGTTGAGCTCGAGCTCGCAGCCATTGCACCCGCCGGCCGACACCTGCCGCAGCCGGAGCGATCGCTTGAACAGCCTCGCGAATCCCTCGTTCGCGCGGATCGTCGCGCGCTCGATGGCGCCCGCGGTGACCACGAGGTCCTCGCGCGTGGTCGCCCCCATCCGCGGCTCGGGCGTCAGCTCGATCAGGTTCTCGGGACACGCCGTGACGCAATCGCTGCAGAACGTGCAGCGCCCGAGGTCGATCGACAGCGGATCGAGCCGGATCGCGCCCGTCGGACACGCCGAGACACACGCGTCGCAACCACTCGCGCACGCCCCCGACGCGATCCTCGGCAGGCCGCGGAAGCCGATCGGCGTCGCCGTGCGGACGTCGGGTATGAACTGATTGCCCTGAGCCAGCCGGACACGCAGCGCCTTGAACATCACAGGTCGCTCCCGCAGTAAGAGAGATCGAAGCTCTTGTTGCAGATCGGAAAGTCGGAGATGTCGTCGCCGCGCACCGCCATCGCGACCCCCATCCAGTTCCGCAGCGACGGGTCCTGCGCCTTGTAGTGCACGAGCGCGCCGTCCGTGCCGGTCTCGAGACAGTGGACGACCTCGCCGCGGAAGCCCTCGACGACCGCGATCGCGAGGTGCGATGGCGGCAGCGCGGGGAGCGTCGCCCGCGCCGCTCGCCATACGTGCGGCTCGGTCAGCACGCGCTCGAGCCAGTCGAGCGACGCGTCGACCTCCGCGATCCGGAGCCGCGCGCGCGCCCAGCAGTCCCCTGTCCGTTCCGTGCAGAGCTTGATCGGGTGATGCTCGTACAGACCGTGGGCCGGCAGGCGGGTATCGACGGCGACCCCGGCACTGCGCGCCGCCGCGCCGACGAGCCCGAGCTGCGTCGCCATCTCGGTCGAGACGACGCCGGTGCCGACCAGCCGGTGACGCACGGAGCGCGCGCTGACGAACGCGTCGTCGATGATCTCGCCGTCGCGTCGCATCAGGTCGACGTTCGCGCGCAGCAGCTCGCGCAGCTCGTCGTCGAGCGTCACGCCGCTGCCGCCGGGACGCACGGCACCGCGGCCGAACCGGCTCCCGCACAGGCGCATCGCACTGTTGATCGCCGTCGTCCGCAGCCGCCCGTACGTCGAGCCGCCCGGCAGAAAGCCGATGTCCGCCGCCATCCCCGAGAGTGTCGCGAGGTGCATCGCGACGCGCTCGAGCTCCAGCATCACCGCGCGCGCGAGCTCGTGCTCCGGCGCGACCTCGTAGCCGACCAGCGCCTCGAGCGCGGCCGCGTAGGCCCAGGTATGGCCGATCGTCGTGTCGCCCGCGATCGTCTCGGCCCACGGCGCCAGCGAGCGCGCGTCGCGTTCGAGCAGCCGCGCCTCGACGCCGCGATGCTGGTAGCCGAGATGGACCTCGAGGTGAAGCACGTGCTCGCCAAAGCACATGAACCGGAACGAGCCCGGCTCGATCACACCCGCGTGGATCGGGCCGACGGCCACCTCGTGCACCTCCTTGCTATCGACGCGATAGAACGGATACGAGCCCATCGCGGCCTGGTCCTGCCCTTCGAAGCGAACCGGCTTGAGCCAGGGATGTCCAGCGACGCGAACACCGAGCTGCTCGTGAAGCTCGCGCTCGAAGCAGTGGAGCGCCGGCAGATCGGAGGTCAGCTCGTGATAACCGTGGGCGGGCTCGACCACGGTGCGCGAGACGAGCAACCGCGCGCCGTCCTGGTGCACGACCGTGAGCAGGACGCGGTCACCGTCGCGGCGACCGTACATCGTGAGCGGCCGCAGCCCCGCACGCGCGCGTTCCAGCAGCTGCGCACGCCATGCCCCGATCTCGAGCGTCTCGATCTCGGACGCCGCGACCCGGTGGACGAGGACCGACGTCATGACCCCTCCAGGGCGCGCGCGACATCCGTCATCAGCGCGTTGAGCTGCGGCGGGATGTAGATACCGAGCACGAGCAGCAGGACGAGGAAGATCAGCTTGTGCAGCGCGCCGGTGACGCGCTGGCGCGGCCACGTCCGTATCAGCTTCGGCTCGCCCCAGATCATCGGGAAGATCGTGCGACCGGTCGCGACGAACGAGACGGTGATCAGCATGCAGAACGCGGCGAACACGAACATCTGGCCGCTCGTGACGAGCGCCGACAGGATCAGCAGCTCGCCGAGGAAGCTGCCGAACGGCGGGAAGCCGAGCAGCGCGAACGTGCCGACCATCAGGAACAGGCCGCTGAACGGCAGGTCCTTGATGAGACCGGCGATCGACTTCGTGTCCTTCGTGCCGTAGTGCGCCTCGATCTTGCCGGCGGTGAGGAACAGGATCGCCTTGATGAACGCGTTGCTGAGCACGTACAGCAGCACCCCGAACGACGCACCGAACGCGGCGTCCCCGAGGCCGAGCCCGATCGCGATCACGCCGGCGTGGTTGATCGATGCGTAGGCGAGCAGCCGCTTGAAGTTCCTCGTCGCGACGATACTCGCCGTCGAGACCGCGACCGAGGCGAGCCCGATCGTCAAGAGCTCGCCGGTGATGAGCTCGCTGCTCCCGGCGCGGTAGACGTGAACGACACGGAACAGCAGGACGAGCGCGACGTTGTACTGCACCGCGGCGAGCATCGCGGCCACCGGCGCCGGCGCCTCGTCGTAGGCCTCGGGCAACCAGCTGTACATCGGCGCGAGACCGAGCTTCGTGCCGATGCCGAGCAGCACCAGCGCCACGCCGAGCTGCCGCCAGACGTCGGTCGGGGTCGCGACCGCGGCCGGCATCTCGTCGAGGAACAGCGTCGCCTCGTGACCAGACATCTCCATGCTGCGGGTCAGGCAGGACAGCCCGAGCAGCACCAGCGCGAGGCCGACCGACGAGAACAGCAGGTAACGCCACGACGCGAGACGCGACGACGCTGCGTCGGGGCGGACGATCATGAGGGCGGCCGCGAGCGTCGTCGCCTCGAGGCCGATCCACATGAGCAGCAGGTGGTTGCTGAGGAGCGCCAGGTTCGACGCGGCCAGAAAGCCGAGCGCGAGGAACGCGAAGCGCCGCGTCGCGGGCTCGATCGCGACACGGGCCCGCACGTAGACCGCGATGCCCGTGAAGATGACGTTGATCACCGGCGCGAACAGGCGAACCGTCGAGTCACCGTGCACGTAGCCCTCCAGGAACGGCGGCACCGCCGGCGCGACGGCGTGAGCGATCGCGACGATCGAGGTCATCGCCGAGGTCACGACGAGCACCGTCGAGGCACGCGCACCCGCGCGCGTCGTCCATACCGCGAGCGCACTCACGACCGGTAGGGTGACCAGAAGGAGCCAGGTCATCGGATCATCCCTTCGACCGCGCTGACCTTCGCGGTGCTCGCGCGGGGCAGCGTCTTCAGGTACCAGCGAAACATCAGGATCGTCGCGACGAGGATGACCGTCTGCGCGGCCTGCATCGCGGGATCGTGATGGCCGCCGAGCTCGAACATCGCGATCCCGTTCTCGATGCGGAGCGCACCGACCATCTGGCTGAACGGTCCGGTCTGCGTCGCGAGCACGAGCAGGCCGAGCAGCACGCCGGCGCTCGCCGCGGCGACGAACGAGTGCGGGTCGCCATCGACCGGAACCAGCATGTCGGCGAACCGGAACGCGACGAGGACGAGCGCGATCGCGAGCGTCCACGACATGAGGTTCGGAGGAATGACGTCGTTGCGCGCGCTCGCGCCCTGGCGTCGCAGCACCACGAACAGCGCGATCGGTGCACCGAAGCCACGGACGACGACGAGATCGATCATCTGGATCCAGTCGAGCGACTCCAGCTCGGGGTGCAGGTCGTAGCTGATCCATGCCATCAGCAGGCCCTGCGCCGCGAGGCCGTACACGCTGAGCCGCCACGACGCGACGAACAGCGGGACCACGAGCACGCCGACGAACGCGATCAGGATCGGATTCACGGATGACCTCCGCGCCCGAGCATCGAGAGCAGCGCGACGCCGGCGGCGACGAGGCCGATCACGACGTACTGCGGGACGACGCGCAACTTCAGGCGCGCGACCAGCGACTCGACGAGCCCGAGGACGACCGCGATCGCGAGGCAGATGCCGGCGTGCGCCGCGACGGCGGCGACCGACGCGTGGCCCGCGAGCGGGTTCAGCAGGATCGCTGCAACCGAGATCGCGACGTACATCTTGATCGCCGCGCCGAGGTGCAGCATCGCGAGCTCGGGACCGCTGTGGTCGAGCACCATGACCTCGTGGACCATCGTCAGCTCGAGGTGGGTCGTCGGATCGTCGACGGGCATGCGCGACGCCTCGACCTGGATCACCACCATCAGCGCGGCGACCGCCGCGGCCCACATGACGACGGCCGAGGGCCCGTCGAGACGTGGCACGAGTGCGGCCTCGAGACTGCGCACGCCACCGTGCAGACACAGCGCACCCGCGACGAGGAACAGCACCGGCTCGAGCAGCGTCGCGAACGTCGCCTCCCGCGAGGCGCCCATGCCCTCGAACGAGCTGCCGGTGTCGAGCGCGCCGAGCATCAGGGCGACCCGGCCGAGGGACCAGACGTAGGCGAACCAGACGAAGTCGAACGGGAACCCGACGAGTGACTCGGTGCCGGCGAGCGGCACGATGCACGCCGACGCGATCGCCGTGACGAGCACGACCACGGGCCCGAGCCGGAACACCGGTGTCGTCACCTTGCTGTAGACGGGCGTCTTGTGGGCGAGCCGCCACAGATCGAACGCGAGCTGGAAGATCGGTGGGCCGATACGTCCGGCCCATCGCGACTTGACGCGATTGATCGTGCCGGTGATCAGGATCGGCATCACGAGCAACGCGACGATGTTGGCGACGACGCTCACAGGACCTCGCCGAGCGCGACGAGCGCCAGCACGACGAGCGCGAGCAGACCCGCCGCGAACGCGAACCGCGGCTGCTCCGGGATCCGCGACGAGGTCTCCCGCACGAACTGCTCGCCCTGGCCGATCACCTCGAACATCCGCTGCTCGACCGCATCGACGTGATGGGTCGACAGATGCGACGCGTGCTGGGGGAACGGCTCGGTCGGGAGATGCTCGCGTGTCAGCACCGGCAGCGCCGGCCGGAACAGCGTCGAGAGCTGCGCCGAGAACGAGCTCCCGGTGTACTGCATGCGCGCCGTCGCCGCGGTGTAGCCACACCCCCAGGTCACGCTCTCGCGCGCACGGGCTCGCCGCCTCCACGCGACGATCATCGAGACCGCGAGCGCGGCCGCGAGTCCGCGGCTCGCCCACACCACCGGCGCGAGCACGTCGGCGAGGTCGGGTGCGTGGCCGATGCTCGCCGGGAGCAGCGCGAGGACCGGCTCGATGATCGCGAGAGCCGCGGTCGGGAACAGCCCGAGGACGAGGATGCCGGCGCTGTGCACGGCCATCGGGACCGCCATCGAGCGTGGCGCATCGTCGGTCACGTGGATCGACGGATCGCGAGGGACGCCGAGGAACGCGAGGCCGAACGCGCGCGTCGTCGACAGCGCTCCGACGGCCCCGACGAACGCGAGGACCGCGGCCGCGCACACGAGCACGACGTCGCCCTCGATGGTCGGCGCGCCGCCCGACAGGAGCCCGGTATAGACGAGGAACTCGCCGACGAAGCCGTTGAACGGCGGTAGCGCGCACATCGCGAGGCAACCGAGCAGGAAGTAGACCGCGGTCCTCGGCATCCTGCGCGCGAGACCACCGAGACGCTCGAGGTCGATCGTGTGCGCCGCGCGGTAGATGGCACCGACCGCATAGAACAGCGAGCACTTGAAGAACGCGTGATTGAGGATGTGCAGGAGGCCGCCGCCGAACCCGACCGTCGCGAGCACGGGATCCGACCACGCCCAGCCCAGCATGCCGACCCCGATCGCCATCCCGGCGATGCCGACGTTCTCCGTCGAGGAGTAGCCGAGCATGCGCTTCAGATCGCGTTGCGTCGCCGTGTACAGCACGCCGAACACGGCGGACGCCGCGCCGAAGATCAGGACCGCCCATCCCATCCAGGGCTCGGGCCGTCCCGAGAGCAGCGTGAAGCGCAGGAACGCGAACAGACCCGCCTTGTGGATGACGCCCGACATCAACGCCGAGACGTGTGCCGGCGCGGCCGAGTGCGCGCGCGGCAGCCACGTATGAAACGGAAAGAACGCCGACTTCAGCGCGAACGAGATGCCGAGCAGCAGGAACAGCGTGCCCTGCCCCGACGGATGACTCGCGAGGTACGTCCCGAAGTCGGCGAAGTCCATCGACCCCGTGTAGCTGTGCAGCAACATGAACGCGGCGACGAGGACGAACAGGCCGACATGGGTCGAGACGAGGTAGTTGAACCCGGCGAACCGGATCTTCTGGTTGCGGTAGTCCCAGATGACCATCAACCACGCGGCAACCGCCGCGATCTCCCAGCCGAGCAGGAACACGAGCGCGTTCTGGACCGCGTAGATCAGGATGAACGACAGCGCCGTGAGGTTCAGCAGCGCGAAGTGCGGCCCGCCGTTGCGGCCGTGGTTGAAGTACGGCTGGAGGTAGCCGGTCGAGTACAGCGTGCCGAGGAACGTCATCGGCAGCGACCACACGAGGAAGAACGCGCCGAGCGCGTCGACCCGGAACGCGATGCGCTCGATCGGCACGGGCCACGCCCACGTCACGTCGATGCGTCCGTCACCGCCGAGAATCGGCGCGATGCTCGCGATCACGAGCGCGATCGCGATCGCCTGCGAGCCCAGCGCTGCGATGCCGCGCGCGCGATTTCCGCGCAGGCCCGCGGCGAGTGCCGCCCCGATCACCAGCACGGGGATGCTCGCCAGGAACAAGCCAGAACCAACCATCGCGGCCGGCCGAAAGTGCAAGCAGTGCGCCACGGCGCCAACTCGCGTGCAGCAACGCCGAATTCACCCGCCCGGGCCGCCTGGCGAGCCACGTGCTCGCAAACGCGACACCTTGTCGTAGCGTCGCGGTCTCGGCACCAGGCATCTCCGCCATTCGACGACGAGGATGAGGCACCCCTCGCCGCGAACCCGCCATCTCGTCGCAGGTAGCAGCGACGGATTGACGCTCGCGGCGTAGACTGCAGACGGATGCCCAGGCGCCTCCGAAGTACTCCCACGGTCGTGCTCGAGCCGGTGATGGCGTCGCCGGTGATGCGTTCGTTCGATCGATTCCTGCGAGCGGTCGCCGTGAAGGAGGTCACCGTCACGTTCACGGGCGAGAGCGGCTCCGGAAAGGAAGTGATGGCGCGACGCCTTCACGAGCTGTCCCCACGCCGCAGCGGGCCGTTCGTTCCGATCAACTGCGCCGCGATTCCGGAAGCGCTGTTCGAGAGCGAGCTGTTCGGACACGAGCGCGGCGCGTACACCGGCGCCACCGAGCGCTCGACGGGCAAGATCGAGGTCGCGAACGGCGGCACGCTGTTCCTCGACGAGATCGCGGAGATGCCGGTCGCGCTCCAGGCCAAGATGCTTCGGTTCCTCGAGACGCACCGCTACATGCGTGTCGGTGGCGTGAAGAAGATCGAGGCAGATGTCCGGCTCGTGCTCGCGACGCTGCGCCCGCTCGAGCAGGAGGTTCGAGCCGGACGGTTCCGCCCCGACCTCTACTATCGCATCCAGGGCATCGTCCTCCAGGTACCGCCGCTGCGCGAGCGCCGCCGCGATATCCCGCAGCTTCTCGACGCGTTCATCGCCCAGCTGTCCGCGATCCACGACGTGACGCCGCCGGTGTTCGCGCGCTCGGCGCGCACCGCGCTCACCGCGTACGACTGGCCCGGCAACGTGCGCGAGCTCCGCAACGTCGTCGAGCTGCTGTGCATCCTGCGCGAGGGCAAGACCGTGCGAGCGCAGGATCTCCCGCCCGCGCTCCGCCTGGGCCGCATCGACCCGGCGGCGCAGGCCGACTCGATCGTGGTCCCGACCAACCGCCCGCTCGAGGAGATCATCGACCTCGTGATCGATGCCGCGATCACGGCCGAGCAGGGCAACCTGACGCGCACCGCGCAGCGGCTGAAGGTCAGCGTGCGCACGCTCCAGCGGCGAGCGAAGCGCTGATATGAACTGACCGTGCACGCTCTGATCGGTCTCGACTCGTCGAGGCTAGCTCGCACGCTCAGCCCGGCAGCCGGGTCGCACCGAACTGGCCGTCCTGGCGGCGCGCCTGCATGCCCGCGCGGATCTCGTCGCGGACCGGCGGCGGCAGGAGGCGCAGCGCCGGAAAGATCACGCGTTCCTCGAGCAGGAGATGCGGCTCGATCACCGCGTGGAGCGCGGCGGCCGCGCCGGCGAGCTCTGTCGACAAGGTCGCGAGCGCGTGCGGCTCGCGCTCGAGCGCGACACACAGCTCGACCACGCGCGCCACGTGTCCTGCGTGCTCTCCGTGATCCGCGTGCATCCGGGCGAGCGCGAGATCGAGCTCGCGGTCTTGCCCGATCAGCCGCGGCATCACGAGCTCGTCCTCGTCGAGGAGATGCAGCGGGAATCCGAGCGTGAAGTAGCGCACGATCTGCGCGGCGACATCCTTCACCTCCTCGGCTCGCGCCTGCGGCTGCGTCGGGATCCGGCGTGCGAGCGAAACGAACCGACGGATGCGCAGGTGACACTCCGACAGCAGCGCATCGACGTCACCGTGGCGAGAACGTTGTCCGAGTTGAACGATCATGGAGCTACTCCACGGCAATGGCGATCGCGAGCGAGGCGACCGACGCGATCACGAGCGCGACGCCGATCGCCCTCAGCTTCGTCGCCTTCGGTGGTCGGATCGCGAGGACGCTCGCGATTCCCGCGAGCGGGGATGCGACGGCCCAGAGCGGGTGCCAGAACGCCAGGGCCAGGCTCGCCGTCGTCACGCACGCGAGCGCGGCGGCGAGCAGCGGGTCCCACCACGTTGCCGGCTTGCGGTGGCGCGCGATCACGCGGTGGACGGCCACGACGCTCGCGGCGTAGCCGACCGACCAGGTGGCCCACAGCGCGAACGCATCGCAGGGCGCGACGCCGGATGCCGCGGCGACGACGGCCGCTGCGCCGGGAAGCGCGATGGCGGCGACGACCTCGCCGGTGACCGAGTGCATCGAGCGGCGCCACGCGAGCACGAGCATCGCCGCCACCGGGATCGCGACGACACCCGCGACGGCGAGCGCGGTGTTCGATGCGAGGCCGAGACCTGCCGCTCCGGCGGAGACCGAGAGCGCCGCCAGCACGCCGAGCCGCGTCCGCGCACGCCGGCCATCGGAGGCGAGCAATCGCTTGCCGCGATGGCCGAGCGCGACGAGGAGCGGCTCGTTCGCGAGGAATGCGGTGGCCGACGCGAACGCGAGCAGCCCCGCGGCGGCCGACGGCGCGCGAATCGCGAGCGCGCTGACGAGCGGCGCCGCGAGCTGAGCGTACGCGCCGTGCTCGCGCGGCCAGAGTGATCGACGCTTCACCATGTACCGGTGCGTGAAGGAAGGCTCATCGCGGCCTCGCGAGGGTGACGACGAACGCGCTCGTCTCGATCGCCCGGACCTCGTGGGCGACCGCGCGTTCGAGCGCGACGATCTGTCCTGCCGCGAGCTCCAGCGACTGCTCGGGCATCTCGATCCGGATCCGGCCGCGCACGACCTGGACCACCGCCGTCGCCATCGCGCGGTGATTCGCGATCACGGCGCCCGGCCTCATCGCCGTGACGAGCACGCTCAGATCGGACTCGCGAACGATGGTGCGCGCGGCGTGCCCTGACTCCGCGGAGCTGGCCTCGACGCTGAGCTCGGCCGCGACGACATGCACGTCGAGGATGGTATGGAGCCGCGCCGGTTCGGGTGGGGACTTCATGGTCTTCCTTCGAGTTGATCGATCACGATGAGCTCCTCGAGCTCCATCTGCGTCGAGAGATGTGCATCCAGACATGCGAGCTCGGCGTAGAGGCCGCGCTCGAGCGGGCTCGAGCTCTCGTGCTTCGCCAGCAGCGACGTCGCGAGCTGGCGAATGCGGTCGAGCATCGAGCCGACCATCATGTGATCGGCGTGGAGGTCGGCACCGACCCATTCCACCGCATTGGCGCGGCCCGACCGTGCGAAGAACCGCTCCTCGCGGTCGAGGTGTGCCACGAGCGAGGCGTAGAGCAGACGAAGCGTGTCCGCCAGCTCCTGCGCCATCGCATCGTTTCGCCGGCGCGCGACCGCAGCCGCCATCGGTACGACGAACGGCATCCGCGCCCACACGTAGTCGTGGTGATCGGAGACCCATCGGCCGAGCCCCGGCGGCATCGTCATGCTCCCCTGATCGCGCGGGCGAACAGCACGTTGTTCTCGAGGTGGATGTGCTGCATGAGCTCCTCCTCGAGGGTGGCCAGGCCGGCATAGAGCGCCCGCCACGTCGCACATCCGTGCGGCGGCGTGACCAGATCGCCGGTGAGCTCGCGGATGCGCTGGAGCATGTCGCGGTGCGAGTCGTGCTCGTTCTCGAGCACGCGTACCGGCATGTAGACCGCCTGTCCGTGCCCGCCGCGGCGAAGCATCGGGAACAGGACGCGCTCCTCCTTCAGCATGTGGGTCTCCATCTCGGCGAAGAACGCGACGAGCACGTCGGCAAGACCCGCCGGAACGGCCGGCTTCTCGCGATGTACTCGCTCGACCTTGCGCGCCGCCTCGATGAGCGTCGGCAGGTCGCGCCGGAGTGCGGCGTGGTAGTGAGCCTCGATATGATCCGCGAGCTCGGCCTGGGTGCGGCTATCCCAGCTGAGCTCGGGGCCGCCGCGCCGCGCCTCCTGCTCGAGCTCGGCGACGATCGCCGTCGCGTCGAGGCCTGCTGCCTCGCACGCGTCGCCGAGGGTTCGGCGGCCGCCGCAACAGAAGTCGAGCCGGTGTCGGAGAAACACGCGCGTCGCGGAGGGAAGGCGAGCGAGGTCGCCCAGGGTCCTCGTGAGCTCTTGCATGCGTCGTTGCATTTGCAGGTTCATGACCAGCGCCAACCCCGCGTGATCACGATGCGCGTGGTAATCGCGACAACACGCCTCGTTGTGGAGAACACAACGTGTTGTAGGAACTACTCATGGAGCCGTGGGTCGCGTTGCAACGGATCGCGCTGTCGCTGACCGAGAGCCTCCACGCTTCCGATCGCTACGACCGGCTGCTCGAGGCCGTGCGTGCCGCCATCCCGTGCGATGCCACCGCGCTCCTCTCGTTGCACGACGGCGTCCTCGTCCCGCTCGCGGTGCACGGGCTCTCGCCCCAGGTCCTCGGGATGCGATTCCTGCCGGAGGCACACCCGCGGCTCGCACGGATCGTCCAGAGCCCGCAGCCCGTGCGCTTCCCGGCCGACTCCGGGCTGCCAGATCCGTTCGATGGCCTCGTCACGCGAGCACCCAACGGACTGTCCGATGTCCACGACTGCCTCGGCTGCCCGCTCGTCGCGGACGGTCGCGTCGTCGGCGTGCTGACCGCCGACGCGCTCGCGGTCAACGCGTTCGACGGCTTGAACCAGGATCTGCTCGTCGCGCTCGGTGCGCTTGCAGGTGCGACGCTCCACACGGCCCGTCTCATCGAGACGATCGAGACCCTCGCCGAACGACGAGGGCTCGTCGTGCGCGAGCTGACGCGCGCGTCGATCGACGCGAGCGCCTCGCAGATGCTCGGCGTCAGCCCGGCGATGGAGCTCGTGCGGCGCGAGATCGAGGCCGTGTCCAAGACCGAGTTCGCGGTCCTGATCCTCGGCGAGACCGGCGTCGGGAAGGAGCTCGCGGCGCGCGCGATCCACGACGGTTCGCCTCGACGCGAGGCACCGTTCATCCAGATCAACTGCGCCGCCCTTCCCGAGGGCGTCATCGAGAGCGAGCTGTTCGGTCACGTTCGCGGCGCGTTCACCGGGGCCGTCGCCAACCGCCCCGGAAAGTTCGAGCTCGCCGACGGCGGTACGCTGTTCCTCGACGAGATCGGCGAGCTGCCGCTCGCGGTGCAGGCGAAGCTCTTGCGCGTCCTGCAAGAAGGCGAGGTGCAGCGTGTCGGCGCCGACAAGCCGTTTCGCGTCGACGTCCGGATCCTGGCTGCGACGAACCGGAACCTCGAGGACGAGATGTCGCACGGGCGATTCCGGCCGGATCTCTATCACCGCCTCAGCGTGTTCCCTCTCGCGATTCCACCGCTGCGCGACCGGCGTGGCGACGTCGCGGTGCTCGCGGGCTTCTTTCTCGACCGCTATCGCGTCCAGCTCGGGCTGCCTCGCGTGGTCCTCTCGCCCGCGGCCAACGCCCTCCTCGACGCGGGGACGTGGCCCGGCAATGTCCGCGAGCTCGATCACGTGCTCGCGCGCGCCGTGCTGCGCGCATCGATGCGAGCGGGTCGCGGCGAGCCCGTCCAGATCGACGAAACGGATCTCGATCCGACGATCGCGAAGGTCGCTCCGCTCGAGGCCGGTCCCTCGCCGCTCGCACGCAAGGTCGCGCACGGCGAGGTCTCGCTCCGGGGCGCGATCGACGAGCTCAAGCGCGCAGCGATCGCGGAGACGCTCGAAGCGGCGGGCGGAAACTGGGCGGAGACGGCACGCCGGCTCGGGATGGATCGAAGCAACCTGCATCACCTGGCGAAGCGCCTCGGCGTCTCCTGATCGTCAGCGCGCCATCGCCATCGCGAGCGGCGCCGGATCGCCGAGGCCGCTCATCCGCGCGACCGGTCGTCCGTCCTCGTCGACACCGACGATCACGGAGGTGTGAAAGAACTCGCCCGAGGCAGTGCGGCGGTACTTGATGCCGAGCACCGCGGCGAGCGCGCGCGCGTCCTGATCGCTCGCCGATGCGAGCGTCCAGCGATCGTCGAGGCGATACGTGGTGGCGAGCTCGCGCAGCCGCTCCGGTGTATCGCGTGCCGGATCGAAGCTGACGAGCACGACGCGCGTGTCCGGCGGGGACTGGGCGATGACCTGCTTCAGCTCGCCGAGGAGCGCCGGGCACGCGACGGAACAGCTGCCGTAGAACATCGAGATCAGCGTGCGATGGCCGCGCGCCACGTCGAGGCGCGTGCTCTTCCCGCTGGCATCGTGAAGCGCGACGTCGATTCCGTACAGCGACGGCTCGTCGGGCGCCGCGCGCGTGACGGCGGGCGGAGACACGCGCTCCGCCGAGGGCTCGGCGCTCGCCGGCGCGGTCTGCGTGGCATGGGCGGTATCGACGGACGGAGTGCGGCTGCACGCCGCGAGCAGGGTGATCAGAACGAGCGTCTTCATCGGGTCTCCTCGTATGCACAGCGAAAACCGAGGCTCGCGGTGGTGAAGCGAGCGTCGAGCGAGCTACGAAATGCCAGCCGCAAGAACGTCGCGTAGGCCTTCGCGTCCTTGCTGGCAGCCGCGGTCGCGCCGCAGACCTGCGAGCGCGTCGCATCGCGCGAATCCGCGCTGACGAGCGCGGCGTTCCAGTCATCGACCCACTCCCAGACGAGGCCGTGCATGTCGCGAACACCCCATGCGTTCGGCGTGCCGCCGACGTCGGGGAGGATCGCGGGTGTCGGCTCGGCGTACCAGCGCAGGATCTTTGCCTCGAACGCGGGGTCAGCCGAGGCGTCGATGCGGTCGGCATCGGCGGCGCCGGCGAGCTCCCACTCGGCCTCCGTCGGCAGCCGGCCGCCTCGCCACGCGCAGTACGCGCGCGCCGCGAACCAGCTGACGCGGACGACCGGGCCCTGTGGACGCGCGGTGCCGAGGTTCAGTGCATCCTGCCAGTGCGCGAGGTAGTCGCGATCCGAGTAGAGGTCGGCGACGCGAGCGCGCTGCCATTGCGGCTTCGCGCGCACGAACGCGAGGTACTGCGCGTTCGTGACGGGCTCGCGGTCGAGCAGGAACGGAGCGACCTCGATCTCCTTCTCGCTCGGTGAGATCGGATACGCCGGCCGGTAGGTGCCGGCGATGCGAGCGGGCCCCGCGACCGCGGAGCCGGCGACGCTCGCGATCGCGAGCACGACCGCGGCGGACGCGTGGCCCGGGCTCACTGCGCGCTCGCTTGCTGGGAGCGCACGCGCGCCACGTCTGCAGGCGTCACCGCATCGAGCTCGTTGCCCCACGCGGCCCGCACGTAGGTCAGCACGTTCGCGATCTCGTGGTCGCGGAGGTGGCCCATCGGCGGCATCACGCCGTTGTAGGTCTCGCCGAGCACCGTGACCGGACCCTGCAGGCCGTTGATGACGTGGCCGATGATCTTCTCCTTCGAAGCGGTGGCCATGTAGTCGGAGCCCGCGAGCGGCGGGAACGTGCCGCGCACGCCCTGCCCGTTCGGCTGATGACACGCGGCGCAGATCGCGGTGTACGTCGTCTTGCCGGCCTCGTGCGCACGCTCGAACCCGGGGTCGGCCGGCGGTGGTGCCGCGACGACGCGCTCCGGCGTGTAGAGGCGGTCGCTCTGGCGATCGCTGAACGCGGGCTTGTTGCCCATGCCGTCGACGCGAAGCTCGCCGACCGCGCCCTTGTTGAACGCGCGGAACAGCGCGTGGTCGACCAGCGCGTACGTGCCCGGCACGTCGACGGTGAAGTCGACGATCGTCGCACCGCCGGCGGGGACGACCGTCGTCTGCACGTTCTCCTGCCACTTCGATCCGCCCTCGGTGTAGACGCGGTCGAAGATCTCGCCGATCACGTGGAAGTTCGACGCGAGGTTCGGTCCGCCGTTGCCGAAGAAGATGCGGACGCGCTCGCCCGTGCGCGCGCTCAGCGCGTTGTCGCCGGCGAGCTTGCCTTCGCCACCGTTGAACACGACGTACGTCGGCTTCTCGTCGATGCCCTTGGCGAGGTCGAATGCCTGGAGACCCTGATCGTGATACGCGCCCTCCGTGTAGAGCTCGCTCTGCATCACGTAGAACTCGCGATCGACCGGCGGCAGTCCACCGGGCGGCTCGACGAGGATCATGCCGTACATGCCGTTGGCGACGTGCATCGGCACCGGCGCCGTCGCGCAGTGGTAGATGTAGAGGCCGGGGTTCAGCGCGCGGAACGTGAACGTCGACTCGTGGCCGGGCGCGGTGAACGTCGCCGCCGCACCACCGCCCGGGCCGCTGACCGCGTGCAGATCGATGTTGTGCGGCAGCTTGCTGCTCGGATGGTTCTTGAGGTGCAGCTCGACGACGTCACCCTGGCGGATGCGGATGAACTTGCCGGGCACCTGTCCGCCGAACGTCCAGAACATGTAGCGAATGCCGGGCGCGATCTCGCGCTCGACCTCGGTGACCTCGAGGTCGACGATCACGTGCGCCGGATGCTCGCGGAAGATCCGCGGTGGAACCTCCGGCGCCTGCGTCAGCTGCGCGGTGATCGGACGATCGGGGTCCGGGGTGCTGTTGATATCGGGCGACGGCGCGACGGCACGGCTCTGCGCGGACGAAGAACCGGCATCGCGATCGCAGCCCACGAACAGAAGAGCACTTGCTAGCAGCCACCAACTTCTCGACATGCCTGGCGACTACAGCAACCCCCGTACCCGCGTAACATCCGGATAGTACGCGCAACGGTACGCAAATCTTGCGTCTGGCTAGCAAGTAGGTGCAATTGCGGCGGTCCTCCATGCGCATACATTGCGCACGGCTCGCTACGACTCGGCGCCGACGAGCTTGCGAGCGGTCGCGACGAACGCCGCGATCGCGCCGAGAGCGAGCGCCAGCATGAGCCCGATGACCGCGGACGGCGCGACGCCGCCGCCGATCCGGATCGCGACCATCATGCCGGCGATCGAGGCGGCCATCACGGCACCGAACGCGAGCAGGACGGGCGCGTAGAGAAAGCCGGCCGCCTGGCGGCGCCACAGCAGCACGCCGGTGACGAGGAACGCCGGCAGGACGAACGACAGATCGAGCACGTGCACCGGATTCGTGAACAGGCCGACCTCGACGAGCGCAGGCGATGCGCGTCCGCGAAGTGATGCAGGAACGACGTCGGCGAGCCAGAGCAGCGCGAACACGATGCCGGTACCGCACAGGAACGCGGCCGCGATCCGCGCCGGGCGTCTCGGGATGCTGACGCCGCGCTGGCCGAGGACGCCGAGCTGCGAGATCAGGCCGAATGCGGCAAGGCCGAGCGTCGCGCAGTAGACGAGGAAGAACCCGTTGAAGTGGACCGCGAACGCGTAGATCACGCCCTCGTACACCGTGTACGCGTACGACCCGGCGAGCAGCACGCCCCAGCGATACGAGCCGCCGCGCGCGGCGATGCCGCAGATCGCGAGCCACGGCACGACGACGATCAGATCGAACCAGTCCTGGCCGACGGCCTGATCGATCCACGCCGGCGTCTCGAGGGCGTACGTCGCTGGAACGAGAAGTCCACCGAGCGACATGACGGCGAGGAGGAGCGCGACCGGGATCGCGGCCTGGACGGCGAACGGATGACGCGACCGCATGCTCCACGGTGCAGCAACTCGCGTACCGGGATTCCCGCGGGTCGTTCGCGCATTCGGTGCGCGCCACGGAGGGCATTCGCAAGCGCTGCGCAGAACGCTCCAGCGATCCGGGGACTTGCCGTGGTGCGAACCGTGCAGTCCTGCCTCACCATGCGAAACCATGGTGGCGACGCTCGCGCGATCCGCGAGCGCCTGGAGTCTCGTCGCATCGGCTTGCAACATCGCTATCGCGCGACCCTCGATCGCGTCGAGGAGGAGCTCGCCGATCACTCGGCGGACGTCATCGACACGGCGACCGGTCAGTGGGATGCGCGCGTCCTCGACCTCATGAGCGAGGCGGACGCGATCGCGCTCGAGCAGGTCATCGGCGCGCTGTCCCGGCTCGACCAGGGCTCGTACGGCGTGTGCGTCGCGTGTGATGCCACGATCGCGTCCGCGCGTCTGGCCCTCCTGCCCGAGGTGACCCTCTGCGCGAGGTGTGCTCGCGATGCCGAGCAACGCCGACCTCGCGCGAGCCACGAGGTCGTGTGATGCGCCGCCTCGCGCTCGCCCTCCTCGCGGGATGCGCGACGACGCAGCCCGTTCCGCCCACGGGCGGGCCGCGTGGAATGCGCGCGACCGATCACCTCGATGCCGCGCGTCAGAACGAGCAGCGTGCGAAGGATGACGCGCGCTGGCCCGACACGTTCGCCGCCGGCACCGCGTCGGGGCACAACATCGCGTGGTTCCGGTCGTGGGACTCGGCCGCGGAGCAGGAGCGGATGGCCGAGATCCACCGCACGAAGGCAGCACAGCTGCAGGCCGCGTTCGACGAGGCGTGCGGGCCGCGCAGCGCGAGCGACGTCTCGGTCTCGCCGCTGCAGCGCTACGGCCTCGGCGGCTGGAACACGACGACCGGCGTCATCGTCTACATGTCTCCGACGACGAAGCCCGATGCGCTCCTCGCCGAGCTGCGCTGTCATCGCGCGTGGATGATGCTCGCGCCCGCCGGCATGGACGATTGCCCGCTCGACCTCCCCGGCCTGGCATTCGACGCGCGCGGCGATGCCGAAGGCGTCACGCTGTCGATCATCGTCCGCGATGCCGCGCTCGTCGGCGAGCTGCACCGGCGCACCGCGCACGATCTCGAGGCTGCGGCGACGCACCGCGCCTCGCACTGACCCGCGCGCTCAGCCGTGAGCCTTGACCTCGCCGCGCAGGATGCGCGCGTGGTCCTGGAGCTGGCGGCGCGCCGCACGAAACGCATCATCGAGCGCGGCGAACGCGTTCTCGTGCGTCTGATCGGCGGCCGGATCGCGCGTGATCGTGATCGTCCGGTCGGGCACGGTCACGTAGACGTGGACGTGGAACCGGTTGCCCTGGCGATGATGATGGTGCGGCTGCTCGACGACGACGGCGCAGCGCTCGATCCGATCGTAGGATTGCTCCAGGCGCTCGACCCACTTCTGCACCGCGGTCTCCATCGCGGGGCTCGGCTCCATCGCGCGGAACGTGATCTCGACAGGTGTATGCATGCCCACGTCGAATTGCACCGTGCGAGCCAGCGGATTGCTGGTGCACCGAGGACGGATCGCGCAAACGACGAGGTCGATCGCCGGATCGGTGCAGACGCTGCGCGATCACGGTGCGGAAATCCCGGTATGCGCCGGCCCGCGGCTTGCTCTTACCTCAAGTGGAGGCAGCCATGGCGACGACACAACGCGTCTACGACGGGCATGGAACGTTGCGGGTCCGCGATATCGGCCCGTGCGGACACGACGAGCCAGCCGCCCCACCCCGGCGAGCGACGATCGCCGACGGCGTGCCGGTGACCGCGATCATGTCTCGACGCCTCGTCTGTGCGTATCCCGACCTGCCGCTGCTCGCGCTCACGCGGCTGTTCCTCGACGAGCACGTCGGCTGCATTCCGATCATCGACCATCACGGTCACCCGCAAGGGATCGTGACGAAGTCGGATCTCGTCGAGCAGCTCGCCGGGCTCGCGACCGAGTGGACGTTCAAGGTCGCCAACGACGTGATGATGCCGCTCGCGCTGACGCTCGACGAGCGCGCGACGATCGCCCACGCGGCGAGCCTCATGACGATGGAGGACCTCCATCACGTCATGATCGTGTCGTGCGACGGGATCCTGATCGGCGTCGTCTCCGCGAAGGACATCGTGCGCTGGCTCGTCGAGAACGACGGGCTTCCCGGGATGCGCCAGTCGTAGCGCTCAGGCACGCAGCGGGATCGAGATATCGAACCGCGTGCCGCGCGGGCTCGTGTCGAGCTCGACCATGCCGCCGTGCAGCGTGACGAGGCTGTGCACGATCGACATGCCGAGGCCGGTGCCGCCCTCCTTCGTCGAGAAGAACGGCTCGAAGATCCGCTGGCGGACGAGCTCGGGAATGCCCGGGCCGTCGTCGGCGACGCGCAGCTTGAACGACGTCGGCAGCGCCGACAGCTCGACCGCGACGTGACCACCCGACGGGACCGCCTCGATCGCGTTGCGAACGAGGTTGAGCAGGATCTGGTGGAGCTTCGGCGCGTCGACGTCGGCGTGGAGCTCGTGCGGGCTCCCCGCGACCGTGAGCGTTGCCCCCTTGCGCTCGGCGCCGAGTCGCTCGAGCTCGACGACCTGGCGGACGATCGCGGCGACGTCGTGACGCTCCGGGTTGAGCTCGGGTGGCCGCGCGAACGCGAGGAAGTCGCCGAGCAGGTTCGATAGCCGCTGGATCTCGCTCTGGGCGAGCTGCGCGGGCTCGGTCAAGCGCGGCTCGTTGGTCTGCTTGCGCAGCCGGCGCTCGAGCAGCTCGAGCTGGAGCTTCGCGGCATTGAGCGGGTTGCGCAGCTCGTGCGCGAGCCCCGCGGACATCGTCTGGAGCGCGAGGACTCGATCGGCCTGGATCGTCCGCTCGCGCGCGATCAGGCGCTCCTCGGAGTCCAGGTGGTAGTGCTCGACCATGATCGCGAGCTCGATGTCGAGCAGCTTGTTGACCGACCGGATGACCGCGAGCGCCTCGCCGGGCGGATAGAGCTCGCCGATCCGGTCGTGGTACGCGGTCCGCACGGTATTCATCGACGAGAACATGTAGTGATGCTCGAGGCCGATGACGACGTGCCGGCGGCCGATCCGCGACCGCTTCTCGTAGAACCGCTCGTCGTACGGGCCGAGCAGGCCGGTCGACATCCAGTCGACGAGCGTGCCGTGCAGGCGCTCGACCTGCGCCGGTCCCGTCAGGACCCTGCGCGCGCCGGGGCTCGCGTTGATGACCTCGTAGAACCGGTCGGCGATCGCCGGGAAGCTCGGCGCGAGTCGCTCGTGGAGCGCGTGCAGGCGGACGCGATCCGCGTCGTCGAGGTCGACGTACGCGAGCAACTCCTCGAGCAAGGTCACGACTTGCCGGACCCCTGACGCGCCTGTTTCGCGACGACCGAGACGTCCGACCGCGGCGCCTCGTTGTACTGGTGCATGCGGTACTGGATCGTCCGGACGCTGATGCCGAGCATCTCCGCCGCCTTCGACGTCGAGCCGCCGGTCGCCTTCAGCGTCTCCATGATCGCGTAGCGCTCGAGCTCGACGAGCGTCGACCCCGGAATCGGCGGCATCCCCTGCGGCGTGAACCGGGGCCGGATGTTCGCCGGCAGGTTGCCCGGCTCGATCTGGCTACCGGTGGCGAGCACGACCGCGCGCTCGACGGCGTTCTCGAGCTCGCGCACGTTGCCCGGCCAGTCGTACGCCATCATCAGCTCCATCGTCTGCGGCGAGAACGCGGCGAGCTCCTTGCCGTTCTCCTTCGCGTAGCGATCGAGGAAGAACTTGGCGAGCACCGGCACGTCGGAGCGACGATCGCGCAACGGCGGCATCTCGATCGCGACGACATTCAGGCGGTAGTAGAGATCCTCGCGGAACCGGCCCTTCGCGACCTCTTCCTCGAGCTTGCGGTTCGTCGCCGCGATGACGCGGACGTCGACCTTCAGCGTCTGCGTGCCGCCGACACGCTCGAACTCGTGCTCCTGGAGAAACCGCAGGAGCTTGACCTGGATCGCCGGCGAGATCTCGCCGATCTCGTCGAGGAACAGGGTGCCGCCATCGGCGAGCGAGAACCGCCCATCCTTGCGCGCCATCGCGCCGGTGAACGAGCCCTTCTCGTGACCGAACAGCTCGCTCTCGAGCAGGGACTCGGCGAGGGCCGCGCAGTGCAGCTTGACGAACGGGCCGCCGACCCGCGGCGAGCGCTGGTGGATCGCGTTCGCGACGAGCTCCTTGCCGGTGCCGCTCTCGCCGGTGATGAGGACGGTCGCGCGGCTCGGCGCGACCTGATCGACGACCTCGAACACGCGCTGCATCGGCGGGCTCTGGCCGACGATGTTCCCGGGCGCGACGCGGTCGCGGACTCGCTGGCGCAGCTGGCGCGTCTCGCGCCGCAGCTCCTGCTGCTCGAGCACCTTGCCCATGACGACGAGGAGCTCCTCGAAGTTCACCGGCTTCGTCAGGTACTCGGCGGCGCCGGCGCGCATCGCCTCGATCGCCGACTCGACCGCGCCGAACGCGGTCATCACGATGACGCCGACCGACTCGTCGGCCGCGCGCACCTTCTTGACCAGATCGATGCCGTCCATCCCCGGCATCTTCAGATCCGTGATCACGACGTGCGGAGAGAACGACTCGAACTTGCCGAGCGCCTTGAACGCGTCGGCCGCGGTCTCCACCTCGTACCCCTCGTCTCGGAGAAGCTCCGCGAGCGCCGTCCTCGCATTTGCCTCGTCGTCGACGACCAGAATCCGTCCAGTGCGCGCCATATAGGTCTCCCTAGCGACGATCGTGCCAGCAGAAACCAAGTAGTTACACAACGAAATCCGCAAAACCTGCGTCGGCCCGCAATGGCCTGCAGGAATTGCGCAACTTCGAGAACGCGGTGGCAAGCGGCTCGAGCTGCAGTCGACGTGCCTGCAATACGGCGTCGGAACGCGCAGCCACTGCGTATACGGGCAAACACGCGGTGCAATCTGCGTCTGCTATGGTCCGCGCCGTATGGCCGAGCCGGTCGTGCTGGTGGTGGACGACAACGCGGACAACCGCGCCCTCGCCGAAGCCACGCTCGAGGACGAGGGATATCGTGTCGTCCTCGCCCCGACCGGAGAGGCCGGCATCGCCGCGTTCGAGCGCCAGCAGCCGGACTGCGTCCTGCTCGACGTGCGGATGCCCGGGATGGACGGCCTGGTCGCGTGCCAGCGAATGCGCGCCCTGCCCGGGGGAGCCGACGTCCCGATCCTGTTCGTCACCGCGCAGCGCGACGTCGACACGTTCGATCGCGCGAAGCTCGCCGGCGGCGATGACTACATCACGAAGCCGTTCCGGCCGAACGAGCTGGTGATGCGCGTCGAGGCCGCGATGAAGCTGCGGCGGATCGCGGCCGAGCGCGCCGAGCTCTACGAGCTGATCCGCAAGCAGCGCGACGACGTCATGCGGCTGCAGCTCCAGCGCGAGCAGCTGATCGCGTTCCTCGTCCACGACCTCAAGAACCCGGTCCACGCGATCGAGCTCAACGCGCAGCGGGTCTCGCGCGATCCAGGGGCGACCGAGCGGAGCCGTGGCGCGGCCGCGCAGATCCAGTCCGATACGCGTGCGCTGTCGCGGATGATCGGCAACCTGCTCGACCTCAGCAAGGATGACGAGGGCGGCCTCGCGCCGAAGCTCGACGCGGTCGCCCTGCCGTCGCTCGTCACCGAGATCATCACGGCGATGGACGTGCGCGCGCGCGCGACGAACGTCACGCTCGCGGTCGAGGTCCCGTCGATCGCCGTCAAGGGCGATCCCGACCTCGTCCGGCGCGTGATCGAGAACATCGTCGACAACGCGATCCGTCACGCCCCCGAGGACAGCGTCGTGCGCGTGACCGCATCGTCGGCCGATGGTGCCGTCGAGATCCGCATCGCCGATTCAGGTGCCGGGATTCCCGAGGAGCTGCGCGCGCAGGTGTTCGAGCGCTTCGTCCGCGGCACGACGGCTCGCGCGGGGCACGGGCTCGGCCTGGCATTCTGCAAGGCGGCGACCGCCGCCCAGGGCGGCTCGATCTGGATCGAGGACGCGAAACCCGGGACCATCTTCGTCGTGAGGTTCGATGCTGCGTGAAACGTCCCCCGACGCCGAGCTGCGCTTTCGCGAGCTCGTCGAGTCCGCGCCCGATGGCATCATCGTCTGCGATCGCGAAGGCGCGATCATGCTCGTCAACGCGCAGACCGAGCGGATGTTCGGCTACGCGCGCGCGGACCTGCTCGGCAAGCCGATCGAGATCCTGATCCCCGAGCGGCTGCGCGGCCGCCACCCCGCGCACGTCCGCGGCTACACCGGCGCACCGCGGTCGCGACCGATGGGCACCGGCCTCGAGCTGTCGGGCCGGCGCAAGGACGGCACCGAGTTCCCCGTCGAGATCAGCCTCTCGCCGATCCAGGTCGATCAGGGGACGCTGTTCTCGGCCGCGATCCGCGACGTCAGCGATCGCAAGCGCATCGAGGACGAGGCCCGCCGCGCGAACGCCTATCTCCTGTCCTCGGTCGACAGTATCCAGGACGCGTTCTCGCTCTACGACGAGGAGGACCGGGTGGTCCTCGTCAACAGCTCGTTCCGCCAGCTCGTCGGTGCGTCCGTCGCGGGCGCGGTCGTCGGCCGCCGGTTCGACGAGCTTGCCGACGCGATCCTGCCGCTGATCGATCCGGGCTCCGAGCCCGCCGCCGACCTCCGGCAGCGCTGGGTCGACTATCACCGCGAACCCGCCGGCTCGCTCGAGCTGCGCACGCGCACCGGCCGGATGCTTCGCGTCACCGATCGCGCGACGGCGGAGCATGGCACGGTATCGCTGATCGTCGACATCACCGACGACATCCTGCGCGCGGAGGAGCTCAGCCGCGCGCGCCAGCAGGCGGAGGCTGCCAGCGCCGCGAAGAGCGAGTTCCTCGCCTCGATGAGCCACGAGCTGCGCACGCCGCTGAACGCGATCCTCGGGTTCGCGCAGCTGCTCCAGCGCGATCGCAAGCAACCGCTCAGCGACCGCCAGCTCGACCGGCTCGGCCACGTGCTGTCCGGCGGCGAGCACCTCCTGCGCCTCATCGACGAGGTGCTCGACCTCGCCCGCATCGAGGCCGGACGCGTCGCGATCTCGAACGAGCCCGTGCGGGTCGACGAGATGGTCGCCGAGGTCCTGACGACGCTCGAGCCAATGGCGCAACGCGCGGGCGTCGATCTCGTCTCGGAGATCGCCGGCGTCCCCGAGGTCATCGCGGATCGGACGCGACTCGCGCAGATCCTGATGAACTACGGGTCGAACGCGATCAAGTACAACCGCCCCGGCGGCCACGTCGTGTTCAGGAGCGCGCGCGTGCACTCGCACGTGCGGCTCACCGTCGTCGACGACGGGATGGGAATCCCGACCGACAAGCGCGACAGGATCTTCGAGCCGTTCCAGCGCGCGGGCCAGGAGACCGGACCGATCGAGGGCACGGGCATCGGCCTGTCGATCAGCAAGCGGCTCGCCGAGCTGATGCAGGGCTCGGTCGGGTTCGCGAGCGAGGAAGGCAAAGGCTCGCAGTTCTGGGTCGATGTTCCGGTCCACGTCGCGAAGTCGGACGACGCCGCGGCCGCGAAGCCACACATCGCCGAGGGCTCGGCGCTCGCGGGGGCTCCCTCCGCGCACCGGATCGTCTACGTCGAGGACAACCCGTCGAACATCGCGTTCATGCGCGAGCTCATGTCGGACCTGCCTGCCGTCGAGCTGCTGACCGCACCGACCGCGGAGATCGGTCTCGAGATCGTCCGCGCGCAGCAGCCCGCCGCCGTGATCATGGACATCAACCTGCCCGGCATGAGCGGGTTCGATGCGGTCAAGCTGCTGAAGAGCTGGCCCGAGACCGCGCGGATCCCGGTGATCGCGCTCAGCGCGGCCGCGATGGCGCGCGATACGAGTCGTGCGCGCGAGGCCGGGTTCTATCGCTACCTGACGAAGCCCGTGAAGATCGACGAGCTGCTCGACGCGCTGAACGAAGTGCTCGGCACCTAGTTCATCAGCACCACGACCATCACCATGATCAGGCCGACGCTGTAGGTCGTCCACAGGATCACCTCGAGCGGGATGGCCCACGGGTCTTTCGGCTTCTTCATGACGCCGCGTGAGAGCACCGGCCGTGCCACGCGAGATCGCACGATCCGAGGCAAACTCCCGCAGCGGTTGCAGCGCACACCTCGATGCGCGCAGGAGTTGCGCGCGATTCGTACGGGAGGAGCCGTACGCGCGGCACGCGGGTTGCGATGGAGCGCGGTCGATGTCGAACGCCAGTCTTCGCTACGACGATGCGATCGTCCGCAAGTTCGTCACCGCCACGATCGTGTGGGGTGCCGTGGGCATGCTCGTCGGTCTGTGGTGCGCGCTCCAGCTCGCGCTGCCGAGCCTCAACGCGGCGCCGTACTTCACGTTCGGCCGGCTGCGCCCGCTTCACACGAACGCGGTGATCTTCGCATTCGCGGGCAACGGCATCTTCGCCGCCGTGTACTACTCGTCGCAGCGCCTGCTGAAGGCGAGGCCGGTCGAGTGGCTCTCGAAGTTTCACTTCTGGGGCTGGCAGGCGATCATCGTCGGCGCGGCGATCACGCTGCCGCTCGGCTTCACCCAGGCGAAGGAGTACGCGGAGCTCGAGTGGCCGATCGACCTCGCGATCGCGGTCGTGTGGGTCGCGTTCGCCGTGAACTTCTTCGCGATGGTCCGCAACCGCCGCGAGAAGCACCTCTACGTCGCGCTGTGGTTCTACATCGCCTCGATCATCACGATCGCGGTCCTCCACATCTTCAACAACCTCGCGATCCCGGCGGGGATGTTCAAGAGCTACTCGCTCTACGCCGGCGTGCAGGACGCGTTCATGCAGTGGTGGTACGGCCACAACGCGGTCGCGTTCGTGCTCACGACGCCGTTCCTCGGGCTCATGTACTACTTCCTGCCGAAGGCGGCGGAGCGGCCGGTGTTCAGCTACCGGCTGTCGATCCTCCACTTCTGGTCGCTCGTCTTCATCTACATCTGGGCGGGCCCGCACCACCTGCACTACACGGCGTTGCCGCAGTGGGCTTCGACCCTCGGCATGATCTTCAGCGTCATGCTGTGGATGCCGTCGTGGGGCGGCATGCTGAACGGCCTGCTCACGCTGCGCGGCGCGTGGAACCGCGTCGCCGAGGATCCCGTCCTCAAGTTCTTCGTCGTCGGCATCACGTTCTACGGCATGTCGACGTTCGAGGGACCGATGCTCTCGGTGAAGAGCGTCAACGCGCTGTCGCACTACACCGACTGGAACATCGCGCACGTCCACGGCGGCGCGCTCGGCTGGGTCGGTTTCATGGTGTTCGGAATGATCTACTGGCTCGTCCCGCGCCTGTATCAGACGAAGCTCTACTCGAAGAAGCTCGCGACGACGCACTTCTGGGTCGCGACGGTCGGCATCGTCATCTACGTCGTCGCGATGTGGGCGGCGGGCATCACGCAGGGCCTCATGTGGCGCGCGTTCGATCACACGGGCCGCCTCATGTATCCCGACTTCCTCGAGACCGTGACGCGCATCGTGCCGATGTACTGGATGCGCGCGGTCGGCGGGGCGCTCTACATCACCGGCCTCGGCATCGGCGCCTACAACATCTTCCGCACGTGGCAGGCGCGCCCGGCGACGTACGAGGAGGTCGAGGTCAGCGTGCCGCCGATGATCCGCGAGGTGAAGGCCGCGGCGTCCGAGGCGAAGGCGCACTGGCACCGCCGGTGGGAGGGCCTGCCGGCGCTGTTCACCGTGCTCGTCACGCTCGCGGTCATCGTCGCGTCGCTGTTCGAGATCCTGCCGACGTTCCTCATCGGCGACAACGTGCCGCGCATCGCGAGCGTCAAGCCGTACACGCCGCTCGAGCTCTACGGCCGCGACATCTACATCCGCGAGGGTTGCTACAACTGCCACTCGCAGATGGTGCGGCCGTTCCTCGACGAGACGGTCCGCTACGGCATGAACGGCAAGCCGGCCGAGTACTCGCGGCCCGGCGAGTTCGTCTACGACCATCCGTTCCAGTGGGGCAGCAAGCGCACGGGGCCAGACCTCGCGCGCGAGGGCGGACGCCGCGACGAGCTGTGGCACTACCGTCACTTCGAGAACCCGCGCACCACGTCGCCGGGCTCGATCATGCCGAGCTACCCGCACCTGCTCCGCGACGACATCGACTGGGACGTCATCCAGCGCCGCGTCGACGCGATGGCGATGCTCGGCGTCCCGTACGGCAAGCAGGCGCTCGATCACGGCGCGCAGCTGGCACGCGATCAGGCGCGCCACCTCGCCGACGAGCTCCGGACCGAAGGCGGTCCCGCGGGGACGGAGAGCAAGGAGGTGATGGCGCTCATCGCGTACATGCAACGGCTCGGCATCGACATCCGCACGAGCACGCAAGGAGGTATCCAGTGATCCGGCTTTCCGAGCTGGTGTCTGCGCTGACACCGACCCACTTCACCGAGCTCGCACTCGTGCTGTTCGTCGCGGTGTTCGCCGCGGTCGCGATCCGCCACGGCGGCAAGCGTCGCGCGGCCGAGCACGCCGCCGCCGCGCAGCTACCCCTCGCCGACGACGCGGGAGACCGCCCATGACACTCATCCCGACCGCCGAGTCCGGCGTCGCCGAGAAGACGACCGAGGACGCACCGCTCATGGATCACGCCTACGACGGCATCCAGGAGTACGACAACCCGATGCCCGGCTGGTGGCTCACCGTGTTCTGGGCCTCGATCGTGTTCGCCGGGGGCTACTGGGTGTGGTTCCACGTCGCGCCGTGGGGCGGAACGCCCGAGCGCGCGTACCAGAGAGAGCTCGCCGAGTACAACGGCAAGAAGGCGCTGCGCGAAGCCGCGGAGGCCGCAAACGTCGACGAGGCGACGCTCGCCCGCGAGTCGCGCGATCCGAAGACCGTCGAGCACGGCAAGCAGATCTTCAAGACGCGCTGCGCGAGCTGCCACACCGAGGACGGCCACGGCCTGATCGGTCCGAACCTGACCGACGACTTCCAGATCCACGGCTCGACCCGCATGGACATCTACAACACCGTCAGCAACGGGGCGCCGGGCACCGCGATGCTCGCGTGGGGCGAGCAGATGCCGGCGACGGACGTGCTCGCGGCCTCGGCGTTCGTGATCACGCTGCGCCACACGAACATCCCCGGCAAGGAGCCGCAGGGCCACCCGGTCGATCCCTTCAAGGCACCATGACGACGAACCTCGCCCCCGAACGCGTCCTGTCGACGCTCAACCGCGACGGGAGCCGGCACTGGATCCAGCCCAAGCCGGCGAACGGTCGCTTCCTGCGCGGCCGCAAGATCGTCGGCTACGCGCTGATCGCGCTGTTCGTGGTGTTGCCACGCCTGCGCATCGGTGGCCGGCCGGCGTTCCTGATCGATCTCGTCGACCGCCAGCTCGACTTCTTCGGCCTCGTGTTCCGGCCGAGCGACGGCTTCGCGCTCGCGCTCGTCGGCATCACGATCGCGGTCGCGGTGTTCCTCGTGACCGCACTGTGGGGCCGCGTGTGGTGCGGCTGGGGGTGCCCGCAGACGGTGTATCTCGAGCTCCTGTTCCGGCCGATCGAGCGCTGGCTCGAGGGCCATCGCGGCCAGCGCACGAGCCGCGCGCGCAAGATCTTCAAGTGGACTCTGTTCGCGGCACTCGCGTTCGCGCTGTCGAACGTATTCCTCGCCTACTTCGTCGGCACGGACCGGCTCGAGACCTGGGTGTTCGGCTCGCCGCTCGAGCATCCGGTCGGGTTTGCGGTCGTGTTCGGCGTCGCCGGCCTCATGCTGTTCGACTTCGGCTGGTTCCGCGAGCAGATGTGCATCGTCGCGTGTCCGTATGGCCGGCTGCAGTCGGTGCTGCTCGACCGGCAGTCGCTGATCGTCGGCTACGACGGCGGCCGCGGCGAGCCGCGCGCCAAGAAGAAGAAGCTGCCCGTCCTCGAGACCGCCGGCGATTGCGTCGACTGCGGCGCGTGCGTCACGGTGTGCCCGACCGGCATCGACATCCGCAACGGTCTGCAGATGGAGTGCATCGGCTGCGCCCAGTGCATCGACGCCTGCGACGCGGTGATGGACAAGCTCGACCGCAAGCGCGGCCTCATCCGTTACACGTCGCAGGACGAGCTCGCCGGCAAGCCGCGCAAGCTGCTGCGCGTTCGCACGATCGTCTATCCGGCGCTGCTCGTGCTGTCGGCCGCGGCGCTCGCGTTCTTCGTCGCGAGCCGAACCGGCACCGAGGTGTGGGTCGAGCGCATCACCGGGCCGAGCTTCGTCGAGCTGCCCGACGGATCGATCTCCGCGCAGGCCCGGATCAAGCTCGAGAACGGCACCGACATCCCGAAGAAGTACTTCATCGTCCTCGTCGACACGCCCGACGCGTCGCTGCGCGCGCAGGCGTCCTACGAGCTGGCGCCTCGCAAGTCGCTCGAGGTGCCGCTGTTCGTCGACGTCGCACGCAGCTCGTTCGTCGCCGGCAAGCGCCGCGCGTACCTGAAGATTCACGACACCGACGGGTTCAGTCGCATCGTCACCGTGACGCTGCTCGGCCCCGATGGAGGAGCGAGATGAAACCCGGCACGAAGTGGATCCTCGCGATCATCGCCCTGCTCGCGGTCAACGTCATCGCCGCGGTCGTGCTCGTCGTCGTCGCGAACAGCCGCGACCAGTCACAGGTCCTGCCGTCGTACGGGACGATCGAGGCGCGATGAGCCCTGCCCTCCTCGCCGGCATCGTCGCGACGAGCGCGCTCGGGAGCCTGCACTGTGTCGCGATGTGCGGACCGCTCGTCGGCCTGCACGGTGGGGCGCGCTCGGTGCGCCTCGCTTTCGCGCACTCGCTCGGCCGGCTGACGACGTACGCCGTCCTCGGCGCACTTGCCGGTCTCGTCGGCGGAGCGCTCGATCTCGCGGGGCGGCTCGGCGGGATCCAGCGGATCGCGACGCTCGCGGCGGGCGGCGCGGTGCTCGCGGTCGGGCTCGTTCACGCGGCGCGTGCGCTCGGCATACGCTGGCGCGCGCGGGAGCGCACGCCGAAGCGGACGGCATTCTCGTCCGCGCTCGTCCAGCTGAAGGCGCACAAGCCGCGGACGCGCGCGTGGCTCATGGGAACGCTGACCGGGCTCATCCCATGCGGCTGGCTCTGGGCATTCGTCGTCACGGCGGGCAGCACCGCGCACGCGTCGACCGGCGCGCTCGTCATGCTCGCGTTCTGGCTCGGCACCGTCCCGGCCATGGTC